>NZ_JBKQOU010000046.1:0-29902 GCF_052145335.1 Rhodoblastus sp.
CGCAGATTCGCCCATTTCCACACCCAAGGGAATCCCCCAATCATCACGATTCAGGCCAAGCGGGGAATGCTCTAATGTCGCTCGACGATGCTGAGGACGATCTCGAAATCCGAACCGCTACCATGACCGACTATATCACGACCGTTCGCGACCTACGCGCGAGCGTGAAGCGGGGAACGGTAGACGCGGATAGTCCGGCAGTGGTTAAGCTGCGAAGGCTTGTAAAGTCGGTGATTTTGGTTCCGGCGTCGGATGAGGCCGGGGTGATCGTCGAGATCAACGGTCGATTACGCTCCTTGTGCCGAAGGCCCAAGCGTGGGGGGCCGTCGGGGGGAACGATGGTAGCGGAGGAGGGACTCGAACCCCCGACCCCAGGATTATGATTCCCGTGCTCTAGCCAGCTGAGCTACCCCGCCACGAAGCGCCAATCGTCCGCGCCTCAAGTGGGCGGTCTATAATCCGCCGGCGCCGGCATTGTCAAGGAACCGCCACTCATTTCAGCCGCTCGATCCGCGCCAGTGTGAATAAGCCCAAAGGCGCGATTTTTCGGCGCTCCGTCAGGCGCAGATCGGAGCGCGTGGCCAGCCAATCCCCAAGAATCGCCCAAGGAAATTCCGGGCGCCAGCCGAGCGAGGCCGATTTCTGGCCCAGCCAGCGCTCGATCCAGGCGATCGGCCCCGTTTCTGCGCCGACGTGATTGACCAGCACGATCTCGCCGCCCGGCTTCACGACCCGCGCCAGCTCGTCGAGCGTCGCGGCGGGATCGGGAACGACCGTCAGCACATAGGGCGCCACCGCCGCGTCGAAATGTTGCGACGGAAAAGCCAGCCGCGTCGCGTCCATCACGCAAAGGCCCGCCACCTGACGCAGTTTTTCGCGCTTCACCCGCGTTTGCGCCCGGCGCAGCATCGGCTCCGACAGATCGACGCCAACGAGCTTTACATCGGCGTTGAACATCGGCAACTCGAGCCCGGTGCCGACGCCAACGTCGAGGATCAGGCCCCCCCGCCTCTGCGCGGCGGCCACGGCGGCGCGCCGTCCCGGCGCCATGATCGCGGTGAAGGCGAGGTCATAGACCGGCGCCCAGCGGGCGTAGGCTTCCTCGACATGCGCATTTTCCAGCACGGCGATTTCGCGGCGAATCTCGCTCATGCGCTGGCGACGCGCGGCAAAGACGGCGCGGCCACGGCCGATTCGGCGCTCTTGATGAAGCCCCCGCCCAGCATTCGACCCCGCGGCTCGGCGTTCTCGTAAAACACACAGGCCTGGCCGGGCGCGACGCCGTTCTCGTCGTCGAGGAATTCGACGAAAGCTTCGCCATCCTTCATTTCCAGCAGCGCCGGAACGGGCGGCCGGGTGGAGCGCACCCGCGCCGCGATTTCCAGACCTGCCGCCGCGGCTGTCTTGAAGTCCCCGGGGCCTATCCAGTTCACGTCGCGCAAAAAAACGCGCCTGGTCGCCAGGGCCGAGCGCGGCCCGACCGTAACCTGCGCATGGGCGGCGTCGATCTTGACCACGTAGAGCGGCTCGCCGGCGACGGCGCCCGCCGCGCCAAGGCCGAGGCCCTTCCTTTGGCCGACGGTGTAATGCATCACGCCATGATGGCGGCCGAGCTTGCGCCCATCGACGTGGACGATGTCGCCCGGCGAAGCGGCCTGCGGCGCCAGCCTTTCGACGATGTCGCTGTAACGGCCGGTCGGCACGAAGCAGATGTCCTGGCTATCGGGCTTGTCGGCTATGTCGAGGCCCAGCCGGCGGGCGTGCTCGCGCACTTCGGGCTTGCTCATTTCGCCGAGCGGAAAACGCAACAGCCGCAATTGCTCGCGTGTCGTGGCGAACAGGAAATAGCTCTGGTCCCGGTCGGAATCCATGGCGCGAAATAGCGCCCTCTCGTCTCCGTCGGCGCGCGAGGCGATATAATGCCCGGTCGCCAGAGCGTCGGCGCCAAGATCGCGCGCCATGTCGAACAGATCGACGAATTTGATCTGCTGGTTGCAGGTGACGCAGGGAATGGGCGTCTCGCCCTCGGCGTAGGATTGGGCGAAGGCGTCGATCACCTTGGCGCGAAACCGCGTCTCGTAATCCAGCACGTAATGCGGAACGCCGAGCCGCGCCGCCACCTGGCGGGCGTCGAAAATATCCTGGCCGGCGCAGCAGGAGCCCGGCCGATGTTCCGCTTCTCCCTGGTCGTAAAGCTGCATGGTGACGCCGACGACGTCATAGCCCTGCTCCTTGAGCAAGGCCGCGACCACGGAAGAATCGACGCCGCCGGACATGGCCACGACCACGCGGGTTTCACCCGGCGGCTTGGGCAGGTCGAGACTATTGCGATATGGCGACGCGGCGGCGGTCATGAATAAGGGTCTCGCGGTCCGGCCTTAAACTTCTCATCGTCAAAACGACGTTCGCGCTCGGAAATGGCGCCGGGCCATGCGCGGAGATGAGAGCAAAATCAAACGCCCACTCCGGACGCCCTCTTTCAATAAGCACTCTCGCGCCGTTTTTCAACGGATTTGGCTTGATGCCCTCACATCGGCCAGCCAACCGGAAGCTCGCCGACGCAACGGCGCCCGGCGGGGAAGCGGCGGGCGTTTGATTTCTCGCCATCGCAATACGGTTAACGCGAACCTTTGATCTGTGCCGAAGGGAAACACAATCGTCGCCTCGCTAAGACTTTGGCAAGAAACTCCCAGCCAAACAACCCGTTATCGAGAAAATTCGGCCTGTTGGCTTAGGCGTTTCTTAAGCCGCACGCGATAACGTCGAAAAATAGTCAGGGTTCTTTGCGTAACGTGAGTATCAAGCATGACCGAGCCCCACCGCCCGAGGGTAAAATATGTCATCGGGCCAGATGGCAGCCCGCTGACCATCGCCGATCTGCCGCCGCCGTCCACCAAGAGGTGGGTCATTCGCCGCAAGGCGGAAGTCGTCGCCGCCGTGCGCGGCGGTCTGCTTTCGCTGGAGGAAGCCTGCAGCCGCTATACGCTGACGGTCGATGAATTCCTGTCCTGGCAGATGTCGATCGACCAGCATGGCCTCGCCGGCCTGCGCACCACCCGCCTGCAGCAATATCGCATGTGACGCGGACGGACCCCTTTAGCGCCGTTGTGATTTTATGTTCGCACTTGCCGTCCAGGCATGAGCCTGGGAAGCGCGCCAGGAGCGAATGCGACCGAAAGCACGCCGTAAGACGGGCGTCTAAAGACGCCCTACTGGCTGATGCGAGGGATTCGTTGACCGCGACCCTTCGCGGTCAACGAAAATGTCATTCAGTCATGGGCGCGCGATTTCGCGTGGATCTCCGCCTGCTCCTCGGCGAGATGGTGATGATGCAGGATCGCTTCCGCGAGACGGCGCTCTTCGAATCCCATGATGACGGGAATGGCCAGAGCCAGCGGAAGAAGCAGGTAAAGCAGGCGCCAAAGCAATAGGGCGGCGAGCACGCCGTCCTGCGGCGCGCCGGGCATGCTCTTCAGGAACACCAACTCGAACACCCCCAGTCCGCCGGGAGCGTTGGACGCCAGAGCGGCGGAAAACGAAACGATGAACACCGCCAGGACGACGATGAAGCCCGGATTGCCGGCGTCCGGCAGCGCGAAATAAATGATCCCCGCCGCGCCGAGGATTTCCGCCGGCGCCGCGATCAACTGGCGCAGCACGATTTCCCAATGCGGATATTCGATCCGCGCGCCGAAAAGTGTCAGTGGAGGAAGACGCAGGACCGAGCCGACGCAATAGAGCGCGACCAAAGCGAGAAGCGCGAAACCAATAATGCGCGCTGTCGCTGAATCGGTGAGGAAAGTGGATAAGAAGGATGGAAGGAAGGACGGGAGGAATTCGCCGAGTTGGGCGAGCGCCTGCGGCCGCAAGACTAGCGCGACGCCGCCGACGACGGCTTCGCCGAGAACAAAAGTTAGGGAAGTGATCGCCACCAACATCGCGATCTGCGCCGCGCTGAGACCTTTCGACGAATAGCCGCGATAACGCACCATGGCGCCGGAGACGACGGAAGCGCCGATATTATGCGACAGCGCATAAGTGGTGAAGGAACAGGCGGCGACGAACCGCCAGGAAATATTGCTGACGCCGAGATGCAGTAGCGCGATCCGGTCGTAAAAGGCCAGGGCGACATAGGCCACCACCGTCGAGGCCAAGGCGAGCAGATAATGCGACGGCGGAATGGCGCGGAAGGCGGCGACAAGCTGCGGGCCGAGCGACTGACCCTGGAACTGGCGATACAGCAGCCAGAAGGAAACCAGGACTGCCGCAAACCCGAGCGCGGGCCAGATGTAATCGAGGTTGCGTTTGATGAAATTCATCCGGGCCCTGCGCGCTCCGATGGCGGCGAACGCTTTTCGTGTCCGCTCCCGCCTCCTTTGCTACACGAAGGCGCCAGGCGCAAGCATGATGTTGCTTGCGCCGACCGGGCGTTTGAGCTGGGCGTTCTGACGCCCAGCGACAGGGTTCAGGCGCGCGCGCCGCGGAAAACCGCCATATCCATCACGTCGCGGGTCAGATCGTTGAGCGCGGGCGCCTTGTCCCGGCCTTCCAGCACCTGCGCCTTGGCCAATTCGTCATTGGCCTGGTCGAACAAGGCGCGCGCCTCGTCGAGCTGGCCCTTCAGCTCGTCGGACGAATGCATCAGATTGTCGCGGCGTGTGCGGGCGGCGCGGGCATAGGTCGAATAGGCGTAATGCGCCATATCCTTGACGCCGGACTTCTGTTCCTCGATCGCGATTTCGCGGTCGAGTTCTCCGGCCATCCGGTTGAACTCCGCGATCATCATTTCGATCTGCGTCAGGCGGCGGCGTTTTTCCTCCACCTGAAAACGCTTGAGTCGGACGAGCGTATCCCGCGATTTCATGACTTCAACTCCAGGGACGCAGGCTGAAATTCATTTTCAGCCACCAAAGACAAATTCCGCGAGACGTTGCGAGATTGCCGTACGGAGGTTGCCGTTTCCTTACCCCAACGGCAAAAAGGTGAACTTTTAGCCAAAATTATTGCGCGCGCCGGGGAAAGCGGCCCTGCCGCTAAGCCTTCGTTAACCGCCATGCTTAACACTCCTTTCCATGTTCCTACCCGAAGGCCGATGGGCGGCGCGAAAGGCGGGAACAAAGAACGCCCGGCGATTACGGCCGGAAATCCGGCGCTGGCGTTTTTTCCACAGTCATTTTCGGCGCCAGCGGGGGGCCGGAGCAACCAAACGCGAATTAACGTCGAAGGCGCTTGCCAGAGTGAATCACTGTTTGTTAACCATTCGGCATTAAGCGTTTTCAGAAGTGATTTGCGTGGGCGCTCGTCTCGCGTCGAGGGAAGGCCGCTAGCCCGGCGTCCATCTCGACCGGCGTCGCAATTCCTTGGGGCGGGGTGAGGACTTCACATGCGCGTATTATTGATCGAAGACGACAGCGCCACCGCGCAAAGCATCGAACTGATGCTCAAGTCCGAGAATTTCAACACTTATACCACCGATCTCGGCGAAGAAGGCATCGATCTCGGCAAGCTCTATGATTACGACATCATCCTGCTCGATCTCAACCTGCCGGACATGTCGGGCTACGAGGTGCTGCGCACCCTCCGCGTCGCCAAGGTCAAGACGCCCATCCTCATCCTGTCCGGCCTCGCCGGCATCGAGGACAAGGTCAAGGGTCTCGGCTTCGGCGCCGATGATTATCTGACCAAGCCCTTCCACAAGGACGAACTGGTCGCCCGCATCCACGCCATCGTCCGCCGCTCCAAGGGCCACGCCCAGTCGGTGATCGCCACCGGCGACCTGGTCGTCAATCTCGACCAGAAGACGGTCGAAGTCAGCGGCGCCCGCGTGCATCTGACCGGCAAGGAATATCAGATGCTGGAGCTGCTCTCGCTGCGCAAGGGCACCACCCTGACCAAGGAAATGTTCCTCAACCACCTCTATGGCGGCATGGACGAGCCGGAACTGAAGATCATCGACGTCTTCATCTGCAAATTGCGCAAGAAGCTCGCCAATGCCAGCGCCGGCCGGAACTACATCGAGACCGTCTGGGGCCGCGGCTATGTGCTGCGCGAGCCTTCCGACGCCGACGAGCGCATCACCGCCTGAACATTTTCCGGCGCAACAAAAAAAACCCGCCTTGTCGCGGGTTTTTTATTTGCCTGAACCTTATCGTAGTCCCCCACCCCAGCCTGAATTCGCCTCCGTTTAGCGATGGAACCAGGCGCTCACCTTGAACAGGCTGCGTTTTTTTCTTTCTTTGGCTTTCTTGAGTTCCTGAATCGCCCAAGCGGCTCTTGACGCTTCTATATAGCAACGAGCGCTCTCGGTCGCCGCAGCAACCAGAAGGCTGCCAAAGCGCGCCGATGTGAGATGGTCCCGGTTTTCTGGAAGCATGGTCGACACTCGGTTCAGGAGATCGTTCCCGTCTTCCGGCGGATTATCCCCGTATTCGGCAAGGAAGGCCCAGTCGCGCCCGGGCAACGCATGCAACGTGAACCCGGCTTTGCGAAACGAGTGGCGAAGCCCCTTGAGGGAATAGCTAGCTATATGGCCTCTATTATGAGGATCAAGATAGCCAGGCTCGATGTTTTCTACATAATCAGGCTGGGCTGAGTTGAAATACCAAAGGGCGCGTGGCTCGGAAAGCCTCGCCAATTCACCAACAAGTTTCTCAAGCACTGGTGGGGGCAGATGCTCGATCACTTCGATACAGACACCACCATCGAAGCAACCTGAGAGGCTGGAAAGAAAACCGACACAATATTGTGGATGCTGGGAGCGGAAGGCAGGCGGCGGGGGGAAGGGCTCGATGCCCCAGAAAGTATTTGCGATCTCAGGCAGCAATTCCGCCGTCGCATCAAGCAATACGCCGGCGCCGCTGCTGACATCCAGAAAACGTCGAACCGGCCTGCGGGCATAGGCGAAAACCTCGGCCAATCTGATTATCGACGCGCCAAATCCGCGTTCGCGCGCCGAGGACAATTCCTCTTTCCAGTAAGCGTCGTCATAAATTCGCGCTTCACCCGCAATGGTTCGGTCAAGGAAGTCCTTTTCAGCGAGAATCGTTCCGCAACCGGTACAACGAAGAAAAGAGACGTCTTCGACATAGCGCAACGGCGTCAAGCTTCCGTCGGGACACATGGGACAGGCCTCGACGGCGGCGCTTGGACGGGACGCCGATGCTTCAAGATTGTCCGGGGAGGCCCCTATATCGACATGACTCATAAAGTTGGGCCCACCAAAAACTTATTGAATTGGCAAAAAAATATACCCTGAATGGCCGACGCGCCGCAAGAACATGAACCGCCGGGCTGGGCCGGCGCCGCGCCATGACGCCCCTTATATGGTTTCGGCCGATACCATCGAGTCGGAGTTAAACGCCTGTCGTGGCGCTGAGTCGGCCGGAACTACGAACGCAGCGCAGCACTGATTTCAAGAGAAGTTCGGAATCGGATCGAGGCTCGCGATCTATTCGCTCCAATCAACCGATCAGGCCGTTTTCCTCGAATTTTTCCTGGATGGCGCGATGGTCGAAGGGTTTCAGCAAAAAATCGTCGGCGCCGGCGCGCAAGGCGCGGCTGATCGCCAGGGGATCGTTTTCAGTGGCGCAGTAAATGATCCTGGGTTCGCCGCCACCGGGCAGGCCACGCAAAGCGCGGAGAAATTCTCGGGTCTCGGTCCCGTGGAGACGCCAGTCGAGCAGGATCACGTCGGGCATGGATCGGGCGCAAAGCTCCAGCGCCTTGGCGCCGTTTTCAGCCTCGGAACTGGAGAAATTCAACAGTTCGAGAATCCGGCCCGCGATGTTGCGGATCACCGCCGAATCATCGACGATCAGTCCCCGTTTCATGGCCAAGCCCCTGTTTTCCCCGGCGCCGCGCAAAACGGCCGCAGACGATCATTTTAGGACCCAAGCGTTAAAAAAACGGCTAGTCCTGCGCCGCCAGCCAGCGTTCGGCCTCCAGCGCCGCCATGCAGCCGAGGCCCGCGGCCGTCACCGCCTGGCGATATTTGTCGTCGGCCACGTCGCCGGCGGCGAAGACGCCCTCGATATTGGTCGCAGTCGAATCCGGCGCGGTCTTGATATAGCCATTGGGCTTCATCTCGATCTGGCCAACAAAAAGCTCTGTCGCCGGCTTGTGGCCGATGGCGACGAACACGCCGTCGGCTTCGATTTTCTCGGTCGCGCCGGTCTTGACGTTCTTCAGTCGCACGGCCTCGACCGAAAGCGGGTTTTCCGATCCGAGAATTTCGTCGATGACGCTGCTCCAGCGCATTTCGACGTTCGGCCGGGCGAACAGGCGTTCCTGCAGGATGCGCTCGGAGCGCAGGGAGTCGCGGCGATGAACCAGCGTGACGTGCGACGCGATATGGGACAGGTAGAGCGCCTCCTCGACCGCCGAATTGCCGCCGCCGACGACCACGACACGTCGGTTGCGGAAGAAAAACCCATCGCAGGTCGCGCAGGCGGAAACGCCGAAACCCTTGAATTTTTCTTCCGACTTTCCACCCAGCCATTGCGCCTTGGCTCCCGTGGCGACGATCAAAGCGTCGGCGGTATAAACGCGGCCGGAATCGCCGGTCAGCCGGAACGGGCGGCGGTCCAGTTCAGCCTTGACGATATGGTCGTTGACCAGGTCGGCCCCGACATGCTCGGCCTGAAGGCGCATCTGCTCCATCAGCCAGGGCCCCTGAATCGGCTCGGCGAAACCGGGATAATTCTCGACGTCGGTGGTGATCATCAATTGGCCGCCGGCCTCGAATCCGGCGATCAGCATCGGCTTGAGCATGGCCCGGGCGGCGTAGATCGCCGCCGTGTAACCGGCGGGACCGGAGCCGACAATGATGACTTTGGCGTGGACGGGCGGCGTTTGATCGGCGTTCGGCATGGGTTCCCCGCAGGCGGCAGCGACGGCGTTTGGGCTCGCCTTCTAGAGCGGTGAATGAAAAAGGGAAAGCCGGATTTCTCCGCGCTGGCTACCTTTTAACAGGATTGAGCAAAGCTTCTGTCGCCACCCGCTCGTAATCCTCGCGCTCGTTCTTGATCCGGTATTGCAGCCCCGATCCGCCGTCGGGAAGCTGGCGGGTGACCTTGAACGTCGCCTGCTCCGCCCGGCCTATCAGCGAGACAAAGGTTCCGACAGGGAATTTATGCCCGCTGGCCAGGACGTCGCGGCGCGCCTTGTCCGCCTCGAGTTTTCGCAAATGATCGCTCACGAGCCGTCCTTTCGAAGTCTTTTCCACCCGACCCTTGTTCGATCCGATGGAATCGGATTGAACAAGGCTCCGGTTTTCGTCTTGCGCGTTTTCTTCAAGCGAAGCGGCGCCCGCTTCGCTTGAAAACTCTTAAAATTCGCCCGCTGAAAAGCTAAACAAAAAGCCCCAGGCGTCGCCCGGGGCTTCCCGATCTCGCGCCGCGCCGCGCCATTACATCCGTGGCCGGCGACGCGTCAGCGAGTGGTCTCGATCATTCCGCCTTGAGGCGGGAAGCCGAAGATTTACCGGTGCGATTGTCGGCGGTCAGCTCGTAGCTGATCTTCTGGCCTTCGTTCAGGCCGCGAAGACCCGCCTGTTCAACGGCGCTGATATGAACGAAAACGTCCTTGCCGCCGTCGTCGGGCTGGATGAAGCCAAAACCCTTTTGACCGTTGAACCATTTTACTGTGCCGGTAGCCATGCGTAACTCTCCTTAAAGCAAGCTAAACCAGGCCCACTGCAAGCAATGGACCATTTCATATCGATATCTCTAGGGAGGTCGTCAGCTGCGTCCACGACGCAAGGCCAAGTCTTCGGCCGAAATTTCGATCAACATAAAGTAAACTTCTCTCAAGGCAAAAACAAGGCCGCGCGGAAATTAATTCCAAACCGCCCCTTTTCATCCCGCCCGTCTATTTTAGCTAAAAAATACAGCGTCCTCGCCTTGCCCAGCCGGCCCGGAACCACGACGAATTCGATTTCGCGACGCCCGCAATTCGCCTAAACAAATTGGACAGCGTGCGCGACGGGGGAGCCTTCCGCAAAATGGACGAGAATTTCGGTCGTTACGCCGCCCACCTGGCGTGGCGTTCGCGTATTGCCGCCAAGCGTTGGACGCGGCGCGCAATCTTTATCGCCGGCAGCGTCATAGTCGGCGCCACGGCGGTGCTTATGGCCCGAATGGCCGATGGGGCCCAGCATCTTTTTAAACACTTCCTCTTTTTGGCGCCCCACGCTCCACTCGTCATCACGCCCCTCGGCTTTGGCCTGGCTGCGCTGCTGGTGCGTCATGTCTTTCCCAACTCGCAAGGCAGCGGCATCCCGCAGGCGATCGCCGCGCTGCGGATCGACGACCAGGCGGCGCGCACGCCGCTGGTTTCCTTGCGCGTCGCCTTCGGCAAGATCATCGTCATGACGCTAGGACTGCTCTGCGGGGCCTCGACAGGACGCGAAGGGCCGACCGTCCAGGTCGGCGCCGCGATCATGTTCGCCCTGGGCCGTTATTCGCCCTATCGACAGGCCGGCTTTCTCCTGGCTGGAGCGGCGGCGGGCATAGCCGCGGCCTTTAACACGCCGCTCGCCGGAATCGTGTTCGGAATCGAGGAAATGAGCCGGTCCTTCGAATCGCGCACCAGCGGCCTCATCGTTGGCGCGGTGATCGCCGCCGGCCTGACCTCCCTGGCGCTGGTCGGCAATTATTCTTATTTTGGCTCGACCTCGGCCACGCTGCCCTTCGGCGTGGCCTGGATCGCCGTTTTCGTTTGCGCGGTCGCCGGCGGCCTGATGGGCGGGACGTTCATCCTGATCCTCGCACTCTTTGCCGGAGCCCTGCCGGGACGCGCCGGCGCCGCCATCAAAAGCCGCCCCGTCGTCTTCGCCATGATCTGCGGATTGGGCGTGGCGCTGTGCGGCCTCAACGGCGACGCTTCAATCTTCGGCACCGGCTATTCCCAGGCCAGGACCGTTGTTCATGCCGACGGCGCCATCGACTACTGGTTCGCGCCGCTGAAATTCATCGCAACCACGCTTTCCGCGATCAGCGGCATTCCCGGCGGCATATTTTCACCGTCCCTGTCCATCGGCGCTGGCCTGGCCTCGGCCCTGAGCCTGGCTTTCCCCCACGTCCCGCTCGGCGCCCTCGCGTTGATCGGCATGGTTTCCTACCTGACCGGCGTCGTGCAGGCGCCAATCACCTCCTTCGTCATCGTTTCCGAAATGACCAACGACCATGCCATGATGATCCCCCTGATGGCGGCGGCCCTCGTCGCCAATGGCGTCTCCAAATTATTGAGCAGAGAGGGCCTCTATCACCGGTTGGCGAAGAATTTCCTTCCCGCCGCGGGCGGAGCCGCCATCGCGGGCCCACCGGCCGCAAATAGCCGCGGTCTTGTTCGATGAGCGCAACAAAGCTAACGCCCCGCGAGCGGCGTCAGCCTGCGTGGTCCGAAACGCTTGATTTGCCGCGGCGAACTCCGGGAAGCCGCCGCGGTACGCAAAAAAACTCACTCGGCCGGTTCTAGCTCAACCACCCGCTCTTCGTGCACGATTTCCTTCGCGACCGGCTTTTCGACGTCGACCAGGCTGGCCAGCACACCGGCGCCAAGACGATGCAGCGGCATCTCGCTACCATTGGCGAATTTGATGCCGTCATGATGCAGGCCGCTCTCGAGACGGGTGAAGACGATCTTTTCGGACGCCGAGACCTTGAGCGTTTCCTGGAGATCGGCCGGGAGATTTTCAAGGTTCAGCTGCGTTCCATAGGAAACGCATACCGCGGTGGTGCAATCGCCCGGCGCCGCGAGGCCAATCGAACCGCTTGGAAAGCGGGTCGTTACATAGATTTCGCCCTCACGTGCAGGACGGGATGCATACATTTCCAGTGAGTAGTCACACATCGCATCGCTCCATTGACCAGAGCCAAGCCTCGTCCGGGCGACCCGCAATCGCGCGTAAGCGACGCACGTCTGTTCATTATTATTTGGCGGCTGGCATGGACGAGGCGCGACAGGCGGCCGCCATTTATTGATTCACTAACAAAGGAAAGCGGCGAAAGTTGCATCGCTCACGGAATGCGCAAGGCAAAAAAAAGACGACGTAGATCAGGACGTTCGCGCCTAAAGCCGGAAACCGGCCGCTCGGAGGCATTGCAGGAACAACGAGAGTGTCCGGAAACCCGCCGACGCGAAGAAACCTTTCAACTTCAAGAGTTGGAGGGTTAGATTTCAAACTGGTGTATTTGCACGCATGGGCGGCGAGTTTTGACCCTCTCATCGTTTCCGACTTGGCGCGTTCGATCTTGACGTCGAAATGCGCTCATAAAGCGTGGCGGCGAGCGAAGCGCCTTGACCTTCGCGCAGGCCGCGCTGTTTCGCGGCGCCGACATCACGCTGGTGCGGAAGCCGCTGCCGGCCATGCCGGTCGTCGGCGCGGTCTATTTCAGCTTCGCCCTCGCCCGCTTCCGCCGAGTTGTTTTCGGCAGCTGATCGTTCGCCCGAGATTTTTCACCGCGTCGAAGCCAGCTCAGGCGAGACGCGCCCGGATCGGCCTGGGAAGTCCGCGCGTTCGGCGTTGGGGCGGCTATTCCCTGGCGTTCGACGGCCGCTGATCTCGAAGACGAATTTCCGGCGAATTGCGTGGCGAAAATCCTTGTAGCCATTGGCCGGCAAGAGAAATGCGCCGTCGCCGCCGATCACATGCTTTTCATACCAGGGCTCCAACGTTTTGATTTCGCCCGTGAACTTGCGCTGCTCGAAAGGCCGCCCTGGCGCACGAAAGGCCCCGCCGCCGAGCGGCCGCGACGGGTCGCCCTCATTGATCGGCAAGCCGTTGATCGTCATGCCCGTCGCGACCAATGCGTCGCGATTGGCGATGGTCGCTTCTTCGCCGTCGCAATTGTCGATACCGTCGCCCGAGACATCCATTACGACACGGCCAGCGGGTGCGGGCTTCGTCGTCACGACCAGGTCCGACACGAATTTCATCATATGAGCGACGCAGGTAAATTCGCCCTCCTGGCGCGGCGTCCGCCGCACCTGCGCCGCCAGGGCCAACGCATCCTCCCGCGAAGCGATCCGCGTCCAGGGAATGGAGATCGCCGGACGCTCGGACCACTCGACCAGCGTGAAGAATATACTGGCGCGCCGGCCGCCCAGGATCGCCGCGATCACCGCATTGTCCTCCAGTGCGCGCGCGATCCCATCCATTTGCAGGGCATAACGGCCGTCGTCGACCGACCCGGAAACATCCACCGACACGATCAAAGCCGTATCGACCGGGCCGGCGTTTTGCGCTTCCCTGGCGACGGCCCGCTGAGCCGTGAGTAAAGTCAAAACCATCAAGAGAAGGCGAAAAAAGGCGGACAGGGCGCTCTCCCGAAATCTGGCGGCGAAGAAGAGTCGCGCTGCGGAAGCCGGTATTATAAGCGCAAGCGGCGTCCTTATTAATATGATCGACGAATTTTCGGGGCGGGACTCTAACCATTCGATGAATTTCGCCCCGGGCCCCTGATCACAAAAACTTGATCAAACCAAATTCTTCCCCCCGCGACGCGCGACTTCATGAGAAGGCGACTGACGGAGGTCGAGGTCGATGGCCAGCCGCTGCTGCTTGTCTGGCCCGGACGGGAGGGGACGTGGCCGCATAGGGACATTCCGCTTTTCGAAGGCAAGTTCGCCCGGCATTTTAGCGAAGTTGACCGCGCCTCCGGGAAGGAGGCGCAATAGGGAATTTCATCATGCGCTGATTGCGGCCTGTCCTTCGCGCGGGCTTCATCACATGATCGGCCCGTTGTTCCAGCAATCCGAGCGTTACCGTCGCATCGCCCTGGCCAAGCGGACGATCCCGCGTTGCCCGAGGCCTACACAATGCGCGACGGCCCCAACGCCAAGCGCTGTCGCAACAGGATCCCGTGTGAACTCCTTTCGAGAGCTTCATCTCGACGCGCTGGATGGCCAGGAAAGCAGCGGCTTGCCCAAAGCCGGCGCCGTGATAGCTTGGCATGACGCAGGGCGAGGCGCCCTGCCCCAGCCTCGGGACGGATCGGCCATGCGCGTGAAAAAGATTCTGACACGGGCCCTGCTGGCCGCTCTTGCTCTCGGCGCGGCGAATGGCGCGCGGGCGGACGAGGCGAAGACTGCCGCCGTCTTCGATGCGGTATTTGTCAACTCCTCGCCGCAAGAGACCTCGCCCGAGGAAACCGCGCGAGTCCAACGCATGACCAAGGAGTTGAAACTGGCGCTGGAAAAGTCCGGCCAATATCGCGTCGTGGACCTGGCTCCGATCGAAACCCAGATCGACGCCGTCAAGGATATCCACGACTGCAACGGCTGCGAAGCCGAGTTGGCGAAAAAGGCCGGCGCACAGATCGCCATCGTCGCCTGGGCGCAAAAGATCAGCAATCTGATCCTGAACCTCAATATCCGCATCGAGGACGCCGCGACCGGCGAGACGCTCAAGGGCGGCAGCGTCGATATCCGCGGCAACAGCGATCAATCCTGGGATCGCGGTCTGAAATATCTTCTTGAGGAGCATGTCCTCAGCGGCGCGCCGTAAGCGCGCGCTCAAAGAGCGCGCCGCGCGGGGCTTTGGAGGCCCTCCAGGCAGGGTTCGGCCGAAATCGCCAACCGACGCAATATAAGACCAGGAAAAAAGCCGCGCTGGAGGCGCGGCCTGGGAACAATGGATATCCAGCGAGCAGGCGGATTTCCGCGCTCCGGGTGGAGATCAATAGATCACCACCGAGCGGATCGACTCGCCCTTGTGCATCAGGTCGAAGGCGTCGTTGATCTTGTCGAGCGGCATGGTGTGGGTGATGAGATCGTCGATATTGATCTTGCCTTCCATATACCAGTCGACGATTTTCGGCACATCTGTGCGGCCGCGGGCGCCGCCGAAGGCCGAGCCGCGCCAGTTGCGGCCGGTGACCAGCTGGAACGGTCGCGTGGAGATTTCCTGACCCGACGGCGCGACGCCGATGAGGACCGATGTGCCCCAGCCGCGATGGCAGCATTCCAGCGATTGCCGCATCGTATGCACATTGCCGATGCACTCGAACGAGAAATCCGCGCCGCCGCCGGTGACGTCGACAATGGCCTCGACGACCTTGTCGCGACCGACGTCGTTCGGGTTGATGAAATGGGTCATGCCGAATTTCTTCGCCATTTCAACCTTGCCGGGGTTCAGATCGATGCCGACGATCTTGTCTGCGCCGACCATGCGCGCGCCCTGAATGACGTTCAGGCCGATGCCGCCGAGGCCGAACACCACGACATTGGCGCCGGGCCAGACCTTGGCGGTATAGACCACCGCGCCGATGCCGGTGGTGACGCCGCAGCCGATGTAGCAGATCTTGTCGAAAGGCGCGTCCTCGCGCACCTTCGCGAGAGCGATTTCCGGCAGGACCGTGAAGTTCGAGAAAGTCGAGCAGCCCATGTAGTGCCAAACGATGTCGTTGCTTCCGCCGGCCGGCGCGCAGGAGAAACGGCTGGTGCCGTCGGGCATCAGGCCCTGGCCCTGGGTGGAGCGGATGGCGGTGCAGAGATTGGTGCGCTGCGACAGACAGCTTTTGCACTGCCGGCATTCCGGCGTGTAAAGCGGAATGACATGGTCGCCAGGCTTGACCCACGTCACGCCAGCGCCGACCTCGCGCACGATCCCCGCGCCCTCGTGACCGAGAATGGCGGGAAATTTACCTTCCGAATCAAGCCCCGACAAAGTGTAGGCGTCGGTGTGGCACACCCCTGTGGCCTTGATTTCGACCAGAACCTCGCCGGCTTTTGGCCCTTCGAGATCGACGGTTTCGATGGTCAGAGGAGCCTCGGCTTTCCAAGCGACCGCCGCACGCGTTTTCATGGGAACAACCTTTTTTGGGAACAATCTTCGCACCCATTAAAGGCAGGGCCCCGCTTCCGGCGCAACGACTGGCGGCCTCATTAAGAACAAATTCAGAAAAGGCGCCGGCCGAGCCTGCAAAAAACGTTTGAGCCGAATTCGCGGACGTCCTAATCTGCGAAGCAGAGGCGGTTCAGCCCTTGCGGCAGAGCGACTTCACATAGAGCGTATCGCCGACGCCTTCGCGCAGGGCGCCGCGCGCCACCACTTCCTGCGCGCCATGCATGCAGACGAGCTCATTCGGCGCCTGGGTGGAAATCACGTCGATGGCGCTCGCCTCGTCGCAGGCCTGAGGCGGGGTGGAGAGTTGGCAAACGAGAATCACGGCGGTGAAGACGGACATATCTTTTTCCTTCTGACGAAACGCGAACTGCTCCCGAGGCCAGGCATGGAAGCGCCTGTCGTTTCAGTCCCCCCGCCGCGATCGCAGCGCCAAGCATGAAACGCAATTTCCTCTCTGTCCTAATTGCAGCTGTTGTTTTCGTCGCGTTGATCGCTGGTCCCACGGCAGCCGAAGAGACACAAGCGGCGCCGTCCGCTGCCATGGAAATCGCGCCGAGCGTCTATGTGCTGCCCGGCGTCATTGCGCTGACCGACAAGCAAAACGCGGGCCAAATCAGCAATTCCGGTTTCATTATCGGACGCGATGGCGTCGCCGTGATCGACACGAGCGGGAGCCTGGCCGCTGGGCGGAAATTGCGCGCCGCCATCCGCGCCATTTCAAGCAAGCCAATCCTTTATGTCATTTTTACCCATGTCCATCCCGATCATACTCTCGGCGCGGCGGCCTTTGTCGACGACCATCCGGTTTTTGTCGGCCACCACGCCCTGCCTGCGGCGATGGCCGCCCATGGCGAGGATTACCTCAACGCCGCGCGACACCTGCTCGGCGAGCAGAATTTCTCCGGAACGCAGATCGTGCCGCCGACGCTGCTCGTCGATGGCGAAAAAGAGATCGATCTCGGCGACCGGCGGCTAAAACTCGAATCCTGGCCGTCGGGACATACCAATACCGACATCACCATCACCGACGAGACGACTGGCGCCATGTTTTTAGGCGACCTGCTGTTTTCAGGGCACATTCCAGCGTTGGACGGTAAATTGACCGGCTGGCTCGACAATCTGCGAAAGCTGAAACAACGGCCCGTGAGGTTGGTGGTTCCCGGGCATGGTCCCGCCGCCATGGCCTGGCCTGACGCCGCGGAAGCCGAGGAGGCCTATCTGCGCCGGCTGCGTGACGATGTCGGCGAGGCTGTGCGCGAGGGCGAGACGATCCGTCAGACCGCCGAGTCCGCCGCTGCGAGCGAACGCGGCAAATGGCGGCTGTTCGACGATTTCAACCCGCGCAACGCCACCACCGCCTATCATGAACTGGAATGGCAATAGTTATTTTCGGTTTTATTGCAGCGCAGCATGAATTTAAATCGCAATCTCTTTCGTTCTAAGGCAATTATAAAAAATTAGAGCCTTCTGCACAGTTGCCGCCGTCCCCGGTAGAGATTAGCCTCTCGAGGTCATAAGATAATGACCACGCCTAAGCTCAGCGGGATCCCCGGTTTTGATCGCTTGCTGCCGACGGCGTCAAAAAACAAAAAAGAACCGGCCAAAAACTTGGCGGCGGCAGGCTGTCTGCGGTCGGCGGCGCATTGGAGGAAGAACCATGAAAAGGCTGTGCACATTAATTATATCCGTTAGCTCGCTGGCGCTCACTACGGCGGCGTTCGCCAATGATTCGGTGATCAAAGGCTCCCAGGACCCGGCGCAATGGGTGATGCAGGCGGGCAATTACGCCAACACCCGTTATTCGGCCCTCGATCAGATCAATAAAAGCAATGTCGCCAAGATCGCTCCGGCATGGAGCTTCTCCACCGGAGTGCTGCGCGGTCACGAAGGCGCGCCGCTGGTCGTCGGCGACGTGATGTATGTCCATACGCCCTTCCCGAACATCGTCTATGCCCTCGATCTCAACAACGATGGCAAGATTTTATGGAAATACGAGCCCAAGCAGGATCCTAACGTCGTTCCGGTGATGTGCTGCGACACCGTCAACCGCGGCCTCGCCTTTGCGGACGGCAAGATCTTCCTGCACCAGGCCGACACCACCGTCGTCGCCCTCGACGCCAAGACCGGCAAGGTCGAATGGTCGGTGGCCAATGGCGATCCCAAAAAGGGCGAGACCAACACCGCCACGGTTCTGCCGGTGAAAGACAAGCTGCTGGTAGGCATTTCCGGCGGCGAATTCGGCGTGCAATGCCATGTCACCGCCTATGACCTCAAGACCGGCAAGCGCATCTGGCGCGCCTACTCCGAAGGCCCGGACGATCAGATCATGGTCGATCCGGAAAAAACCACCTCGCTCGGCAAGCCGGTCGGCAAGGATTCGTCGATCAAGACCTGGCAGGGCGACCAGTGGAAGACCGGCGGCGGCTGCACCTGGGGCTGGTATTCCTACGATCCGGACCTGAACCTGGTCTATTACGGCTCGGGCAACCCCTCGACCTGGAATCCGAAACAGCGTCCCGGCGACAATAAATGGTCGATGACCATCTGGGCGCGCAATCCCGACACCGGCGAAGCCAAGTGGGTCTATCAGATGACCCCCCATGACGAATGGGATTACGACGGCATCAATGAAATGCCGCTGGTCGACCAGAAGATCGACGGCAAGGATCGCAAGCTGCTGGTGCATTTCGACCGCAACGGCTTCGGCTACACCCTGGACCGCGTCACTGGCGAACTTCTGGTCGCCGAAAAGTTCGATCCGGCGGTGAACTGGGCGACCAAGGTCGACATGGACAAGAACTCTCCCACCTATGGCCGGCCTCAGGTCGTCTCGAAATATTCGACCGAAGCGAACGGCGAAGACGTTAATTCGAAGGGCATCTGCCCGGCGGCGCTCGGCTCCAAGGATGAGCAGCCTTCCGCCTTCTCTCCCAAAACCGGCCTGTTCTACGTGCCGACCAACCACGTCTGCATGGATTACGAGCCGTTCCGGGTGAGCTACACCCCGGGCCAGCCCTATGTCGGCGCCACCCTGACGATGTTCCCGGCGCCAGGCGGCTCGAATATGGGCAATTTCATCGCCTGGGACGCCACCAAGGGCAAGATCGTCTGGTCTGACCCCGAGCAGTTCTCGGTCTGGTCGGGCGCCTTGGCCACCGCCGGCGACGTCGTCTTCTACGGCACGCTGGAAGGCTACCTGAAGGCGGTCGACGCCAAGACGGGCAAGGAGCTCTATAAATACAAGACTCCGTCCGGCATCATCGGCAATGTCATGACCTATGAGCACAAGGGCCGGCAATATGTGGCGGTCCTGTCCGGCGTCGGCGGCTGGGCCGGCATCGGGCTTGCGGCGGGCCTCGCCGATCCTCACGCCGGTCTCGGCGCGGTCGGAGGCTATGCGGCCCTCAGCAACTACACCGCGCTTGGCGGCGCTCTGACGGTCTTCGCCCTCCCCGAATGATCGCCTGACGCCAAGTCCAGCCAGGCGGAGCTCAAAGCCCGCCTGGCTTCTTTTTCCGAACTTGCGCCAAAGCCGCGGGCCTTCTTCGCCGAACGCAGCAAAAAGGCTCGCGCTCCAGAGTCGATTGGAATCAGTGTCGTGACCGATCTCGCCGAAAATCATCCCCCCCGCCGGACCGGAAAAATACGCATCGCCGTCCCCCTCTTCGCCCTTTGCGCCGTCCTAGGACTATGCGCCGCCAAGGCGGAGCCCCTTCCCGCAGCGCCGAACGCGGACGGAAAATATAGCGACGCCAATGGCGATCCCACCTATAATATCGACAAGGACGGCAAGACCGACTGGTACACCTATTCCGGATTCCTGCGCTATCATTCGGAATGTCACGTCTGCCATGGACCGGACGGCATGGGCTCCACCTATGCGCCGGCGCTCAAGGACACGCTGAAAACGATGTCCTATACCGATTTCGTCGCCACCGTCGCACAGGGTCGCAAGAATCTCGAAAATGGCCAGGAAAAGGTCATGCCCGAACTTGGCCTGAATAAAAACGTGATGTGCTACATCGACGACATCTACACCTATTTGAAGGCGCGCTCCGCTAACGCCCTGGATCGCGGCCGCCCGGCGGGTCACGAGCCCAAGCCCAAGGCTTGGCAGGACGCCCAGGACGGTTGCATGGGCGCTCCGAGCTGAGCCGATGCCTCGCCTGACCAGCCTGGCGCTGCTTGCAGTGGCGGCGCTGCTTTCCGGAGGCGCGATCGCGCAGACAAGGCCGGACCTTGTCTCGCGCGATCGTTTGCGCGTCTGCGCCGCTCCCGCCGACCTGCCTTTTTCCAACCGGGCGAAACAGGGGTTTGAAAACAAGATCGCCGAAATTGTCGCCGATGAACTGAAGCTGCCGCTGCATTATTACTGGATGCCGCAGGGCCCCGGCTTCGTCCGCGCCACGCTCGGCGAGGATATGTGCGACCTGATTATCGGCTATGCGGCTGACGCCGATATTGTCGATCATTCCAACCCCTATTACGCCTCGACCTATGTGCTGGTGTCGCGCGCTGGTTCGGGACTGGACAAGGTCGAGAGCCTGGACGACCCGCGACTGGCCGAAGTCAAGCTCGGCGTCATCGCCGCCACGCCGCCCGCCGATCATTTGTTGCGCCTCGGCCTGGTCGCCAAGGCGCGCACCTACGCCTTGCTGGTGGACCGCCGCTACGCCTCGCCGGCGGAAGAAGCGCTGCACGATCTCGAAACCGGCGTCATCGACGCAGCGATTCTCTGGGGGCCGATCGGCGGCTATTTCGCCAAAAAGTCGGAAACGCCGCTGAGCGTAGCGCCGTTGAAATCCGCGACGCGTCCGGCGTTGGCCTTCCGCATCGCCTTCGGATTGCGGCGCAACGAGCTGGAATGGAAACACCAGCTCAACGACGTTCTGCGCAAGCGCAAGGCCGATATCGAAAACGTTCTGCACGATTATGGCGTTCCGCTGGTTCCGATCGAGGCGGCGGCGCTGGCGCCGGCCCAGGACCAGGGCGAGGAAGACCGGCGCAAGGACGACCGGCGCAAGGAAAGAGACAACGAATGACCGTGCTGGCGCGCCTCGGCCTCGCCGTGGTCTTCCTGACCGGTTGCGTCGCTGCGGCCAGCGCCGCGCCCGCGGAGCCCGATGGTTATCGGCTCGACGATTACCAGGCGCCGGTTCCCGAGACTTTGCGCGGCCAGCCGGCGTTGAAAGTCGCCCGGGCCCGCGCGCTTTTCGAGGAAAGCGTTTTGTTCCTCGACGTACTGCCCCATGCGCCCCGCCCCGAGGGTCTGGCGCCGGGCGCGGTCTGGCTGGACAAGCCGCACGTCAGCATCAAGGGCGCGCATTGGCTGCCGGAAGTTGGACGTGGCGAAATCTCCGCCGAAACCGAAAGCTATTTCAAGCGCGCGCTGACGCGGTTGACCGGCGGCGATCTGTCGCGCCCAATGGTGTTTTTCTGCAAGCGCGCCTGCTGGATGTCGTGGAATGCGGCGAAGCGGGCGCAATCCTATGGCTACACCCATGTGTTGTGGTTTGCCGACGGCATTGAAGGCTGGCGCGAAGCCGAAGCGCCGACGGAAACCGTGACGCCCGATCCGTAGTTTTACCATTTTCGCAGCCTATGCGCGCTGCTCGAGGAGGCCGCCGTGCCAACCCGTCGCCTGCTGTTGCAATCCGCCCTGATGGCGGCCTTGCTGTCCGCCATTTTCGCGCCCTTGGGCGCCCGCTCCCAGACCGCCGAAAGCCAAGACAATGGAGACGACACCTGGAAAGGCCTGAAACCGATGTTTTTCGGCGACAGGATGATCGACGAGGCGCCGGGCTATGTGACGCTCGACGCGCCGGGCCGCGCCGAGGACGCCGCCCTTGTCCCGGTGGCGCTGAAATTTCCGCCGCGCGACAAGGGGGACCGCGTGGTCGCGGCGACGGTGATCGTCGATGAAAATCCCTCGCCGCTGGCCACGACCATGAAGCGCGGACGCATCGACCAGGGCGAATTCGATTTTTCATTGCGGCTGCGGGTCAATTCCTATTCCTATGTGCGCGTCGTCGCGGAGACCGAGAGCGGCGGGCTGCACATGGTCAAAGCCTACGTCAAGGCCGCCGGCGGCTGTTCCGCGCCGGCCTCGAAAGACCCGGAGGAAGCGCGGGTCAACGTCGGCAAGATGCGCTTCCGCTCTTTCGCCGCGCAAAACATGGCCGAGGCGCAGGCGATGATCCGCCATCCCAACTATTCCGGAATGCAAATGGACCAGATCACCCGCATGTACACGCCCGCCTGGTATGTGACCTCGGTGCGGGTGTTGCAGGGCGAGGAAGAGCTTTTTTCCATGGAAAACGGCATTTCGCTGAGCGAGGACCCTACCATCCGCTTCAGCTATGCCGCAAACGGAAAGCCCGTGCGCATAGAGGCGAGGGATTCGCGCGGCGGCGAATTTTCGCAGAGCTTTGCCTCGGATGGCGGCGTGCTGTAGGCGCGCGACGATGAGCGCTCAATCGCCTCGCGCCAGCATCAATTGAAGCACCGGATCTCGCCCTCCGCCTGAGCTCGGCGCAAGTCGGCGACCGGCTCCTCGAAATTGGCGGCGCGAAACATCGTCGCCTGCCTGCCAACCCCCTGGCGCATCGTCAAAATCGTCTCGGCCTCAACGTAGCGGTCATAGGGCAGGATCGAGGCCACCACATCCACCGAACAGGAGCATTTGCGCAAAATCTCGGCGGTCTGGCCATTGGCCGCCATGCAGGCGAACACGTAATCCGCGCGGGCCTCGGTGGGAAAATCATTGGCGGGGGCCTGCGCCGCCGCTCCCAGCGGCGCAACAAGCAGCGCCAGAAACGCCAATGCGGCCTTATGCCAGGGGGCGGACGGGCTATGGCTTCCGGCGAGCCGGAAGCAAAGGGCTTTAGGGCTTTTTGCCAGCATAGCGGACGGTCTCCTCGAACAGCACGGCCCCCGAAGGGTCGCGCGCTGCAATGTCGATTTCATAGATCTCGCCTGGGGCGGCCGCCGAGACGCGGAAGCGATAGGTCAGGGTGTCCAGCCCGTGCATGCGCGCCTTGTTGGGATCGTTGACGAAGGGCGCGACCTCGACCTTCCACGCCGGGGCGGCGGCGTCGAAGCCATCGGCGTGGTCAGGGCTGGCCTTGGCGTTGCGTAGCGCCATGCGGATCGCGGTCTTCATATAGCGTGGATTGGACTGGAAAATACTGGCGAGTCGCTGGAGATTTTCCTCCAGCACCAGGCTGAGCAGCGGATTGCCGCTGATGTCGTCGAAAGGCCCCGCGGCCCGGCGCCGTTCGGCGGAGAACAATTCCACATCGACCCGCTTTTTGTCCGGCGCGTCGCCCTTGTCGATGGTCAGCGCGATCTTGTCGTCGAAGGACGGGCCGAAAATCTTCTCGTCCGCCGAATGGAAACTGTAACTGTAATTGAGGTTGTCGCCGAGTTTGAGCGCCTGCAATTGCGGGCGCTCAAACAGGATGTCGGCGGCGTCGGGTTGCGGTTCCTGGGCGCCGGAGGCGGCGCCGGCCAGCAGCGCCAGACCAAAGGCGGTCGCGCCAAAAGCACACGAGAGCGGGCGGAAAGTACGCATGTTTGATCCTTGCTCCGCCGCGGCGGCGGCGAACGTCACGGGGTCAAAAATCGTCCGCGTGCGAAACTGGACGAAAGGATGAAAAAAACGCGGCGCTTCAGCGCGCCGCGCACTTGTATCCGCCCATGTCGAGCATGAAGCCACGCCCGCGCACGGTGCCGATGAAAGGCCCGCCGACGCGGGTGATTTCGGCAAACTTGGTGCGCAGATAGCCCAGATAAACGTCAACGACGTTAACCGAGGTGCAGCCCTGGTCGCCCCAGAGCCGATCGTAGATATCGCCGCGGCGCACCGGGTGATTGGCGTTCTCCATGAGGATGCCAAGCAGTTCGGATTCGCGCTGGGTCAGGCGGATATGGGCCTTGCCGAAATGCGCCTGACGTGTGTGCATGTCGAGCACCAATTGCCCGACCTTGCGGCGTTCGCGGGAATCGTCGGAAATCGAACGATGCAGCAGATGCGCCCGCAGCCGTTCGATCAATTCCTCGAAGGCGAATGGCTTGGCGATATAATCGTCGGCCCCCGCCATCAGGCCGTTGGCGCGATCCGCCGGATCGTGCCGGTCGCTGAGAAACAGGATAGGCTCGGTTCGGCCGTTGCGCCGCATGGCGCGACAGGCTTCAAGATCGCTGGCGCCGGCCGACGATGTGTCAAAAAGCACAGCGCAAGGATTGAGCGCTCTTGTGGTTTCAACGGGATCTTCGGCTTCCTCAACGAAAGTGACGTCGAACCCTTCCGCCTTCAATCCTTCAGCTAACACTATATTGGCGGTTTGCTCACTGCCTACGATCAGAACATTCATGTGATCATGCCCTGTATTGCGTTTCCCTGCCGCCTGCCTTTTTGAGTCTGACGCTCAGCAGGTCGACGTCGTAGAGTAGTTTCTCTAAAACGTGACCACAAGAAAATAAATTTCTTTCGATCCGCGAACCGCTGGAAAACTTATTATTTTTAACTTAGCCAAGGCTGAGGAGGCCTGCCGCGCACCATCCAAAAGCGACAAAACCTTGGATTACAGGCATTTTGCGGCGCATTCACAGCCGCCGCTGCAGAGCTTGAGCGATGGCGAAGGCGCGTTTCTCAAGTAAAACCGGCGTTTCGCAGACATAAGTCAAGGCGCGGGCGCGATCGTCGAAAATCCTTTTGTCCCATTTCAATTCGGGATGCGCCTTTTCCAGTTCGTCGGGCGCGATCGGCTCCGCGTTTTCCTGTGCGTCGCTGACCTTGTCGGCTTCCTCGCGCACTTTCGCCGCCAAAATCTTCTGCCCGCGCGCATAGCGCAAAATGCCGGAGATCACCTTGTCGCGCTCATTGTTGATCAACTCCAGCGTACTGTCAAAAACGCGGGTCAGCCGTTTGTCCTTGTCGGCGCCGGCCTCGTTGGCGAAATTGTCGATCAAGGTCTCTGCCTCGTCCATAGGCGTGCGCCGCGACGCCAGCTTACGGGCGAGCGAGGCCACGGCGGCCTCGTCTTCCGAGCGACTTTCGGGGCTGTCGGGACCGGACCAGACGGCCGCGCGGCTGATGGCGCCCGTGCGCCTTTGCGCGCAGGGCCAATCGTCGTCGGCCGGTGGGGGACCGCCCGCCAAAGCCGGGGCGGCGAAAGCGCAAAAAACGAAAAAGGCGCAAAAAACGCATAGGGGAAAGGGCGCGATTTGGCGCATGGCGAGCCTCAATTGGGCGAAACGGCGACGCCGAGAGGCGCCGCGCCGACGGGGAAGGATTTGATCACCCTCAACGCCGGGACGTCGATGACGGAAACGTCGTTGGAATTGCCGTTGGCGGTGAACAGATATTTTTCATCCGGGGTCAAAGCCAGATGCCAGACGCGCTGGCCGACCAGCAGATATTTGCGCACTTCAAACGTCTGGGCGTCAACCACGGCGACACGATTAGCCGGCCCCAGCGCGATGAAAGCAGTCTTGCCATCGGCGGTGAGGCGAACGCCCACGGGCTGAATCTCCTCGGCCGTCAGCCCAGGCACGTCGAAGCGGATTTTCTTGAGGATCTTGTGGCTCTGAGCGTCGATGACGGCGACGCTGCCGCCGACCTCCGAACTTACCCAGAGCTTTGAACCGTCGCGGCTGAAAATGGCGTAGCGAGGGCGCTTGTCGACCAGCACATTGTCGATGGGCTTGAAAGTGCGGGCGTCGATGAAATGCGCCATATTGGTGGTTTCCGACGTATTGACCAGAACCGCGCCATCGGGGCTCAGCGCCATGCCTTCCGGCTCGATGCCGACCGGCACACGCGCGATAATCTGATTCTTCTCGACATCGACGATGGTGACTTCGGAACTGTCCTCATTGGAAATATAAAGCAGGTTGCCGGCGGCGTTGAGCGCAAATTGTTCGGGATCGGGGCCGGACTGCAATGTGCGCAGCAATTTCATTGTCGCCGTCTCGAACACCTGGACGCCATCGTCGTCGCTGGCGCAAACATACAGTAACTTGCCATCGGGACTGACCAGGACGCCGCGCGGCCGTCGGCCGGCCTTGACGGTCTGGACCACGCTCAATGTGTTGCTGTCGATCACCGTGATGTTGTTCGATTTTTCGTTGGTGACATAAACTTTGTAAGCGCTCGCCGGGCTCGCGGCGAGGCAGAGGATCAAAAAAGCGAAGCGGGCCGGTTTCATCGCGTTTCCTGTTTCGCCTTGCAGGCGCTTTCGCTTTCATCGACGCCCAAAGTGTCCAGCGTGCTGCGCTGGTGGAGGAATCCCGGCTGAGGCGCCATGCCGATCAGCGATTTCGGCTGCGCCAACAGTATCGCCTGCCGCAATTGCCGGTCCCAGGGGCGGAAACTGGCCGGAGCGCCCTTGAAAATCGCCAGATTGAAATCGGGACTTTGCAGAAAGGCGGAAATTTTTTGCGGATCGGCGGCGCGGGTTGCGGTCGCGGCCTCGCCAATGGCGCGCGTCGCCACCCAAGCCTGATAATCCACCGGCCGCATCCTCCGATTGCTCATGCGCACGAAGCGATTTTGCAGTTGCTCGGCGCCCCAGGCGGTGTGGGTCGGGTGCCAGGAGGTCGGCGTGAGCCCCTGTGTGCCCGCGGTAAGCTTAGGCTCCGAGGTGCGATAAAGGATATAATCGCCGAAATCGTCCGCCTCGTCGGCAACCACGATAATATCAGCGTCAATTCCACGTGAAAAAGTCAGGGCGTCGGCTTCGGTCACCGCATCGGAGCGGGCGCGGGCCAGCGGCCCGTACGTCCAGGGCTTTTCCGCCACGATCCTGAGGCCGAATTTCTTGGCCGAGGCGCGGATTGCTTCGGCGAAAAGGGCGTCGCCGGCGCCGGGACCGGAAACCAGCAGGATTTTCGACCACCTCCGCACAACCAGAAATTGCGCCAGCGCGTCGGCGAGCATGGCGCGGCTTGGCGCGGTATGGAACAAGTTGGCGCGGCAATCGACGCCGCGTAAGCGATCGTCGGGCGCTTCGGCGTTGAACACCAGCCCGCCCACGGGCCGCACCGCATCGGCAAGCGCCAAGGCCTCGTCCGCCGGCAGGGCGACGACAAACAGCCGCACACCCTTGTCGAGCAACGCCTTGACGGCTTCGACCGGATTGTCGTCCTCGCCCAGTTCGACGTCGGTCAGCGTAAAATTCTGGCCGAGAAAGCCGCCGGTGGTGGCGTTTTCCTGAACAGCGAGCCTGGCGCCGGCAAAACCTTCGCCGGGCGGCGGCGGGTCAATGACAAAGGGCGGCGACGGCGGACGCGAATGAGCGACAAAGACGATGTCGATTTGCAGCTTTTCATCCAACGGGGCGGCGCCAGCGGGCCCGGCGATCAGCATCCCGGCTATTGCCGCAACGCAGCATAGACGCCGCCGCAATAAAAAAAAACCAAGCATTCCATCGATCATGGTCACAATTTTTCCGATTATTTCTAAGATGTCAATGTGAAAATCATAAGAGAGAACTAAGACGATCCCGATGCCATAGCTGGAACGGCTGTGCCATAATCATCAAGCGACCCTTTCTCGGCAAGACGTTGATGTTTTAACGAAAGGCTTCGTTGAAATGGTGGTTTTATATTGGCCTTTGCTTTCCATAAGCGCGAGCCGAGGATACAAACGGCAAGAAAAAGTGGACACTGCCCTTTTGTGGAGAAACGCAAAAGACCAAAACTGGAGACTTCGGCGATGCTGAGCCATCTGAAGAAACTCTGGACCAAAGCATCCGGATCCGGGACCGATCCGGAAAGCCCTAACGCCTCAATAAAGCCCAAGGAGAAAGCCATGGCGCTCAAACTTCACCCCTCGATTGATAATGGAATAAAGAAGGGGAATTCCAGTTTCGCTGGCGGGGTGTTGACCTGCAAATGCACGAATAATCCGGTGAAAGTACAGATCACCGGCAATACCGCGCATAACCACGCCTGCGGCTGCACCAAATGCTGGAAACCGGAGGGCGCGGTGTTTTCCGTGGTCGCGGTTGTGCCTCGGGATAGTCTCAAGGTGATCGCCGGCGCCGAAAAACTGCACATCGTCGATCCCTCGGCGACAATCCAGCGGCACGCCTGCAAGGATTGCGGCGTGCATATGTATGGCCGCATCGAAAACACCGGCCATCCGTTCTATGGACTGGACTTCGTCCATACCGAATTGTCGAGTGAAGACGGCTGGCAGGAGCCGCAATTCGCCGCCTTCGTTTCCTCGATCATCGAATCCGGCTTCCCTCCGGCGAAGATGGGCGAAGTGCGCGCCCAGCTGAAGTCGATCGGCCTCGAGCCCTACGACGCCTTGTCGCCGCCGCTGATGGACGCCATCGCCACGCATATCGCCAAGGCCAACGGCAAGCTGGCGGCTTGATTTCTCGAGCCGGGATTTGTTCTCCCGAGCGAAAACGGGCGTCGGCGCTAACGCCGGCGCTCTTTCTTGTTCACTCCCGTCTGGGCGCGTCAACCGCCCCAATAGCAATGCCGGAGCCTGGAATGGAAACCGTATCGACCGCCAAATCCCATGAGGGCCTGCAGGGCGTCTATCGCCACGTGTCGGGCGAAACCAAGACCCCCATGACCTTTTCGGTCTTCGTTCCGCCGCAGGCCGCAAAGGGCAAGGTTCCGGTGCTCTGGTATTTCTCCGGCCTGACCTGCACCCATGCCAATGTCACGGAAAAAGGCGAATTCCGCGCCGCCGCGGCGCAACATGGGGTGATGATCGTTTGTCCCGACACATCGCCGCGCGGCGCCGATGTGCCAGACGAGCCCGACAATTGGCAATTCGGCTCCGGCGCCGGCTTTTATCTCGACGCCACCCAGGCGCCCTATGACCAAAATTATCGGATGTATTCCTATGTCTCCAAGGAGCTGCCGGAGCTGATCGCGGAGCAATTTCCCGCCGCCGACCTGTCGCGGCAGGGCCTGTTCGGCCATTCCATGGGCGGCCATGGCGCGCTGACGCTGGCGCTCAAACATCCCGAGCGGTACAAGAGTTGTTCGGCGTTCGCCCCAATCGTCCAGCCCTCGACCAGCGACTGGTCGGCGCCCGCGTTAAACAAATTTCTGGGGCCGGACGAAAGCGCCTGGCGCGATTACGACGCCACTTTGCTGATCGCCGACGGCAAGAAATTCAAGGAGTTTCTGGTCGATCAGGGCGGCTCTGACCCCTTCCTGCAAAAGGGCCTGAAGCCCTGGCTGCTCGAGGAAGCCTGCCAGGCCGCCGGCATACCGCTCACGCTCAACATGCGCGAGGGCTATGACCATTCCTATTATTTCATCTCCAGCTTCATGGCCGACCACATCGCCTGGCACGCGGCGCGGCTGTAAAGAGCTTCACGCCCCGGGGCGATGGCTTGTTAACCGACAAACGTCTTCCCGTCGCGCGCGCCTTCTGACATGATCCCGGCAAGCCGAAAGAATACGGCTGGAATGACGGAGGAATCGCAATGAAATTTCTGACTCTGGCCGCGACTGCTTTGTGCGCGGCGCTTGCGACCCCGGCGCTGGCGCATGGGCCGACCCGGCAAAAGCTGGTCGAGACGGTGGAGATCGACAAGCCCGTGGACAAGGTCTGGGCCGTGGTCGGGAATTTCGACGCCCTCGCCAAATGGCACCCCCTCGTCGCTTCCAGCCCCGCCAGCAAGGGCAATGAAGTCAACAAGGACGATGAAAAAGAAAATTCGACCCGCATCGTGACGCTCAAGGCGCCGGGCGATCCGAGCTTCACCGAGGTGCTGCTGAAATATGACGCGTCCGGCCACAGCTATAAATATGCAATCCCCAAGGTCGATCCCAAAATCCTGCCGGTGAATGATTACACCTCAACCATCACCGTGCTCGACAATGGCAAGGGCGGCTCGACCGTGGAATGGAAAGGCGCATTTTACCGCGGCTACATGCTCAACGACCCGCCGCCCGAATTGAACGATGAAAGCTCGGTCGCCGCGGTGAAGGGCGTTTATCGCGCCGGTCTCGACAATTTGAAGAAGATCGTAGAAGCCGCGCCGTGATTTTACGGCGATGGGATGCGTCAACCGC
>NZ_JBKQOU010000047.1:0-8887 GCF_052145335.1 Rhodoblastus sp.
CGCCGCCAGCGCTTCACCGGAAAGCATATTGCCAAGCTTACCGGTGTCTCGACGGCGACCGTCAGCCGCATTCTTAGGCGCGCCAGGTTGAGCCGCATGCGCGATCTTGAGCCCGCTGAGCCGGTCAAGCGCTATGAACGGCAAAACCCCGGCGAGTTGATCCATATCGACATCAAGAAACTTGGGCGTTTCGAGCGCGTCGGCCATCGCATCACCGGCGACCGCAGAGGCCAGAGCAATAGCCGGGGCGTCGGCTGGGAGTTCGTCCATGTCTGCATCGACGACGCCTCGCGCATCGCTTTCACCCAGATCAAGCCGGATGAGAAGGCGGTCAGCGCCGTCGAGTTCCTGAAAGCGTCCGTCGCCTATTACAAGAGCCTGGGCGTCAAGATCACCCGCGTGATGACCGACAACGGCTCCTGCTATAAATCCTTCGCCTTTGCCAGAGCCTGCAAGCGCTTGCGCCTCAAGCACATCCGCACCAAGCCCTATACGCCCAAGACCAACGGCAAGGCCGAACGCTTCATCCAGACGGCATTGCGGGAATGGGCTTATGCGATGGCCCATCCATCATCCGATCAGCGCGCTGCGGAGCTGCCGCACTGGATGCACAGATACAACTGGCATCGTCCACACGGCGGCATAAAATACCAAACGCCCATCAGTCGCCTCGGTCTAACCGGGGACACAACCTGTTGAGGCTCCACACAGCGTCGTTGCCCAAAGGTTGTCGCCGGGCCTTTGCTCGGCGTTCCAGGGACCGGGATTGGCGGTGCTGTAATATAGCAGGTTCAGAACGGGATCGTAGGAAAACCATCCCCACAGCGTGCCGCCGCCGATCTTCCAGGCGTCCGGGGGCCACGAGGCGACACCGAGGTCCTTGCCCTTCAGCCAGTCGTAAGGCGGCTTGAAATCGGCGCCGATCAGCACGTCCTTGTCCGGACCGGTCGAACAGCCGATATAGGCGATCTTGCCGGTGTTTTCGTCGAGCACGGTGACGCGTCCGCGCACGCCCATTTCGCCGCCGCTGATGCCGACGAACACCTTGCCCTGCACCACCATGGGCGCGGCGGTCGTGGTCTCGCCGAGATTGATGTCGCCGGTCTTGGTGCTCCACACTTCGCGCCCGGTTTTTGCGTCGAGCGCCACCGCATGATTGTCGAGGGTGACGAGAAAGATCTTGCCAGAATCATAGGCGACGCCACGCGTGACGACATCGCAGCAGGCGACGCCCTGCGCGGCGCGATCGGTATTGGGGACGTAGGTCCATTTCAGCTCGCCCGTTGTCGCGTCGAGGGCGAAGACCTTGTTGGGATACGAGCTGATGGCATACATCGTGTCGCCGATGATCAGCGGCGCCGCTTCCTGTCCGCGCGTTTCCCCGAGCGAAAACATCCAGGCGACCTGCAGGCCGCCGACATTGCCGGCGTTCAGCTCATCGAGGCCGCTGAATCGCGTATTGGCGTAATCATGCGCGGCCATGACCCATTGCGCGGGGTCCTGGCTGAGCTTTTGCAGATCGTCCGCAGCCGCTTCGCTGACGAAAGCAAGCGCCAGCGAAGCGGCGGATAGAAAACGGGCCTGTCTCATGCGCATTGACCGTCTCCCTGCACAGACCACGCGGCCGTGGTCTTCCTGGTCTCATCGAGGTTTCGGCTCAGGGCTATGACCGAATAGAGGGTGATCAGCAGTCCCGCGGGAATCCACATCAGCAACCCGCCCAGTTGCTGGTCGGCGAGCGGGCTCAGGCCCCAGGGCCAGGTCGTGTCCTTGTGGACCACGAAAAGCGGAAAGCGCGAAAAGGTCAGGAACGCGCCGAGCGCGCTCATCTGCAGGCCGGTGAAAGTGACCGCAAGAAAGGCGACAAAGCCGCGCGCCGAAAAAATCGCGCGCCACAGCCAGATCGCCGCGAACAAGGACGACAAGTGCATCCCCCAATAAGTCAAGTTATTCGTCAGCGTCGCGTCATAGGGGGCCGGCATGTGCCAGAACCACAGGACAGCCGCGAAAACGAGACTGGCGGCCGCAAGGGCAAGGTTGTTGGGCGCTTTCGGCTGGAGATCGAAAACGGGAGCAAGGCCAGCGACAAGCAGGGGAGCGGCGACGAAATCCAGCGCCATATGCTGCCCGACGCGCGCGGAAAACAAGGCGACGCTGAGATTGCAGAGGGGCGACACGAAGGCGAGCGAGAGCATCGCCCAGCCGATCATGAAAAGACTCGTTCGACCGCGCGCCTCGCCAACGATCAAAGCAAGAACAAGAAAAATCACGAGGGCGGCCAAAAGATGGGGATCTGCCAGCGCTCCCGGTACAGGCGCATGACCGCAGTAGGGAATAAATGGCGGCATCGATGAGTCTCGCCCGCTGAAAAACGCCTCAACGCGGACGGGCGAGATCGGTTACGCAATATTGACGGGCCAACGTGCGAGCGCGGTCACCCGCCCGCGTATGTCGGCGCCGCGGTTTTTTGCTATGAAAGATTTTTGGCGCGAGCAATCGGGACGCTCGAGCGCGCGTTTCGTGAAAGTCAGGCTTCCGATTCATCGCCCTGACGGGAGAAATGATGATCCGCTTCCTCAGGTTTCCCAGAATTAGCCTTTTGAAAGCGCGCGGACCGCCGCGCGCCGAGGTCGAGCTCTGGCGGCTCTGTCTCCTGGCGTTGTGCATCGGCGTCTTTACCGGGGTTGGGTCGGCCGTGTTCCGAGCCCTGATCGGGCTATTTTACAACCTCTCCTATCTCGGACGCTGGTCGTTCGTTCTCGACGCAAACCGTCTCGATCCCCCGAGTCCATGGGGCGATCTGGTTTTTTTCGCGCCGATCGTCGGAGGCCTGATCGTCGTTTTCCTGGTCCGGAATTTCGCGCCGGAAGCCAAGGGCCACGGCGTGGCGGAAGTGATGGACGCGATCTATTACAAGGGCGGCGACATCCGTGGCGTGGTTGCGGTGGTGAAATCGCTCGCCTCAGCCATTTCGATTGGGACCGGCGCCGCCGTGGGCCGGGAAGGTCCAATCATTCAGATCGGCTCGGCGCTGGGATCGACCTTGGGCCGGGTGGCGCGCCTCGCGACATCGCAAAAGATCACGCTGCTTTCCGCGGGCGCGGGCGCGGGCATCGCCGCGACCTTCAACACGCCCCTCGGCGGGGTTCTCTTCGCGACCGAAATCCTCCTGCCCGAAATCTCCAATCGGACCTTTTTGCCGGTAGTCATCGCCACAGGCGCCGCGACCTATACCGGTCGGGTTCTCCTTGGCGGAGCGCCCGCTTTCATCATGCCGCGCTTCGAAGGGGCCGAGCTCAGCAGCGCCTGGCCAATGGATTTGCTGGTCATCGTCGTGCTCGGCGCGGCGAGCGGACTGGCGGCCTGGGCGTTCATCCGTCTGCTGGCGTTTTTCGAAGACTGGTTCCCTGCCTTGCCCGGCGGAGCCTATGTTCAGGTAGCAGCCGGGATGGCCGTGATCGGCGCCATGATGGTTGGCTTTACCCGCTTCTTCGGCCATCCCTTCATCAATGGCGTCGGTTATGGGGTGATCCAGTCGATCCTTGAATCGCAAATGACCGTTCCCGTTCTTCTGGTGATCCTGGTCGCAGCGAAAATCCTGGCGACTTCGATCAGTCTTGGATCTGGCGCATCGGGCGGCATATTTTCTCCACTGCTGTTCATCGGCGCGACATTGGGCGGCAGCGTGGGATTTGGCGCGCTGGCGGTCGCGCCACACCTCGATCTTTCTCCCGCCTCCTGCGCCATCATCGGCATGGCGGCGATGGTCGGCGCCGGAACGGGCGGCGTCATGACCGCCATAGTCATGATTTTCGAAATGACGCGCGACTACGCCGTCATCGTGCCGGTGATCATCGCCGTGGCCTTCGGTTCCGGCGTGCGCCGCGCCCTGATCGGCGACACGATCTACACGATCAAGCTGCGCCATCGAGGGCATCACATTCCGCAGGATCGGCATGCGAACCTTTATCTCGTCCAGCAAGCCGAATCGATCATGGAAGCCGACTTCATCGTCGCCCAGCCCGGCGCCAGACTGTTTGACGTGCTCAGCGCGATTCCACCCGGCAAGAACGTGACGCCACCAATCGTGGTCGCCAACGCCACGCATATTTGCGGCATGGTTCCTGTGCGCTCGGGACTTTGGACGCAAGCCTTGCGCGACCCGTCGGTCACGGTCGATGCGCTGGCGCAGAGGGACTATATCCTCGCCCGCGAAAAGGACCTGCTCAGCCGCGTGTTCGAGCGCATGCACCGGCATGGGCGCAGCGCCGCCATCGTCGTCGGAGGAACCGGCGTTCCGCGGCGCGAGGACATCCGCGGCGTCATCACCAAGCGCAGCATAGCCGACGCCGTGATCCAGTCGGCAAAATGACTGGATTTCCGTCAAACCATCGGAACGATATCGCCACGTTCGTGTTGGTCGCAGGCTACGTCGCGAGGAAAACGTTTCGGCAACGCATCATTCGACCTGACGCAAAGGGATAGCGCAAGCTTGTCCGAAAAGACCTCTTGTATTCTCGTTTTGCAAGGCGGCGGGACGATTTTCATCATGGACTGTGGAGCGCCGAGGGTCCGGCCCCGGACACGATGGAAGCGGTCGCCTGGCGCGACAAGCAGATCAGATATGCGAGCACGACGCCGCAATATGTCCAGGCGATGGCGTCAAAGGTCAAGTTGCGGCACGCTCTGCAATTGCTCGATGAGCTGTTTCCAGCCAGCGGCTCGATCTGGTGCATATTGTTTATCACCCGGACCGGGATCAGATCCCTTCCAGCGACGCTGAATTCTCGCGCCCGTCCATCGCCGAGCGGCGCAAGGCCGGCCTCGACGACATGCGACGCGCCCTGGCGGAGAGCCCATGGCTTCGCCGGCTTAAACCGGAACATCTCGGATGCTCGATCCATCGCGTGGCCCGCGACGGAGCCACCACGCTGGATCCCTCCAGCTGAGTTCGGGCTTGGTTTCCCTTGGCCATTCGGTGCGCCATGATTGCGCTCTTCCACTCATCGCTTGGATGTAGATAGTCTTCAAAAATTCCATCTGATTACAAAATATTAATCTTAGAAACCTGCGTTTCGATAAGGCGTTTTACTAATACGCAATAAGGAGGAAAAAATGAAAATCCCTGTCTTGGCCGCCGCAGCCGGCCTCGCCCTCACACAAGTTGCTTACGCTCAAACAAGCAATGCTCAGCCACAGCCCAACAATGCTCAGAGTCAGTCCAAGGGAAGCATTCGCCAGGATATCAAGTCCAGCCTTGAGCGCTCGGGCTTTAGGGACATTAACATCGAGCCGGAAGCGTTTTTCATCAGCGCAAAGGACAAATCCGGCAACCCGGTCATGATTTCGGTCGACCCGAATTCGTTCGAGGAGGTGACTGCTTACCAGGCGGGTGAACCGAATGGAGCCAACCAGAGCAAAGCTTCGAGCCAGAAGATCGGCATGTTCACCACCGTTCCTTCGAGCGATAAATTGAGCTCCAACCTCGTCGGCCTGAGTGTTTACAACAACGCCAATCAGGATATCGGCACGGTGAAGGACATAAGCTTGGACCAGAACGGCGTTCAGGCTTACATCTTGGCAGTCGGCGGATTCCTCGGCATGGGCGACCATTATGTCGCGGTGAACCCGTCCGCGCTCAACATCACCTATAATTCCACGGATAAGAAATGGCACGCAGCCATGAACGCCACGGCCGACCAGCTCAAGGCTGCGCCGGAGTTCAAGTATAGCGGCGTACAACACGCAAGTAATAAGTAATACCCTGTAAAGCTAAAAGCGGAGGCGCAGGCCTCCGCTTGCTGCATTTACAGAAGCTCGGAGCCGGACGCTCCACAGGCCAAAAGGCCAAGGCTATGTTCGAGCCAACGCCCGGAAACGCCGGGAACAAGTTTCCGCTGATCGCCGCTATGGCTGCCGCCGGCGCCATGCTGGCGGCCACGCTTTTCAGTGACCCATACATGAGTCGATACGTGGAAAGCGACCGCCATCTGACGACGGATGCGAAATTGCAGATCGCATTGCAGGCCTACCGTTCGGGCCATGACGCGGCCGCTTTGAAACTGCTCGCGCCACTGGCCAACGCTGGCGACGCCAAGGCGCAATATTGGCTGGCAGATATTTACGACAATGATCCGGGCGCCAAATCGGATGCGGCGAAAGCGCTAGCCTTGCTTCAAAAGTCTGCCGAGCACGGATTCGCGCCAGCGGAAACTCGGCTCGGCACAGTTTATCTGAACGGAACTACGACGCTGCAGGATTTCGGAAAGGCTCAATTCTGGCTGAGCAAAGCCGCGACAGCCGGCGATGCTAAAGCACGAGAACAGCTTGGGCGGATTTTTGCAGTGGGGCTTGGCGTGCCGCAAGACAAGGCTGAAGCCTATGGCTGGTATGAAAATGCGACGCTTCGGGGTAATCAGTCGGCCGAGAGCGAAAGAGACGAATTGCTTAAACGAATGTCCCCGACGGAAATCAACAAGGGCGAGCAAATCGCCGGACAAATTGCCGCGAACATCAAACCGGCCCAGTCATGACTCGGCCAAGTCGCTGCAGCATGCATCGCCGCAGGATTCAACAGTAAAAGGATGGGACGGAGCGGGCAATGTCGCCGAAATGGAGCACAATGCTTGTCGCCGCCTTCTGCGCCATGTCTGAGGTTCCGCAGGCGCTGGCCGCCGCTTACTTAACGATCGATTCTGCCGGACTGGCGAGAACGGCTTTGGTCATCGAACACGCCCCCTTGAAACTCGCTCGACGGCCTTTGGTCATTGTGCTCCATGGCGAAAACGGCAATGGCGCGCGCGTACGACACCGTTTGCGCCTCGAATCCATAACGCATTCGGCCAAACCGATTTTTCTCTACCCCGATGCGATCCACGGCCATTGGTCGGATGCAGTGGGAGCAGCAGCCACAAGAGATGTCGCGATGTTGCGGGACATGACCGCCACGCTCGAGCGGCGAGGTCTTGTCAATTCGCGATTGATTTTTCTAGTAGGCGATTCAACCGGCGGCGCCATGGCGATCCGCGCAGTTTGCGCCGGGCTCGGGCCGATTGCTGGCTTGGCGACCATTGATACGACTATGCCACCCGATCTGGCTGCGACCTGCGCGCCGCCAAAGCCACTCGCCTATATCGCCATCGCCACCGGCCACAGCCAGGCGACCGCTTCGCCGGCCGCCCTCGCTTTCTTTGCCAAATCGGACGGCTGCGCTGCAGGACAGTCACCGGCGCCACTGGTCGTCAGCGATCCGCGAAATCGCGATGTCGCTTATGTCGAACGATTTTCGGGCTGCAAGGCTCCGGTGGAGCAGGTTCGAATCATACATGACGGAAAAGCAACTTCGGCTAAAATCGGCGCTTCCGATGAAGGCGCTTCCAGCCGTGCGGAAAAAATGAATGACGCTGCGCATTTGGTTTGGGCCTTCCTGAAAAAGCTTGGGGCCTAGACGAGCGGCTGCGTTCGGCGAGACAAAGCGGGAAACCATGGATCTGCGGGACGTTTAGGCGTCGCGCACTGCTCGCGAGTCGAGGCGGTCCCAAATGCACGGTTCCGGAGAATGATCGTGGACGACTTGAAAACGGACGCCTCACAGGCCGAAACTCAAAAAGGGAGCCGCCGCGACTTCCTCTACATAGCGACAGGCGCGGTTGCGGCGGTAGGGGTCGGCGCCACGATATGGCCGTTGATCGATCAAATGCAGCCGGACGCAACTACGCTCGCAGCCGGGGCTCCGCTCGATCTCGATGTCGGCTCGCTCGCCGCAGGCCAGCAAATCATCATCAAATGGCGGGGGCATCCGATCTTCATCGTCAATCGACCCGCGGATGCGTTGAAAACCCTGCAGGATCCCGCTCTCGTCGGGCTGCTGTCGGACCCCCATTCACTGGCGCGGCAGCAGCCGGGCTACGCTGATAATTGGCATCGATCCTTGAAACCGGAATTTGCCGTTCTGGTCGGCATTTGCACACATCTTGGCTGCATCCCCATATATAAGCCCAACAAGAACCAGCTTTCTCCCGGGTGGCTTGGAGGATGGTTTTGTCCTTGCCACGGCTCGAAATACGATTTGGCCGGAAGGGTTTTTCGAAATGTGCCGGCTCCCTATAATCTGCCGGTGCCGCCCTATCGCTTTGTGACCGACAAAACGATCCGGATTGGCGAAAATCCTGAAGGTCAGAAGTTCGAGTTGGAGTCGGTCACTCAGCTCTGACTTCAAAGTCACATTTGCATCGCCACATTCGCGCTGGTTGCTCCCTCCAGAGCGCGGAGTCCGGTAGCGTCCACAGACAACTTATTGATTTTAATGGCGCACCCGAAGGGATTCGAACCCCTGGCCTCTGCCTTCGGAGGGCATAACTTTTGACGTTCTCCGGATCAAAATTCTCGCCTTAGCGCCTTTATCTTGTTGTTTTTAAAGATATTATGTCCATACTTGTCCAAAGCCACCCGAGTAGATATATTTGATGAATATTGGACGTATTTGGAACGGCGGCAATATAGATGGGCAAGCGATTGCATGAAGCTCCCCTGACTACGCGCAACGCTAGATCGGGATTGGACATCGGGCTGCATTGGCGCGCTGTCGATCCGGACGTCCACCTAGGCTACCGGAAGGCGAAGCGCGGCGGCAAATGGATAGTCCGTTGGCGGCAAGGCGTCGGCTATCGGCAAGCTCCGCTCGGAACCGCCGATGACGTGTTCGAAGGCGATGGCATTAATAGCCTCAGCTTCGCCCAAGCGGTTACTGCCAGTCGCGCCTATGTGGCGTCTGCGCGCGTTCAGGCGACAGCGGCGGCAAATGGCCCTGCTCCGACGATCAGGTCGGCTTGTGAGACGTATTTGAGAAAGATCGAAGCTCGGCAGAGGGCGGCGCGGGGCAAGCCCC
>NZ_JBKQOU010000048.1:0-5924 GCF_052145335.1 Rhodoblastus sp.
GGTCACATCCCCGGCATTGCCGTCGACAGTCTCGGCATCGACCGGTTCCTGCGAAGGCTCGGTGATGTCGCCACCCTCGGACGTCGCGTTCGAATCGACTTCTACCGACGGCTCGGTCGGCGGCTCCGCCTGCGCACCGTCGAGGTCCGCGCCCCCGGGATCAGGTATATCGACAGTCTCAAGAACGGTCAGATCGCCGTCCGCGGTGTCCGCTGTCTCTGCAGGCTGGGGATTGGTCTCTTCCGCGGGAATCGCCTCGATGTTTTCCGTTAGCCGAGTGTCGGCCCGGTCCGGAGAATTCGCGTCGCCGGTCACATCCCCGGCATTGCCGTCGACAGTCTCGGCATCGACCGGTTCCTGCGAAGGCTCGGTGATTGACGGCTCGGTCGGCAGCTCCGCCTGCGCACCGTCGACGATGAGGTCCGCGCCCCCGGGATCAGGTAGATCGACAGTCTCAAGAACGGTCAGGTCCCCGTCCGCGCCCATGGCCGGCACGTCGACGATTTCGGCAGTTTCAAAACCAACCCCACTTTCCTGACCGCCGATCTCGGCGGGGCCGCTGATTGGGCCGCCGATTTCGGCCCCAACGTCCGCGCCGGTGTTGATTTGATGTCCGCCCCCGATCTCGGAGCCGCCCCCCAGTTCACCGCCAGTCATTATCGTCTCCTTAATCGGACCACACCGGGTTTCTCGCTCAGGGGCGGAAGACCCATCCATGTAAAAGCGCACGGTAGTGTATTGCACGCAATGTTGCGGGTGGGGTTAGCGCCGGCCGTCTGATCGGCCGCCGGGGAGCGCCTGAAGGCCGAGTTCGAGGTCGCTCATTTCCAGAGAGGCCGCCATCCATTCCGGCTCCGCTGAGGATTTTTCGTCGACTGCATGTATTGCACGCAAAGTCATCCCCCATGTTAGACCCCCCGTTTATTGCGTGCAATATGCCACTCAGAGCCGCGTTATAACGTGCAATTCTCATTGCACGCCATTATTGCACGCAACAAACCGGCCCCGCGCGGCCCTGACCAGCCAAAAATGCCGAAATCAACTCTCAAAGCCCGAAAGTGGCCCTCCTTTGCGTGCGCTTTTACACGGATGGGCCTTCGGCCAGCCTTCGGCCCCTGCTTGAACGTGCAGATAGCCTGAGCGAGAGCGTGGCGCTGCTCCCCTTTGTTCAGTCCGGCTTAGCAGCGCCGACGGAGCTCGGGGCTTTCCAGCCAGTCGAGCATGAATATCATAAAGCACTTCGAGAGCACGGTTTTTGCCAAGGCCTATGTATCAGTATTCATCGGAGGCGCATAATAGAGACATAGATCGTCCAGCTCAGCCTGACGCCGTGCACCATTCATTCCCAGATCGACATGAAAGTAAAGTAGTGTCGCATTATGTACGGTTTGCGCGAGGTTCCATAGACCTGACGCCATCTGTTCCGAAACGTCATTCCTGATGTTTTCAGCAGCGGCAATGAATATCGGTACTGGGTTGGCGGCGTTGCCAGACGCAAGTATGTAGTTGCCCGCTTGGAGAGGTAACCTGTCAAATTCTATAACAGGAGTAAGGCGATACACATAAGCGTTCGAGCTTGCACCCTTGAAATTGAATGTCGACATGGCTCGATCCTAGGTTCGGTTGCGCCGGGACGGAGCGCGCCCCGATGGCTCGCTAGGCGGCGGGCGGGGCGAGAAGAAGGCGCAGTAGAACTCTATCAAATCGCCCTCGGAGAGCCTTGTTATTCCGGCACCCCAAACGGCGAACTGAACCGTATCTAGGCGACAGCAATGAGTGATTTAAGGAGCGATTGAAACAGTTTTTGAGTTTTGTCTTTATATCGCGCACTTTTGTCGATCACATAATAATAGGTAAGTTGAGTGATATTATCAACAAACTCGCGTACCGGTTGCGAAGTTTCCTGCTCTTTAATAAACCTCAACAATAACGTGCTCCCATCCTTGAAGATCGTTGTCGTTTCGTTCTGGTTCAACCCGATGAACAAAACGTTAATAACCGCAATAGAGTGTTCTGGGCTCATATAGTTGTATCCTTCCGTTTTCAACGAGTTTGCTAGAGACATAAGCACGATGAATGCGAACGTAGCGACTAAGAAATTATGCGGGTTGCCAGGCGTCAATAACCCCCCTGTTGCGCCTAGAGCGGCGCTCCCGACAATCGCTGTCACGACAAGCAAAACCGCTCGGTCAATTTCGGCGTCAAGCGTCTTTGGCTCCTCAAGGCCGACAGAACCAATTACTTTATCATCCTCATAGATTAATTCCGCTGCAAGGGTGAGCATGGCTCGGGTGAAAGGGCGCTTTGACAGATCGTAGCGGGCAATGCGCTCAGCCCGAGACTGCGCAGTGTCGGCGGCTTGCATCAAAGCGATGCGTTCCGCCAGTTCTTCGGCAGGGGGCGCGTTTAGTGCGGCTTCGTTGAGAACAGCGGCCACCCTAGCAGCGGAAGGGCAGTTCCAAATTGCGTTTGAGAATGCCGACAACACAGGATTCGTGAAATTGAGTTCCGGAGCCTGTTGGGGAAATGTAAGCTTTAATTGCATACCGGTCTGCGTGTTCTTGTAGACATTCTTCTCGTTATACAGCAGATGGCCGGTAAAGTTGGTTATAAAGCTTTTGAAGAAGCCTCCATGCATATCCCACAAACGAACTATGACACCGCTTTGAGCGATAGATACGTACACAACCTCCTTGCTGTCCAGTTCAATGGTCGCGCCGCAACCGGCCGTTTCGCTTGACCTTAGGAGCTTTGGCATTCGCCTCTCCGCAATTACCTTCCAAACTGGTATAGGACGGTAACGCTTGCACATAGGGGCAAGCGACTTCGCCAAATCGCATCGGCTACCCCAGGCCGGCGCGGCTAGATCGCCACCGCCCCTGGACGTGCGCGGGATTAACGCCGCCGAGATTCTGCTGATACGTCGTGTCCTGAGCGAACACAGGCGCGACAAGGTGTAGCGTGAATCCCACGACCAGTGCCGCGCTTCTGAACGGTGACATTGACTTCTCCCACAAGTGCGGCCCGCCCCTTGCCCTTAGCGGCATTTTAAACGCTATGACGCGCGCTCAGCTTCGCGCTCATCCCCCTGACTTTTTTTCGATGTCGGCATAGGTTCGATAGATGTTCGCGACGACCAGTGAAGCGCTCGGCGACTGTTTCGGTTGAAGGGGTTCCGGCAAAGGAAGGTTCGGCGCTCTCGACTGATCGAGCGCCTGCGCCGCTTGGATGATCGCCTCCTTGCTCGGCGAGCCCGCCTGCGCGTCCGCGTGCGCCAGCCCGATTAACGCCATGCGCTTCAACCGCGCGCCGTGGGGCAACGTGAATTCCGGCTGTAGGTACGGCGACTTCTCGTGCTTTTCGTCGTTCATTCAGGGGTTCATCCGAGCATGGACAGTGCGACCAACAAGGGAGCCAGCCTATCCGGCGCGATTGGCGCACGACTTCCTAATCATTGCCTGCTGCACAGCCTCAATCTGCCCTTTGTAATTGGCAATTTCGGGCGCGACGTTGCCTCCAGACATCGAACCGACAGGCAGGCCGATAAAGAGCCACCCGGCCACATCGGTTGAACGCGTTTGATTTTGTTGGGCCGACGCCCCCGTCAAAGCGGCTTGAAGCCTAGCCTGTTCTTCGCCAAGCTGCCGACAGGTCCAACTGTCATAAGCGACCGAGCTAACATAGGACGGTCGGACTTCTTCAGGAGCCTGAGCACATGACGTCAGGCCAAGCGCTGCAATGGCGACTGCTGCCCGCTTCACACCGGTCACCGTTCGTTCCCCATATTTTTGAGGTACGGTTGCACAGGCGAGCGGCGTTTGATAGGTGACCGAATGTCACGCCGATGCCGGCGGTCCGCCTCGGCCTCATCGACCAGTCAGTGACGCCCAAACCCGCGCGGCGGCTCGACGCTTTCCAGTTCGGAAAGGTCAAGACCGCAGATTGAGCGCAAGGCCTCCGCTGCGGCGCTCTCGGCAAGATTATCGGGCAGGCCGTCGAGCCATTCCTGATACTCGTTTTGCAGCGTCACGAGCTCGGCCACGGCGTCCCGCCAGCGCGCCGGTCGGCTGCGCCGGTCGCCCGGTCGCCGGTAGCGGATTTTCGGACTGCCGTCCGCATGGGCTGCCCGAAACCGCGCCTGCCGCTCCGCGGACGTCATAGGCCGATCCCCCAATGGCTTACGCCCCGGCATTTGCCTGCCCACATTCCGTTACATAACGCATTATAGTCGGATGCCGCCCGGCTGTCATGGCCCGCCTGAGAATGTCGGCGAGCTGTGTCGCCCCCCCGTCGGCCGCCCCGCGCCAACCGTCCTCCGTGACGACCGCCGATCGCCGGCACCTTCTCGGGCGACTTCCTCTGGGATCGCGCCGCGCAGGCGACAAGCCGCAAACTGCTCAACCTCTCGCCCAAAAGGCACGCGGCATGATGATGTTCTCCTCCCGTTCTCCCTTAGCGTTGTTTAGCGTACTTTCAACGCGATGCCCTCAACTAGGCTGCCTTCCGCCATAAGGTCCATGAGCGGCGCGGCGGCTCGGGCCGAACTGCTAGCAGTCTGTGATCAGATTGCAGGCTGTATGCCGTTTGTGATCAGTCATCGGCCTGTCGTCGATCCGTGCACTGTTTGTCAACTGTCGGCGCTCATGATGGAGGCCTACACGAGGGAGGCCATCTATGCCGACAATCGTTTTCGCCAGCCCCAAGGGCGGCGCCGGGAAATCCACGTCCGCCGTCGTTCTCGCGACCGAGCTCGCGGGGCGGGGCGCGACAGTCGCGATCATCGACGCTGATCCCAACAAGCCCGTATCCCGATGGGCGGGCCGGCCAGGGAAGCCCGAGACCCTGACCGTAGTCGCCAACGCCACCGAGGATTCGATCCTCGACCAGATCGACCAGGCCGCGCGCCAGGCGGCCTTCGTCATCGTCGACCTCGAGGGAACCGCGAGTCTGATGGTCGGCTACGCTATCAGCCGCGCCGATCTCGTCATCGTCCCGACGCAGGGGAGCCTCCTTGACGCGACCGAGGCCGTGAAGGCCATCCGGCTGGTCCGGAACATGGAGAAAACGGCCGGGAAGACGATCCCGACCGCCGTCTTGTTTACCCGCACAAGTGCGGCCATCCGGCCGCGTTCACTGCAAGCGATCGAAGCGGAATTCGCCAACAGCGGCGTCAGGGTTCTCGGCACACAAATGCACGAACGGGACGCCTTCCGCGCCATCTTCTCGTTCGGCGGGTCGCTCTCGGACCTCGACCGCGGTCAGGTCGGCAACGTCGCCGCCGCAATCGCCAACGCCCGCACCTTCACGGCCGAAGTCCTCTCGGTCATCAAGTCAGGTGGCCCTGCGATAGGAGCGGCGGCATGACCAAAGAGCGCGCTTCCATCTTCGACAGCGAGGACGCGCTCGACGTCTCCGGCTTCGCGCCGAAGGCGGCCTCCGAGCCGAACGCGGTTCCCGCCGAGCTTGTGCGCGGGATCGCCGAGGCTTCGCGCTTTCCGAGCCGCGAGGCGAGGCCAGCCCCTCCGCCGCCAACGAGACGCCCGCCTCGCATCCATCGGACCGGCCGGACGATGCAGTTCAACGCCCGGGCGAAGCCGGAGACGATCGAGGCCCTGTACGCGATCGCCGATCGACAGGGATGGCTGATCGGCGAGACGCTCGAGCATGCCCTCGCCGCGCTGCAGAGGGAGTTGGCCTAGGCCCAACATTCGCGCCACCAGGGGCCATTTCGTGAGAGCGCGACGGCTCTACGTTCCCATTTTGTCGGGGATATCGGATATCTGTCTCCCCGTAATGCAATGCGCTCAGGCCGCTTAGAGGAATCGTCGTGAATTTCCGCGTGCAATTTCTCGACGCTTCGGCGGCCGTCGTTCGCGAGACGCTCGTCAAAGCGCGGCGCGTGGGCCTCGCCATCGCTCTTTACG
>NZ_JBKQOU010000049.1:0-4495 GCF_052145335.1 Rhodoblastus sp.
GCGGCATTGGCGAATTTCTTGGATTCGATCTTGTCGCCCATCGCCTGGATGGCGCCGACATTGGGGCCGATGAAGACGATGTCATTGGCCTTCAGCGCCTCGGCGAAGGCGGCGCGCTCCGAAAGGAAGCCATAGCCGGGATGCACAGCCTCGGCGCCGGTCTTCTTGCAGGCGTCGATGATCTTTTCCATGACCAGATAGGATTCGGAGGCTGCGGGCGCTCCAATATTCACCGCCTCGTCGGCCATTTCGACATGAAGCGCGTCCTTGTCGGCGTCGGAATAGACGGCGACGGTCTTGATGCCCATCCGGCGGGCCGTCTTGATGACGCGGCAGGCGATTTCGCCACGGTTGGCGATGAGTATTTTCTTGAACATTCTGGCCCCGGAGCGGATTTTTCCAGCCTTGAGGAGGACAAGGCCCAGCAGACGATTGGATCGGTCCGCCTTGTATGGGAAGTCACCGTGCGCGTCCAGCCAACAAACGGTTTAGGCCGTCGCCGCCAGAGCCGCCTGCACCGCCGGCGCCCTCGCCCGCGACCGCACCGCGTCGAGAAACCATTGCGGAGCGCGATCCGCATCGGCAAGGACATTGGCGAGCAAGGCGAAACCGGCGAGCGAAAACTTCCTGTCCGCTTCGGTGAGCAGAAATTCTGCCTGTTCATGGGTGAGGACGCCGGTCGGGCGCGCCTGCCAAACAAAATGATCCGTCAGGCATTCAACGAAAAACTCGGTCCATTCGAGGCAGGAAGCGTTTTGCGCGCGATCCAGTTCGAACAGGGCGCCGGCCTCTTCGTGGCTGACGCCCTCGTCCTCGAACAGAGCGCGGCGCAGTTGGCGAACTTCCGAAGGGGTAAGATTTTTCCCGGCCCGCGCCAAGCCCGCGATCACCGCGAGGCGCTCGTCCAGGGCATGCAGGCCGAACAGGGAGGCTTTCGCCGGATTGGCGGTGGTCATGGCTCGCAACTCCATCGTTGCGTGACGCTAACCCCGCCTCCCTTGCGCGAACATGAATCGATAGAGTCAACGATTGGAAAGGTTAAGGCTTTGTTTTTTCCACACTTCGCGTATAGCCGCGACGGTGGTAGAGCAGGCTCGCGCCTTCGTCGCGCCGCGAGACGGCCTCGACCGCGCCAAACAGCACGTGGTGCGTCGACACATCCTTCACATCGACCAGGCGGCAGTCGAAATTGGCAAGGGCGCTTTCCAGCAAGGGTGCGCCGGTCTTGCCCTTGCGCCAGACGCCATGCTTGAATTTCTGCTCGAAATGCTCGTCGGTGCGCCCGGCGAAGATGTCGGCCAAGGGCAGATCGTCGCAGCCGAGCGAGTTGACGCTGAACACGCCATTTTCGATGAACCGCCGCGTCGAGGGCGAATGAATGTTGACGCAGACCAGCAGCGTCGCCGGATGGTCGGAAACCGAGGCCAGAGCCGTCACCGTCATGCCGGCGAGACCGGCGACGCCGTCGGTGGCGATCAAATGCACCGGCGAGGCGATCTCGCTCATCGCATCGCGATAAGCCTTGGCTTCGAGCATAGGATCCCTCTCCGCGAGCAATATTTTGACCGTCATTATTGTTTCACCTTTGCAGGCCCCCGGCGCTGCTTACACTGCCCCGCGGCGCCGGGAAAGCTTTGTCGCTGAAAATGGGGGGTGGCCCGGCAACCTCCGCTTCATCCGTTCCATGTGTTGCGGCGCTGGCCAGCGCTTGCTAGCGTCGAATCCCAGAGGGCGAGCGGGCCCAAAGCGATTCTTGGCCGATTCCCGATGGAAATTTTCCTGCAACAATTGATCAACGGCATTACGCTGGGGTCGATCTATGGGTTGATCGCCATCGGCTATACGATGGTTTTCGGCATTATCGGCATGGTCAATTTCGCCCATGGCGACGTATTCATGCTCTCCGCCTTCATCGCGCTGCTGCTTTTGCTCCTGCTGACGCAATTTTTCGGGATCGCGGAGGGACCAGCCTTCGTCATCGTGCTGTTCGCCGCCATGGCGCTGACCGCCTTGTGGAATTTCGTCATCGAGCGCGTAGCCTATAGACGGCTGCGCGGCTCTTTCCGCCTCGCGCCGCTCATTTCCGCCATCGGCATGTCGACCTTCCTCGCCAATTTCGTCACCGTGGCGCAGGGGCCGAACAACAAGTCGATCCCGCCGTTTCTCGACAAGGTCATCCCGATCACCAGCGGCGGCGCCTATGACGTCACCTTGTCCTACAAGCAGATCCTCATCGTCGCGGTGACGGCGGTCCTGCTCGCCGCCTTCTGGTTCGTGGTGCAGAAGACGCCGCTTGGCCGGGCGCAGCGCGCCTGCGAACAGGACGCCAAAATGGCGGCCCTGCTCGGGGTGGACGTCAACCGCACCATCGCCTTGACCTTCGTCATCGGCGCGGCGCTGGCGGCCGTCGCCGGCAGCCTGTTCCTGCTGCATTACGGCGTGGTCAAATCCTCCGATGGCTTTGTGCCGGGAGTGAAGGCCTTTACCGCCGCCGTGCTCGGCGGCATCGGCTCCCTGCCCGGCGCCGTGCTCGGCGGGCTGGCGATCGGCCTGGTAGAGACCATGTGGGGGCAGTATTTCTCCAGCGACTACAAGGATGTCGCATCCTTTTCAATCCTCGCCATCACCTTGATCTTCATGCCCTCCGGCCTGCTGGGCCGCCCCGATGTCGAGAAGGTGTGAGTTTTGAGCGAACCGGTCTCGCCCATCTCTCACGCGCTCAAGGACGCCGCCATCGCGACGCTGATCGTCGCGGGCCTGAGCTTTCCGATCATCGCTTTTCGCGCCGATCCCGATTTCAGCAATATGCTGGCGCTGACCGCCCGCTGGCCTTTGTTCCTCAGTTTCTGCGCCCTCGCCTTCGGCCTGCGTTTCCTGCTGTCGCTATGGGCGTCGCGCCCGAAAAAGCCGCAGGCTCCGGCGGCGGTGGCGACCGCGAAAAAACGCGGATGGCTGGCGCCCGCCGCACTTGCGGCGCTCGTCGCCTATCCCTTGGCTGTGCTGGCCTTCCTCGGGCCGCAGGCGGCGCTGAAATGGGTCGACACTTTTGGCGTGCAGATCCTGCTCTATGTCCTGCTTGGCTGGGGCCTCAACATCACCGTCGGCCTCGCCGGCCTGCTCGATCTCGGCTATGTCGCGTTCTACTGCGTCGGCGCCTACGCCTATGCCCTGCTGGCCCCGCTCACCGGCCTGTCGTTCTGGCTGCTGCTGCCGGTCTGCGGACTGCTGGCCGCGCTCTGGGGCTTCTGCATCGGCTTCCCGGTGCTGCGGCTGCGCGGCGATTATCTCGCCATCGTGACGCTGGCTTTTGGCGAAATGGTCCGCATCGTGGCGGTGAACTGGGATGTCGTCACCCACGGCGAGGCCGGACTCTATGGCTACCCCGGCCTCACCTTTTTCGGCCTGCCGTTCATCGCGGGACCGCGGGGATTCGCCGCGCATTTCGGCCTGCATTTCGCCGGCGTGCACAAGCTGATCTTTCTTTATTACCTCGTGTTGTTGATGGCGCTGATCGCCAATTTCGTCTCGATACGCCTGCGCCGCCTGCCGCTGGGGCGCGCCTGGGAGGCGCTGCGCGAGGATGAGATCGCCTGCCGCGCGCTTGGCCTCGACACCGCCAACATCAAGCTCACCGCCTTTGCGCTCGGGGCCTTTTTCGCCGGCATTGCCGGTTGCCTGTTTGCGCTGAGGCAGGGCGTGGTGTCGCCGTCGAGCTTCACCTTCACCGAAAGCGCGACCATTCTCGCCATTGTCGTGCTGGGCGGCGCGGGCTCGCAACTGGGCGTCGCCATGGCGGCCGCCTTGATCGTCGGCTCTTCGGAACTATTGCGCGAACTGGCCTTCCTCAAGGCGATTTTCGGTCCCGATTTCGACCCGACGCAATATCGCATGCTGCTGGTTGGCCTCGCCATGGTGGCGATGATGAATTTCCGGCCGCGCGGGCTGGTCTCCACCCGCCAGCCGACCATCTTGCTCGGCAAAGCCGCGGAGGCCAAACCATGACCGCCCCGGCCTGGATCGACGATCCGCTGCTGCGGGTCGATCGCGTCACCATGCGCTTCGGCGGCCTCACCGCCGTCAACGACGTGTCTTTTTCCGTCGGGCGCGGCGACATCACCGCCCTGATCGGCCCCAATGGCGCCGGCAAGACCACCTTGTTCAACTGCCTGACCGGATTCTACAAGCCGACGGTCGGCCGCATCGCCTTTTCCCCGAAAGGCGGGCTGGACGACGAGCGAATCGACCAATTGACGACCACGGCGCGGAAAAGCTCCAACGACGGCGGCGAAGACCTTTATCTGCTCGAGCGCATGGCCGATCACGAGATCGCCAGAAAGGCCCGGATCTCCCGCACTTTCCAGAACATAAGGCTGTTTTCCGGCATGAGCGCGCTGGAAAACCTCATCATCGCGCAGCACGTCGCTTTGACGCCGGCTTCGGGGTACGGGTTTTTCGGCCTGATCGGCCTGCCGTCCTATCGTCGCGCCGAAAAAGT
>NZ_JBKQOU010000050.1:0-15630 GCF_052145335.1 Rhodoblastus sp.
CCCTTCATTTCCGCCTTCACGCCAGCCCAGGAGCCTTTCCAGAAGCCCGGCAGGTCGCGGGTGATCTGGATCGGCCGATGCGCCGGCGACAGCAGATGCAAGGTCAGCGGAGCGCGCCCGCCGGCGAGGCTGGGATGAGTCGCTAGCCCGTAAAACTCCTGCACCCGCGCGGCGAGGACCGGCCCTTCCGCGCCGCCATAATCGAGCGCGACGGACGAGCCCGCCGGCGTGACGTAGTGGGTCGGCGCCTCTTCTTCCAGTTTTCGTGTAAGGTCCCAAGGCAGTAAAGCCGAGAGGGCAGCGTCAAAATGCTCCGGGCCGATGTCGTTGAGACGGACGCAGCCTTGAATAAAAGGCGCCAGCCAGTTTTCGGGCGAAAGCTTCAGCGCCTCCTCGGTCAGGTCGGGCCAGGGATTGGCCTCTCCCTCACCCGCGTGCGCCCGGCGCAGAAACTCCACGCGCTCGCGAAACTGGTTTTGCGCCTTGCTCCAGTTCAGACGGTCGATCCCGAAAGCGGCGGCGCCGCGCGCGAGAAGTTGCGCGTTTTCCGGCGAGGCGGCGACGGGCAAATTCTGCTCGGCCAGAACCAGCGCGCCGAAGCGGCGCGACGCGCGGCGTCGCAGCGCGCCACTGGAAGGATCGAATCGGGTTTCGTCTTTCGTCTCGATTTTCTCGGCGAACAGCGCCTCGAAATCCGCATCGTGCAGTTCCGCCGCGGCGACAATGCGGCTGGCGCCGGCCCGTCCGATCACTTCGGCGACGGCCAGCATTTTCGCCCTCGCCAACGGAAAATGCGCCTCCACGCTGGCGGCGCGGCCATTGGCCATGAGAAAATCGCCTGGTTTTCCGCGCGCGATGGCGATGCGGTCGGGAAAAGCCAAAGCAACCAGCGCCCCGGTTGAAAGCGCCCGCTTCTCCCCTTTTTCGCCCAGTTCGCGGGCGGAAAACCGCAATTGCCGCGTAAAGCCATGCGCCAGCCGGCGGGCGTCCTTCGCCCGTTGCGAATTATCCCTGACGAAACGCTCGAGCCTGTCGCCAAGATCGGGAGAATCGCCGCCAAGACCTCTTTCTGTGAGGGTGACGGCAAGCTGACAGGCTTCTTCCCCCACGCCGGAGGATTCCGCCTGCAAGGCCATGCAGGCCAACCGGGGCGGCAGCGGCAAATCGCGCATGGCTTTCCCACGAGAAGTGATCGCGCCCTTGGCGTCGAGCGCGCCCAATTCCCGCAACAGCGCCCGCGCCTCCGCCGTCGCCGCGGTTGGCGGCGGATCGAGCCAGGCCAGTTCGGACGGATCGCGAGCCCCCCAGGCGGCGAGATCGAGCAGCAGGCCAGCGAGGTCGGCTGCCAGAATTTCCGGTTGGGCGAAAGCCGGCAGCGAGCCGGTCGCCGCCTCTTCCCACAGGCGATAGCAGACGCCAGGCTGAGTGCGGCCGGCGCGCCCGCGCCGCTGATCGGCGGCCGCGCGCGAAACGCGCAGGGTCTCCAGCCGCGTCAGGCCGAGGTCCGGCTCGAAACGCGGCGCGCGGACGAGGCCGCAATCCACCACCACGCGCACCCCGTCGATGGTGATCGAGGTTTCGGCGATCGAGGTCGCCAGCACGATCTTGCGCCGCCCCGCCGCCGCCGGCTTGATCGCGCGATCCTGCGCGGCGCGGTCCATCGCGCCGTAGAGCGGGCAGACATCCACGGCTGGATCGCGCAGCTTTTCGCCCAGAATGCCGGCAAGACGGGTGATTTCCGCCTGTCCGGGGAGAAAGACCAGCATCGAGCCGCTCTCTTCCGCCAAGGCGCGGAAAATGGCCCGGGCGGCGGCGTCCTCGATTCTTTCCCCCGAATCGCGCCCTAGATAAAGCGTTTCGACTTCGAAGGCGCGGCCTTGCGATTCGACGACAGCAGCGTCTTGCATCAAAGCGGCGACGCGCGCCCCGTCGAGGGTCGCCGACATCACCAGCAGGCGCAGGTCGGGCCGTAGCGCCGCCTGCGCGTCGAGCGCCAGCGCGAGGCCTAGATCGGCGTCGAGCGAGCGTTCGTGAAACTCGTCGAACAGCACGGCCGAGATCCCCTCCAGCGAGGGATCGTCGAGGATCATCCGGGCGAAAACGCCTTCAGTCACCACTTCGACGCGGGTTTTCGGCCCGACCAAAGTCTGCAGGCGCACGCGCAGGCCGATGGTTTCCCCAAGTCCCTCATTGAGCAGGCTGGCCATGCGATCGGCCGCGGCGCGGGCGGCGATGCGGCGCGGCTCCAGCACCACGATTTTTCCGTCGCCCCGCCAGCCAGCGTCAAGCAAAGCCAGGGGAACGCGCGTGGTCTTGCCCGCGCCGGGCGGCGCCACCAGCACCGCGCGGGAGGCATCCGCGAGAATCTGGCCAAGACGCGGCAAAACCTCGTCGATCGGCAAGGCGGCCATCTGGCTGGAGAGAGAGAAAAGTCCCATGTGGCCTCATGCCAGCAAATTTCCGTTGCGACAATCCGGCGACGGCGATCATGACCAACGGCCCTCTTCTCCCACAAGAAAGAAAGGTTTATATGCCATCCTCGGTAGGCTCCCGCTTGGGGCGAAGCCAGGAAAAATTCATGTCGCAAGACGCCGTCCCCGCGCCTGCCGCCCTCAAGACCGGGCAGGAATTCAGCATCCCCTCATCCCCCGCTCCCGAACATCAACCAGAAGGCTTCTGGACCATGATGCTCGGCTCGATGGGCGTGGTTTACGGCGATATCGGCACCAGCCCGCTCTACGCGCTGAAGGCGGCGCTCGACCATATGAAAAGCGCCGGCGGAATCGTCGAATCGGAAGTCGTGGGCATCGTTTCCCTGCTGATCTGGGCGCTGTTCTTCACCGTCACACTGAAATATGTGTTTTTCCTGATGCGCGCCGACAACAAGGGCGAGGGCGGAACCTTGTCGCTGATGGCGCTGGCGCAGAACGCGCTCGGCCGGCGCTCGAAAGTCATCTTCCTGCTCGGCGTGGCCGGAGCGGCCTTGTTTTCCGGCGACGCCATCATCACCCCGGCTATTTCCGTGCTTTCGGCGGTCGAGGGCCTGAATACCGCCTCAACCGCCTTCCAGCCCTATATCCTGCCGATCGCGGTGGTTATTCTGGTTTCGCTTTTTGTCGTCCAGAGCGGCGGCACCGCGAGGGTGGCGACCTTTTTCGGCCCGATCATGGTGGTGTTCTTCGCTTTGCTCGGCATTCTCGGCCTGCTTCATATCGCCGACGCGCCGCGCATCCTGTACGCCTTCAATCCTTTCATCGGACTGCGCTTCCTGTTCGGTCACGGCGCTCAAGGCTTCGTCACCCTCGGCCTGGTGTTCCTGGCGGTGACCGGCGCCGAGGCGCTTTACGCCGATATGGGCCATTTCGGCCGCAAGCCGATCCAGGTGGCCTGGCTGTTTTTCGTGCTGCCGGCCCTGATTTGCAATTATCTCGGCCAGGGCGCGCTGGTGCTCAAGGACCCCGAGGCGATGAAAGACCCCTTCTATCTGATGGCGCCAGCCTGGTCCTTGATTCCCTTCGTCATACTCGCCACGATGGCGACCGTCATCGCCAGCCAGGCGGTCATCACCGGCGCTTTTTCGCTCTCGCGCCAGGCGATCCAGCTCGGCCTGCTGCCGCGTTTCGAAATCCAGCATAAGTCGGCGACCACCGAAGGCCAGATTTTCGTGCCGCGCGTCAATCGCACCTTGCTGATCGGCGTGCTGATGCTGGTGTTCCTGTTTCGCTCCTCCGACAATCTGGCCAACGCCTATGGCATAGCCGTCACCGGCACCATGGTGGTGACCACGAGCCTCGCCTTTTTCGTGGTGTGGAAATTGTGGCGCTGGCCGCTGTATGTCGCCATTCCCTTCATCGGCTTCTTCCTCTCCATCGACCTGGCCTTTCTGGCGGCCAATCTCGTCAAGGTGTTCGAAGGCGGCTGGGTGCCGCTGAGCCTCGGTGCGCTGTCGATGATCGTGATGTGGACCTGGGTGCGCGGCACCGACCTCCTGGCCAAGAAAACCCATCGCGATTCGATCCCGACCGCCGATCTCATCCGCATGCTGGACAAATCCAAGCCGACCCGCGTGCCCGGCACCGCCGTTTTCCTGACCGGCGATCCCAATGTCGCCCCTTCCGCGCTGATGCATAATCTCAAGCACAACAAGGTGCTGCACGAAAGGGTGGTGATCATGAACGTGCTCACCGAGCCGACGCCGCGCGTGACCGAGGCCAATCGTTTCGAGACCGAAAAGCTGTCGCACGATTTTACGCGCGTGACCTTGCACTACGGCTATATGGAGAGCCCGCGCGTACCCGCCGCCATGGCGCTGATGCGCAAATGCGGCGTCAAATTCGACATCATGACCACGTCCTTCTTCCTCGGCAAAAGGACTTTGAAATGTTCGCCGGCTTCCGGCATGCCGCAATGGCAGGACAAGCTGTTCGTCAGCCTGTCGAAACAATCGACCAACGCCACCGACTTCTTCTCGATACCTTCCGACCGCGTCGTCGAACTGGGCGCGCAAGTGACGATCTGATGCTGCCGCCGCCGAAGCCTGAAAGGCTCGGGCAAGCCTTGCCGGATAGAAGATGGTTCTGAGCCGAACCTCATCTTTTTTCCGGGAAGCTTTAATGTCGTTCAGCAAGGGGATAGTCGCCGCCCTCTTTTTGGCCGCTTGCGCTGGCCAGTCGGCCTGGGCGCACGGCTCCTGCGAAGTGGGAGATCTTTGCACCATCGAGGGCGCGCAGTTCGGCTGCAAGGATCCTGCCCTGATCAAGCGCTGGATCGACCTCAATGTCGAGGTGAGCCGGGATGCGGCGGAAAATTTTATCGCCGGCGAGGTCGAGACCGGAATTTGCGCCAGGTTCAAAGAGGGCGACCGTCTGAGAATCGTGCGCTATATCGGCATGAGGCGGCTGGAAGTGCAGCGGCCCAATGAGACCGAACGCTACATCATCCTGTTGAAATAATCCGGCGGCCTATTGGTCAACGGCCACCAAAGACTTAAGCAACGCGCTTTTGCGTGTCCGTCTGGATTGACAAGCCGACGAAAGATCCCAACAAGAGCATGGCCAAAACGCGTCGGCCGTTCGGAAAAGTCTCCGGCTTTTCTCGAACCGGCCTGACGGCTATGGTGATAATATTTCGGGAGCCGGGTCGATGAGCGCGTCGCATTCCTTGCACAAGTCGCATTGGTGGGCCTGGGCGGCGCCGCTCGGCGCCTTGGCGCTGCTGGCTGCGAAATATGGCGGCGTGCTGTACCCAAATGACTCCGCCGTCGTCGTCGTCGCCTCTGTCTTCCTGCTCGCCTCGGTTTTCGCCGCCGTACATCACGCCGAGGTCGTGGCGTTAAAAGTCGGCGAACCTTTCGGCTCCATCCTGCTTGCCGTCGCGGTGACGGTGATCGAAGCGGCGCTGATCGTTTCGATCATGGTTTCCGCGCCGCCCGGGGCTTCGTCGGTGGCGCGCGACACGGTTTTTTCCGCCGTCATCATCGTGCTGAACGGGGTGATCGGGCTCTGCCTGGTCGCCGGAGGCGTCAGGCATCGCGAACTGGCCTTTCGCGTCGAAGGCACCGCCTCCGCATTGAGCGTGCTCGCCACTCTGGCGGTGATGACGCTGGTCCTGCCGAATTTCACCGTCACCAAGCTCGGGCCGCAATATGCGCCGACCCAGCTGATCTTCGTCAGCGCGCTGTCGCTTATCCTCTATGGCGTCTTCGTCTTCGTCCAGTCGGTGCGCCACCGCGATTATTTTCTCGTCGACGAGCCGGCGCCGGCTTTGGCCGATGATTTTGAAGCGGCGCAGGATGAGTCGGAAAATGTGCCTTCGAGCGGCATGACCCTGTTCAGCTCGGTCCTGCTGGTGGCCTCGCTGGTCGCAGTCATCTTGCTGGCGAAAACCCTGTCCCCGGCGCTCGAGCGAGGAATCGCCGCCGTCGGGCTTCCGCCTTCATTCATCGGCGTGGTCATCGCCGCGCTGGTGCTTTTGCCGGAGAGCGGCGCCGCCGTCATCGCCGCCCGCGCCAACCGCATCCAGACCAGTCTCAATCTGGCGCTCGGCTCAGCCATCGCCAGCATCGGCCTGACCATTCCCGTCGTCGCCGCCGTGTCGCTGACCATGGATCAGGATTTGATCCTCGGCCTCGACACGCAGGAAATGGTGCTGTTGGCGCTGACGCTGATCGCCAGCACCCTGACGCTGTCGACAGGACGCGCGACCATTCTCCAGGGCGCCGTGCATCTGGTGATTTTCGGTGTTTTCCTGCTGCTCGCTGCGGTGCCGTAAAGCGACGCAATCAGTGCGACGCCGTTTTCGACAGCAGGTTGATCACCGCCACGCCGGCGACGATGAGGGCGATGCCGGCGATCGCCGGCCCGTCCAGGCTCTGACCGAAAAAGCGCCAGCCGATCAGGGAAATGAAAACGATTCCGACGCCCGACCAGATGGCGTAGGAAATCCCCACGGGAATCGTGTCGAGCGTCAAGGACAGAAAGTAGAAAGCGACGCCATAGCCGAGCACGACCAGCACGGAAGGCGTCAATTGGGTGAATCGCTCGGAGGCTTTCAGCGCTGACGTGGCGCCGATCTCCGCCGATATGGCGACAAGCAGATAGACCCACTTGATCATGGACTCATCCTAAAGGCCGGGCTGAAGAAGCGTCAGCTGGGCCGCCGCCTTACCAGAAGGCGAGAATGCCCGTCGAAAGCGGGTAACCCAGGCCAAGGCCAAGCAAGGCGCCGGCGAGCACGTCGCTGGGATAATGGTGGGCGGTCGCAACCCGCGACCAGGCGAGGCCCACGACCATCAGCACGCTCGAAAACGCCATCGCCGGCCAGAGAATGACGATCGGCGCCAGCACGGCCGACAAGGTCATGGCGTGGCCGCTGGGAAAGGAATGCTCGTCCAGCGTCGAAAGCAGGGACGACAGTTCCGGATCGACCTTGAACGGCCGCCGGCGTTGATAGCGATTCTTGATCAGCGGATAGAGGCAATGCATCACGCCGGCGTTGACGCCCGCCAGCAGGATGATGCGAGAGCCGCGCGCGGCCCCCCATCGGGAGAAGAGGAGAGCGGCGAGAAACATGTAAAACCAGCCATTGCCGAGCTTGCTGATGGCGATGGCGCTGAGCCGCGCGACCGGCCTTCTCGCCGTGCGCGAAATGATTCGCACCGCCTCCAGATCGGCCTCCTGCAAGGTCTCGATCCAGCCCGACGCGCGCCGGGCCAGGTTCTTGCGCCAAATGAAAAGGCTCGCGCCGGACCGGGTTTCCGAAGCCATCGAGATGGCCGCTTCGGCGGGATTTTGACGTCCCGACAACTCAATGCCCTTGTTGCCTGGCGTCCGAACGGACGGCGTGGTGTCGAAAGTCCGAATGGTCGTTTTCCTTGTCATCGAGACAGCGGCGTCATTTCGGTCCTGGGTCGAATGTAACATAGCATAGGGTAAGCGCTCGTTTCCCAAAAATTCCTGAGCTTGAGCGAACACCTCAGCCTTATGACTCTTTTGCAACGCTTTGATGTCCCCGCCAAGGCGCGGCTTGGCCCGCCGGACAACGGCCCAGCAGACCCTCTCGCGAAGTTGGGGATACTCGGCGGTTCCGCCCTGTGACAGCCAATGCGGGTGAAGTGACCCATGCCGCCTCCGATAGCGACCAGGCCACGGCAAGGGTCGCCGCGATTTACGGAGCGCTATCGGGGCAAGCCAGCCAATTAGGGGAAACGATCTCCCGTTTTGTCATCAAAGCCAGGGAAGTAGCGAACGGGAGCGCGGCGCAAGCGAAAGCCCCAAGGCGTGACTTCCGAGGCAGTCGCCGCATGACGCCTGATCGCGCTGACCGGCCGAGCGCTGGTTTTTCCAGCAACTCGAAGGCTTTGGGAATGGTGGGCGCGACAGGGATCGAACCTGTGACCCCTACGATGTCAACGCATGCGGTGATTCAAGCTTCTCCCTAGACTATGTATATTAACACCTTCGAATATGAAAGAATTTCGTTTGTCTAACTGAGCGGCCGCCCGGCGTAAACGCCGCCGCGCGCCAGCAGCGCGAAGACGATGCGCGCCAGCTTGTTGGCCAGCGCCACCGCAGTCAGCTTGAACTTGTGTTTGGCGTCCTTGCGCGCCAGCAGCCGGTCGGCCCAGACGCGCAGAGCGTCCTTGTGGCCCTTGCGATGGCACAGCACCGCGCAGGCCCCGCCACCAGCAATTTGCGCAAGTAACGGTCGCTCATTTTGGTGATGCGGCCGAGCTTCTCCTTGCCGCCGCTCGAATGCTGACGCGGCGTCAGGCCGAGAAAAGCGGCGAACTCACGGCCCGAGGCGAAGCCGCCGTCAGGCGGGCCAAATACCCCTCACGCGGGCGGGGTCGCAAGTCTCTTCAATTTTTCGCGGCGCCACTCGCCCGAAATGAGCCGGAGTTTGGCGTTGGTCAACCCCGAACCCCGTGTCCGGCCCGACACTTATGCCGAATACCTCGTACTATGCTCGTTTATTCAGGCGGGTGTGGGGGACGTTTCTTCGACATTCAAATGTTTCGGTCCGCGAAAGCGGGGGAACTTCATTGTGCATTTAGTGTTGGGCGACTAAGCCCTTCGGAGATTGCTTCGATGCGACAATCGCTCGAACCGACACCAGACCCTGGCTGGATAATCGCCCATGAAGGTTACAATGTCCTAACCGAGAACGCAGTGGAATCCCGCTTTGCCTTCGGCAATGGTTTCCTGGGGATGCGCGCCGCCCTCGCGGGGGGCCGTGGTCCATCCTGGCTGAGCTGGCTAGGCGGCGTGAGATGGCGCTCCTGGCCGCGCTGCTACGTTGCGGGCCTGTTTGATATTCCTAACACTGAGCCGCCGGTGCCCGCGCTGGCGCCTGTCGCCGACTGGTCGCGCGTACTGATAACTCTGAACGGAAAACCGTTGCTGGCGCACGAGGGTCAGATGCTCAGGGGCATTCGCACACTCGACCTTCGCCGTGGCCTGCTTTTGTCAGCCTGGACACATTGCACCCCCGCAGGCGTTACCACTTCTGGGCGCGGGTTGGCTCTCCTCTCGCTGGCGGATCGCGCGGCGGGGCTGCAGTTGTTGCGGGCTGAGCTTGACCGGGATGGCGTCGACGTGAAGTTGGAGGCAACTTTCGCGATGGCCAGCCTCGACGTGAAGCCGATGCTGCTTGAGCAGGACCTTGGCTCTTGGCGTACGGAGGTCACTGGCAAGGGCGTGGCGATGGCAGGCGCCGCGACGTTGCGATTGGGTGGCAAACTGCGGGAACCCGAGCGTCCGTTTCCGCTCCTCTGGGTTTGGAGCTGGCGCTCTATAGCCGGGCAGGTGATCGAACTTGACCGCATGGTCGCGGTTGCGCGAGCCGGCAACCCAGAGGACGATCCCGCTCCGCGTGCCGCCGCCGCACTGGAACGCAGCCGTTTGCTGGGCTGGCGCGCTGTCCTGGCTGCGCACGAGGCCGCCTGGAACGCACGCTGGACTGCGAGCGATATCGTCATTGAGGGTGACGATGCGATGCAGCGGGCCCTGCGTTTTGCTGTGTACCATTTGACCAGCGCGGCCAACCCAGAGGACGAGCACGTCTCGATAGGCGCCCGCGGACTCACTGGCGACGCCTATTTCGGGCACGTTTTCTGGGACACCGAGATCTACCTGCTTCCATTCTATATTGCGGTCTGGCCGGAAGCGGCGCGGGCGCTTCTCATGTACCGCTTTCACACATTGCCGGCCGCGCGCGCAAAGGCGGCCCAGGCGGGTTACAGAGGGGCGCTCTATGCCTGGGAATCCGCCGACACTGGAGAGGAGACGACACCGGAGCACGTGGTAGGAGCCGACGGCGCCATCGTCGAGATTTTGACTGGCAAGATGGAGCACCACATTAGTGCCGACATCGCCTATGCCGTTTGGCAGTACTGGCGCGCCACCGGGGACGATGAGTTCTTTCTCGGCGCAGGGGCGGAGATCTTGCTTGAGACGGCCCGGTTCTGGGCTTGCCGGGGCATAGCGGAGCCGGATGGCAAGCGGCACATCCGCCACGTGATCGGGCCGGACGAATATCATGAGGATGTGGATGACAACGCCTTCACGAATGTCATGGCGCGATGGAACATCGCCCGTGCGCTAGAAGCCTTAGAACTGTTGCAAGCGGGCTGGCCTGAGCGGGCCGCCGTGCTCCGGCGAAAGCTTTCGCTTGGCGATGACGAGCTGGCGGACTGGCGCGACGCTGTCGCTCGCCTCGTAACTGGCCTTGACCCTGCTACGGGCATTTATCAGCAGTTTGCAGGCTTTAATGCGCTGGACCCTCTCGACCTCGCTGCCTACGCAGGCGCCAATATGCCGATCGACGTGGTGATCAAACGCCAGCGCACGCAGCGCTCGCAGGTGGTGAAGCAGGCTGACGTTGTGGCGCTTATTGCTCTGTTACCCAAAGAATTCCCCGGCGAATTGGCGGAGAGAAATTTTCGCTATTACGAGCCGAAATGCGCTCACGGCAGTTCGCTCAGCACCTCGATGCACGGGTTGGTCGCCGCGCGCCTGGGGGATGCTGAGATGGCTTTGCGTTACCTTCACAAGACCGCTGCCCTCGACCTTGATCTTGACCCGAACAGCGCCGGTGGCGTGCGCATCGCAGGGCTGGGCGGGATGTGGCAGACGGTAATGCTCGGATTCGGCGGCGTGGATCTGATGGGTGATATACTGGAAATCAACCCTAAGGTCCCCCCCCAATGGCGCAGCCTATCGTTCCGGTTATGCTGGAAAGGGCGGGTTGTGGCGATCCGGATTGCTGGCGGCGCCCTGCAGGCAACGCTGGTCCAGGGCGAGGCGATGGACATACGGATCGCAGGGGCTACGCACAAATTGACGGCGGGTATGCTGCAAGTATCGATCTAAGAAATTACCCGCCTAGCTCTTGTCCCTAAACGAAGTTTTGTGACCGCGCATATGAACTCAGTAAACGGTGGCCGGCGTCGCCGTGAATTACGAGACAATGAAACGGGCGCTCAGCCTGCGCCGCGCACATAAGGCTTAGCCTTAAGGACGAGATCATGGGAGACCAGATGGCAAGCGTGCTTTCGGACAAGGAGCGGTCATCGATCAACGCTTTTTGGCGGGCTGCCAATTACCTTTCCGTTGGCCAGATCTATCTCTACGACAACCCGTTGCTCAAAGAGCCCCTATCCGAGGAACACATCAAGCCGCGGCTCCTCGGGCATTGGGGAACCACTCCGGGCTTGAACTTCATCTATGTCCATCTGAACCGGATGATAAAGAAACATGACCTGAACATGATCTATATCACCGGCCCGGGCCATGGCGGGCCTGGCTTGGTTGCCAACGCCTATCTCGAAGGAACCTACAGCGAGGTTTATCCAGATATTCCCGCCAACGAGGCAGGCATGAAGCGCTTGTTCAAGCAGTTCTCCTTTCCTGGCGGTATTCCCAGCCACGTGGCGGCGGAGACCCCTGGCTCGATCCATGAGGGCGGCGAATTGGGGTACGCGCTCTCTCATGCCTACGGCGCCGCATTCGACAACCCTGATCTGATCGTAGCCTGCGTGGTCGGGGACGGAGAGGCGGAGACGGGGCCGTTGGCGACCAGTTGGCATTCGAACAAGTTTCTGAACCCTGCCGCGGACGGCGCCGTTCTGCCAATCTTGCATCTGAACGGGTACAAAATCGCCAACCCCACAGTGCTGGCCCGGATCAGCCACGAGGAGCTCGACCAACTATTCCACGGATACGGCTATACGCCGTATGTCGTCGAAGGAAGCGATCCGGAAGAGATGCACGAACTCATGGCGGCCACGCTGGAGACCGTCTTGGGCGACATCCAACGTATCAAGATGGAAGCACGCAATGGCTTCCGGGAGCGTCCGCGCTGGCCGATGATCATCCTGCGCACACCAAAAGGCTGGACCTGCCCGAAGGAAATCGATGGCCGGCGCACCGAGGACTACTGGCGCTCCCATCAGGTGCCCATGGGCGAGATGCACAATAACCCGGAGCACGTACGCATCCTTGAAAAGTGGATGAAAAGCTACCGGCCGGAGGAGCTTTTCGACGGCGATGGCCGCCTCCGGCCGGAACTGGCCGAACTTCCGCCTCGCGGTACGCGGCGCATGAGCGCAAACCCGCACGCAAATGGCGGGCTGCTGCTGCGCGACCTCCGGCTTCCCGAATTTCGCGATTACGCGGTGGAAGTTGCAGCACCGGGCGCGGCCACGGCGGAGTCCACCCGCGTCATGGGCCGGTTTCTTCGCGATGTCATGAAACTGAATATGGAATCGCGCAACTTCCGGCTTTTCAGTCCCGACGAGAACAACTCAAACCGCTGGCAGGATGTACTTGAGGTTACCAACCGCGCCTGGGTCGCAGACACCTATCCTTGGGACGACCATCTCGCTCCTGACGGCAGGGTCATGGAAATGCTCAGCGAACATCAATGCCAGGGCTGGCTAGAGGGCTATCTGATGACCGGCCGGCACGGCTTTTTCTCGTGCTACGAGGCATTTATTCATATCGTCGACTCGATGTTCAACCAGCACGCCAAGTGGTTGAAGGTGTGCAATCATATCGGCTGGCGACGACCAATCGCCTCGCTTAACTATCTGCTGTCCAGTCATGTTTGGCGTCAGGATCACAACGGCTTCAGCCACCAGGATCCCGGCTTCATCGACCATGTGGTCAACAAGAAGGCCGAAGTCGTCCGTGTTTACCTGCCCCCCGACGCCAATTGCTTGCTTTGGGTGACCGACCTTTGCCTGCGCAGCCGCAATCTCGTCAATGTCATCGTGGCCGGCAAGCAGCCGGCGCCGCAATGGCTGACCATGGATGAGGCGATCAAGCATTGCGAGTCTGGTCTCGGGATTTGGGGATGGGCCAGCAACGACCGGGATCATGAGCCGGACGTCGTGATGGCCTGCTGCGGAGACGTGCCAACGCTGGAGACGCTCGCCGCCGTGGACCTGCTCCGCCGTCACGCTCCCGAATTGAGGGTGCGGGTCATTAATGTTGTAAACCTGATGAAGCTGCAGCCGGAGGCCGAGCACCCGAATGGTCTGCCTGACAGGGATTTCGATCAACTGTTCACCACGGACAAGCCCATCATTTTTGCCTTCCACGGCTATCCGTGGCTCATTCACCGGCTGACCTATCGCCGGAACGGCCATAAGAACCTCCATGTGCGCGGCTACAAGGAAGAGGGCGCCACAAGTACACCCTTCGACATGTGCGTACGGAACGATCTCGACCGCTTCCATCTGGTGGAAGACGTGATCGATCGGGTGCCGAAGCTCGGCTCGCGCGCCGCTTACGCCAAGCAGGCGATCCGCGATATGCTCATCGAGCATAAGGAATACATTGCCCGCTACGGCGACGACATGCCCGATATCGCCGGCTGGAGTTGGGGCCGGGAAGCCAAATCCGCAGCAGTGCGCTCGACGGCGGCGGACAACCTGTGAGACGCTGAGAGGCAAGCGTGACCTTATATGCCATCAGGCATGGTGAGACGGCCTGGAGCTTGAGCGGGAAGCACACGGGCGTGACTGACATCCCGTTGACTGCTGAGGGCCGGCGGCGGGCCGAAGCGTTGCGGCCCGTGCTGGCCAAGGAAACCTTCTCCCTCGTTCTGGTTAGCCCGCTGCGGCGCGCTCGTGAGACCTCCACGCTGGCTGGGCTTGATGAAAGTGCGGCCGTCGACCCGGATTTGATGGAGTGGAACTACGGCGAGTATGAGGGGCTGACGCCCAAGCAGATTCATGACGTGACGCAGGACTGGATGATCTTCCGGGACGGATGCCCTGGCGGCGAGACGCCAGAGCAGGTTGGCGTTCGCGCGGATCGCGTCATTGCCCGCGCGCGCGCCGTCCGCGGTAACGTTGCGCTGTTCGCGCACGGGCACGTACTGCGCGTGCTGGCGGCGCGATGGATCGGCCTTCCCACTGAGGGCGGACAGCATTTCTTGCTAGATACGGGAGGGCTTTGCGTTCTCGACTACTACGATGATGTACCTGCCATAAAGCTCTGGAACGGACCTCAGGTCAGCGCCGCGATGGGCGGCTGGTCTGCTGCTCCGCCGATCACAGCAGAGCGAGCAGCGCAGCAGCCTGTGAGCAAGTGCGCGATCAAACGCGAAAAATACGACGCCGTCCTGCTCGACCTCGACGGCGTTATCACCAACACCGCCAGCATCCATGCGGCGTGCTGGAAACAGATGTTCGACGAATTTCTTCAGAAGCGTCGAATTCAGAGAGGCGACGCGTTCCGTCCCTTCGATCTCGACTCGGACTACCGGCTTTACGTTGATGGAAAGCCTCGCTTCGATGGCGTCCGGGATTTTCTCAGGTCACGCGGAATCACCCTCCCCGAAGGAAATCCGGACGATCCTCCCAAGGCCGAAACAGTCGCCGCGCTCGGAAACCGCAAGAACGCCTTGGTCGGCAGGATCATAGAAGACATGGGGGTGCAGCCTTACGAAGGGACAGTGAAATTAATTCACTCCTTGCGCCGTCAAGGATTCAAGATCGCCGTCGTCACCTCGAGCGAAAACTGCACGGCGGTCCTTAGGACAGCCAAGCTGGACGCCTCCTTCGACGTCCAGGTCGACGGCCATGTGATTCATGCCCAGCACCTGGCGGGAAAACCCGCGCCGGACACATATTTATTGGCGGCAAAGCTGCTCGGGGTCGAGCCGGCGCGGGCGATTGTCGTCGAGGATGCCATATCGGGAGTCGAGGCCGGGTTTAACGGGCATTTTGGGCTTGTGATCGGTGTCGCGCGCAAGGGGAACGCTGAGGAGCTTCGGCAGCATGGCGCGCAGCTGGTGGTAAACGATCTTGGCGAACTGGTTGACTGACCGATGCTCCACCATAAACACCTCAGGCCGCCTCCCCGGAATTATCCGGCAGACGAATGGAACGTCATCGAAAAAGGTTTTCACCCCGAGTTCCTCGCCCAGCTTGAAACGGTGTTTACGCTTAGTAACGGATATATCGGCATCCGCGGTTGTCCCGAGGAAGGAGGTCCCAGCGCGGAAAATAGCACCCTCATCAACGGGTTCTACGAAACATGGCCGATTATCTATCCAGAAGAAGCCTACGGCTTTGCCAAAACCGGCCAGACCATCGTTAACGTGGCCGACAGCAAGATTATCAAGCTCTTCATCGATGACGAGCCCTTTTGGCTGCCCAATTCAAACCTCTTAAGCTTTGACCGGCGCCTCAACATGAAGTCCGGAACTCTCGACCGGGACATCCTCTGGGAGACGCCCGCGGGAAAACAAGTGCTGATTTCATCGCGCCGCTTGGTCTCCTTCGCCAACAGGCACGTGGCCGCTGTCTCTTACCGTGTGACGCTCCTGAACGCGCCAGCCTCGCTCGTGATCTCTTCGGAGATGGCAGTGAATGAACAGGTTGCCCGCGCGAATGCTGATGATCCGCGGCAAACGAGGACCCTTGCAGGCCGGACACTCCATCACCGGGCCGGCTATGCGAAAGACCGCCGGATCGTGCTGTGCCATGCCACCGAGAAAAGCTGCCTGAGCTTCACATCTGCCATCGATCATAGGCTGGAGACCCAGTGCACGCATTCCCACAAGGTTTCGCATACCGAAGACTTTGGCCAGGTTGCTTTTACAATCGAGGCTCGGCCT
>NZ_JBKQOU010000051.1:0-10142 GCF_052145335.1 Rhodoblastus sp.
GCCAAAAAAAATCCTGCAGCTGACGCAAATCGATCGCATCGGAACCATCCGAGCCTTCAGCGACTTGCGCCAATTTCAAAGGGATATTTCCATGCATTGGCGAATGTTTCCCGAGCAGGCGTCCGAAGCAAGCCACATACCACAGTTAAAACAAACTCACCAAGTCGCGGTTAACGGGGACTTACCAGGCCTTCTTGGCGCAATTGCGACTTCGGCCGTCTTCACCCCCGCGACAGCGAGGTTCCTGTCCGTTGTTTCGTGGCGGAGGGCGCGTCTAACGATCGGTGGCGATTTTGCTGCTCCACGATTGCGCCGTTCCGGCGCCGAGCAGCGTAACCCAGACCAAGGCCACCGCCTGGATTTGCAGACTGAAATCGATGAAGGAGTGTAGGCCGACGATCACCGTGGCGGCGCTCGCGGCGAGCGGAGCGGCGACGGAATTTCGCCGCGTCAGCGCGGCGAAAACACAACGCCCAGCAAGCAGGGCAATGGCGGCGAGAAGAAATAACGCCATTGGGACGCCAAGGCCCTGCAATAATTCGAGATAGCTGTTATGCGCCTTGTCCCAAAAGTTGAAGAAGTCGATGGTGGTGTCTCGATACATCGGAAAAATCTCCGCAAAAGTTCCGTCTCCGAAGCCTAGCAGCGGCGCATCGACGATCGAATTCCAAGTCAAGCTGTAGATCGCTAGGCGAGCGTCGTTTGCAAGACCGTTGGTAGCCAGTCGATCGGCGAGATAATCGCCAAAATTGAAAAAGGCGGCGCCAATCGCCAGTCCGATTATCAACGAGCCAAAGCCGACACTGACGGCGTTGTTCCTGCCGCGAACGCCCACAAGCAGCAGGCAAGTCAATAAGCCGCCCAGCGTCGCAAAAAAACCTCCGCGCGAACCGGTCAGGATTAGAGCGACGCCGACGATGAAGGCGCAGACGATCCAGAGCCCCCCCGGACCAACGATTAAGGCGATAAGGTGAGCCATTTTGCGGCCAACGCCGACGCTTTGAAGCTCGCCGCGACGCAAAAACAGGCTCGCGGTGACGGCGAAACTCGCCATTAGACCGAGGCCGGCATAGGTGGCGTAGGAATTGCGGTTGATGAAGCTCGAGGTCACTGAATCCAAGTAATAGAGTTTATCGAACCAAAGAATCGTGCGCGGGAATAGGAAAAAAGCGACGACTCCATAGGTTGCGTAAAGCCCGCCAATAGCGGCGATCGCCTGAACGAGGCGGCGCGCTCGCGTGGGCGAGCGGCAGAGCTGCAACGCCAACCAGAAGGTTAGACCGCAGGTGACGAAGCGCAACAGAGCGATAACAGTGTCGTCGCGATTGACACTGATGGAGCCGGGCAGATCGCGTCCCAGTGTCTCGCGCGCCATCTGCCAGATCGGGTGCTGATTGCCGATCGGGATGAAGGAGGCGACTTGCATGAATGACCAGCCGCAAACGGTGGCGAAAGCCAGAGCCGCGAACCAGATGCGGCGCACCGCCACCGGATGGCGCCGAAGCGTCGCAAGCAAGCCGATTTCATAGAGCAGGGCGAGGGCTCCGAATCCGACCGCGTTAACGCCCCACGCCAGCGGTCGATTGGAGCCGAACCAGAACGGCGTCCAGGCCAAAGCCGAGAGAAAGGCGAGGAACAAAGCTTCGTCGATTCGGGCGGCGTATTTCGCGGCAAAGCCGGCTGAGAGGGAGTTCGTCGTGGAGACGAAAAGTCTGGGCGTCGCGTTTGGATCGGCGTCAAGGCCGATCGAGGCGGATGGCTTCGTCGGTCGCAATGGCGTCATCTCCGATCGGCGTCCATGAGTTGCGGCAAAGCAACGGCGAGGCTATGCGCCATGATTAAGCTCCCTTGCTCGGCACGCGCCGGAAGACCTCGGCACATCGCGAAGGCGAGGTTTGGCGGCGGCGAGATGAAGCAAGGGCCGCGCAAACCTTCTTCGGCGTCGCGCTAGATAGGAGAAACAAATGCATCGCGCTCTCGGCGCTCTCGCCCCGGCGACGTATGAGGATCTCCTCGCGCCTACGGTGAGGCGAGCAAAGTTTCGTTCGGCGCCGTGCATTGTTCAGAATTAGCCAAAATTTGATTGGCGTGCAATCACGGGCCGCGGGCGTTGTCGTCAAACCGTTTGGACGGGATTGCCATCTCCGCGCGATATAAGGCGGCGACCGCCGGATCTCGCCTGGGCTTTCCCAAGGCGTAATGAGTCCGTCGGCCCAGCGGATGGCGCTCCGCCATAACCCGAGTTGAACAGTAAACGCCGGAATGGCGCTTGCAACCCATTGATATTGTTTATTTGGAGCCTGGATTTTTCCAAAATGTGGTGCCACGTTTGCCTGTTTTATAGGCTTGTTTATGGACTCGGAATCTGATTCCGTGGTGCTCTGTTGCGAGGGCCCATGTTCTTCCGCCTCAAAAAGTCCGGCGAACGCGCCTATGTGCAGATCGTCGAAAACAAGCGCGTCGACGGCGCCGTGCGCCAGTCGGTCCAGTATCATGGCGCCGATTGGATGGTGCGCACCGACGCGGCGCGGACGATCGCCGCTTTGTTCCGCCAAGCCCATGTCGCGCTGCCGCCGCGAGCCCGACAAACCGCGCCCCGCCGAAGCCCGCGGCCTCCACAAAATCCGCCCCAAAACGCCGAGGCCGCCCCAAGCATAGTGCCACGCCGCCTTGAATCTCGCCGTAAATTGATGAAAATTAGAGGCTTGCTAAAATTAGGTGTTTAAGTGGGGGTCAAATCGCCCCGCGCCGCCAACGCGCCGGCTGCGGTCGGTCTGCCTTTGAGGATCCATTCGAACCCGACCGCGATTATGCCTCCTAGTATGGGACCTACGACATAGATCCACGTCGTGCTCAGGTCGCCGCGGATCAGGTCGGGCGCGAACGAACGCACCGGGTTCATTGAAGCGCCGCTGATCGGCGCTGCCCAGAGGCCGGCCAAAGCGATATAGCCGCCAACCGCGAGAGCGCCGTTGGAGCCGATATTACGGGCGCCCGAGGCGGTGCCAAGAATCGTGCTGACCAACCCGGTGGTCAATAGCACCTCCATGGCGAGCGCCTTGAAATCGCCCGCGCCCGCGCCGGGCGTCGTGGCGCCAAGTAACCCCTGTGTGCCGAACATCGCTCGGAGAAAGGAAGCCGCGGCTACGCCCCCGACGGTCTGCGCCAAGAGATACCCCGGCACCCGAGACCAGGGGAAATTGCGCCGCGCCGCGAACGCCAAGGTAACTGCCGGATTTAAATGGGCGCCACTGACAGTGCCCATGAAATAGATGATCACCATGACCATCATGCCTGGCGCGACGACCTTCATCCCCAGTGAGATCGCTCCGCCACTCAGGGCGCCGACGACATCGGCGCCGGCCGCGACGACGACGAGAAGGAACGTGCCCCAGGTTTCAGCGAAAAGGCGCCGCCATTCATGAGCCGATTCCAAGAAATCAGGTGCGGCTGATCCGTCCAGCATACGTTGCTGCGCTGTCGATTCGGTTGGATGACGGTGTGTGATTACCATGATGTCCTCGCGTAAGAGTTGGATGATCTCAATCCGGTCCGGCGATCTTGCAAGGAATCATGGCATTCTCATCAAATGTGTAAACCGCGCATAGACGGTGATAGCCGTCGGCGATTATCAGCTTGCCGTTTCGCTTGTCCCTGAACAACAAGAGTGGCGATAGCTTTTCGTCGCGAATGATTTTTGCACGATCTCTTTCGACGTGACTATTGCTCACTCCGAGCAGCGATAACATGGACGCCCTAAAAATGTCCTTTGCGGGAAATTTCGACATCTCCGCGCTTTCCAATTCCTTCGCGGCATTCTCGGCCGCTTGTTCTCCTAAAATAAGGCTCAGGTATGAGGCGGCGGCCGGATAATCATGTTTCTGCGGTTTGCTCCGCCATTTGATGATCCTCTTTTTCTCCATGGCAATTCTTCTAGCAAAGTTGCGGGGGACAGACAATGTCCGGAATTGTGAAGGGGTTCGGATGCGAGCCCTTCCCGAACGCTTGCCTTCGCGCGACTCTGAGGCCGGTGTCCGAAAGCCTCCAAAGAAGGAAACCGCGAGTCGTAAGGGTGCCTAAAGCCTTTCCCGTGCTGCGAGAAAACTCGGGATTGATTTACGACGAGGATTGGGACGAAGAGGCGCGACTCTCCGAATGGCGCCATGCGGTTGAGGAAACCCGCGCCTTGCCGCCGGTGATGGCGGCGGCCTTTGCTTTCGATGCGTGGGAGGCTATCGATCGCTTGCAGCATCGCGCCCGGCTTGGCCCCTTGCTCATTGCTGCTCTGTTGCAGGCGCGAGGCAAGACACGCCATCATCTCGCGGCGATTCACGCCGGCTTGCGTCGCGCTAAATATCGCCATTCTCGCCAGCACGATGCGGCCAGCCGGCTGATCGGCTTTACTCAGGCGATTGAGGCGATGGCGACGCCGATATGAAAGAGCTCGACAGATTGACCTTTGCGCGTGAGCTTTTGCTGCGGAAATGTCAGGGCAAAAGAGCGAATTCCAAATTGCCGCGCCTCGTCGAGCTGTGTCTAACTTCGCCCATCGTCAGCGTCCTGTTCGCCGCGAAGCGACTCGGGGTGTCGCAACAGGCGGCGACAATCATGCTTGACGAGCTTTTGTCGAACCTTCGCGAGTTGACGGGACGCGGGCGCTACCGAGCTTGGGCGGTAATGTGAGTGTCGTGGGGGCTCGAAACAATAGAGGGCTTCAGGGCTATCGCGCGGATCGATTGCGCTGCTCGCCGACGGGAAGCCAAGCAGTTGGCGCGCCGACGACTTCGAGTTGTAAAAAGTCGTCAAAAGCGACAATCTCAGCTCTGGCAGGGCCGGCTATGATGGATGTTGGCTAAGGAAGTGACGCTATGACCGCTGTGTTCACGCCCGTTTTCCCATCGGGGTCACCCCCGGAAATTCTGCCTCCGCCGCCGTCGCCTCCGTTCGTGACTAAGGCAGCCGACTTCGATCGCATCCTACACGACTGGCAAAGCCGTTTCACCGGCGGGACTTCGCCGAGCACGCTCGGTCTCGCCTGCCTGGATTGGGCCGCGCATGCGGCGAATGCGCCGTTTCAGACGGCGGAGTTGGGGCGCACGGCTATAGAGCAGTGGTTCCGCCTTTGGCGTATTGCAGTCGGAGGAGAAAAGGCGATCTCTCCGCTGCCGGGCGACCATCGCTTCGCGCATCCCGCATGGCGGCAGCCCCCTTACCGTCTGATCACTCAGGCAGTGCTGCTCGGCGAGGAATGGCGCGACAGCGTCGTGCGCAGTCAGCGCGGAGTCGATCCGCACAATGAACGCATCGTCGCTTTCAGTGTGCGGCAATGGCTCGATCTGGTGTCGCCATCCAACGTGCCTTGGCTTAACCCCGAAGTGATCGAGGCCACCCGCGCCAGCCGCGGCGCCAACCTCACGGAAGGACTGCGTAACTTGCTGCGGGACGCAACTGCAGCGCATGGCGGCGCGTTAGCCGACGCCTTTACGCTTGGGGTCGACCTCGCCGCCACGCCCGGCAAGGTCGTGTTTCGAAATGCGCTGATCGAGCTAATCCAGTATGCTCCAACGACCCCCACCGTGAGCGCGGAGCCGCTGCTGATCGTTCCCGCCTGGATCATGAAATACTACATCCTCGACTTGTCGCCGGGCAATTCGCTGATCCGTTGGCTCGCGGGGCAGGGGCGCACTGTGTTTGCGATCTCCTGGCGCAATCCCGGCGCGGAGATGCGCGATACATCGTTCGATGATTATCGGGCGCAGGGCGTCATGGCGGCCATCGACGCCGTGCAGACGATCTGTGGCGATGCGAAAATCCACGCCACCGGCTATTGTCTCGGTGGCACGTTGCTGACCATCGCCGCCGCCGCCATGGCGCGCGACGGCGATGATCGGCTGGCCAGTCTCTCGCTGTTCGCCGCTCAGACCGATTTCACCGAGGCCGGCGAACTGCAGCTGTTCATCACCACGGACCAGCTCGATTTTCTTGACGACATCATGCGGACGCGAGGATATCTGAGCAGCGCTCAGATGGGCGGCTCGTTCCAAATGCTGCGCTCGAACGACCTCGTCTGGTCCCACGCGATCCGCGACTACCTCGTCGGTGAGCAAGTAGAGCCGAACGATCTGATGGCCTGGAATGCCGACGGCACACGTCTACCGGCGCGCATGCACATCGAATATTTGCGGGGCCTGTTTCTCAAGAACGACCTCGCCGAGGGCCGCTTTCGGGTCGGCGGCCGGCCGGTGGCACTGGACGACATGAAGCTGCCGCTATTTGTCGTGGGGACCGAGCACGACCACATCGCGCCCTGGCGTTCGGTGTTTAAGCTCAGCCTGCTGAACGACGGCGAACTGACTTTCGTGCTGACCTCCGGCGGCCACAACGCGGGCATCGTCAGCGAACCCGGCCACCCCCACCGCCATTTCCGCATTCGCGTCCGTGAAGCCGGCGCCCGGACGCTCGGTCCGGATGAATGGGAACACGACACGGCTCCTCAAGATGGATCGTGGTGGCTGGAGTGGGACGCATGGCTCGACCGCCATTCCGGTATGCGGGTCGATCCGCCAACGATGGGCGCGCGCAACTTGCTGCCGCTCTGTGACGCCCCAGGAACCTACGTGCGTGAAAGATAGAGGTCGACCCGGCAAGTCGGCCTCGGCCCTGCACTATGGCCACCAACGCATCGGCAGTTTCGGGCTAAGGCTCACAACGTCTGGAGCGGCGCGAGGGTTGCCGCGGCCTGACTCGAGAACTCAATGCTGCTGGTGCCGGCGCGAGTTCAGCGTGTCAAGGTGTCAATGCCGGCCCCCCGGGGAACGACTGCGGCGCCATCGCGCAGAATCTCCACAAGTGAGAAGCTAAGTAGTTTCCGATCCTGTCGCGGCGCGCGCCGGTGTTCTAGATTGATCCGCTCTGGAGCCAGTTCTCGAGAAACGGGTCCATCGACGCCGAAACGGGAGAGTTCTATGAATAAACTTCTCATAGCGGGCGGTGTGTTTTCAGTCATGATGGGGGCAGCTTTTGCGCAGACTGCGGCGCCCCCTCCGCCGAGCGCGCCGATCCCGGCAGGAAGCAGGCCGTTGCCGCCAATGATTCCATCTCCATCTAAGGGCGCTCACTTTCGTCTCCAAGACGGAGACGCGGCGGTTGACGTCAAATGCGCCGACGAAGAACCGATGAAGCTTTGCGCAGACATAACCCTGCAAATACTAGAAAAATTGGTTTCTATGCCGGAGCGAGGTGATTCGCAGCGCTGACGCGCTGAAAGCCCCGAGTAGCTTGCATTTGCTTCGGCGGCTCTCCAGGAAGGGGAATTCGGCCATGTCTAGTAAACTAGCTTTCTCAGTTGCATTCTTGGCGGGCGTCGCCCTGCCGATTGCAAACTCCTCTGAAGCGGCGATCGGCGCCCGCATCCCTTTTATCGAGAGCTCCGTTATCCAAGAAGCCCAGTTCGTCTTCGATGGCCAAAATTATTGCTGGTATGATGACGGATGGCAGGGCCCTGGATGGTATTGGTGCGGATACGCTTGGGATGAAGGCATAGGCTGGGGCGGCGGGTCCGGCTGGAACGGCTGGCGCGGCGGCGGTTCTCGCGACAGGCAGCTAGGGCAAGGAGGCGGCGCTCGTGGCGCGGCCGTGGGAGGCCATCTTGCTAGCCACCTTGGGGGCGCGATGAGAGGCCGTCTGAGCGGTGCGATTGGCGGATTTATGGGCGGCGGTCATCCGGGCGGCGGCGGTCATCCGGGCGGCGGTGGTCATCCGGTTGGCGGTGGTCATCCGGGCGGCGGTGGTCATCCGGGCGGCGGTGGTCATGGCGGCCGCAGATAATCAGGACAAAGCGTCCAACGGGCTTTGTCACGTTGGCCCAGTATAGCCGATTTTAAGGCGGTTTTCCGCCTGTGGGTGCCGGGCTAAGCGCCCGTCAGGAAACAACCGCTTCGCGTAATTGGTCCGATGGAGCGATCGTGTAATTCCATTCGCCATGGAAATCGGCGCGAACGAAAATCCCGCGTCACGCTGGCCGCGAGGCTTGCGGGAAAGACCGCCGCGGAGACCATCTCGGTCATGCTCGCCGTGTTCGGACAGATCATACGGTTTCCGGCTGACTGACTCGGCGACGCTCGTGGTGTTCGCGCGTGAGATGGAAGCGATCCTCACCGACGCCGCTCTCGCCATGTTCGGCAAGATGCTCGGCTCCGTGTTCCGCCGCGCCGAGAACAAGCACAAGGAGAATGTCGTCGCGCGCGCCAAGGCGCTCGACGCTCCGACACGGGTGTTGCTCGGCATGGCTAAAGCCATGTTGGCGGCCAAGGACAAGGGAGAAGACCAGGTTGCGGCCGTGGAGCGCGCTCTCGGCTGGAAGCGCCTGAAGGCACTCGTCGAGGAAGCAGACAAGGCGGTCGCCAACGCGCGCACGGACAATCTGCAGGAGGTCGTGGAGCGCCATGCCACGGTGCGGCACGTTTCCTCTGTTCTGCTCGGCACGTTCACGTTCCGCTCCTGGAAATCCGGCGACGCCCTGCTCGACGCGCTGAACGTGCTTCGCGAGATTCATGCGAACGGCCCGAGGAAATTTCCGGCGCACCCGCCGATGGCGTTCCTGTCGCCGACATGGCGCAAGCTCGTGAGAGCCGACTCCTGCGTCGATCGCAGGGCCTATGAGGTCGCGGTCATGATGACGTTGCGCGACCGCTTGCAAGCAGGCGACGTATGGGTCGAAGGCAGCCGGGCGTTTCGCACCTTCGACGACTTTCTTTTGCCGCCCGACGTGTTCGCGAGGCGGCAACGCGACGGCGAGCTGGGCCTCGCCGTCGCCGATCGTTTCGAGGATTGGCGTGACGAGAAGACCAAGTTTTTGGAAACCCGCCTTCGCGAGGTCGACGCGCTCGCAGCCGCCGGCGAGCTGCCCGACGCGACGCTCACGACAGAAGGATTGTCGATCAGCCCCATCCGCAAGAACGAGAACGCAGAAGCCGACGTCATGACACGCCGGCTCTACGGCATGCTGCCGCGTCTGCGCATCACCGAGGTCCTCGCGGAAGTGCATGGTTGGACGGGCTTCTCGGAGCGCTTTCTCCATCTGCGCAGCGGCGCGCCGCCGGAGGACATTCTCGCGCTGATGACCGCCTTGCTCGCCGACGCCACCAATCTCGGCCTCGCGCGGATGGCGCGCAGCTCCACTGTCTCCACGCATTCGAAGCTGCTCTGGACCGCCGAATGGCATGTGCGCGACGAGACCTATCAGGCGGCGCTCGCCTGCCTCGTCGATGCGATTCACGCGCATCCCTTCACAAAGGTCTGGGGCGACGGCGACACCTCGTCATCGGACGGCCAGTTTTTCAGGGCCGGAGGCCACGGCGAAGCGCGCGCCGACCACAACGCCAAGTATGGCTCGGAACCTGGTGTGAAGTTCTACACCCACGTCTCCGATCGTTATGCGCCGTTCCATTCCAAGGTCATCGCAGCCAACGCCAGCGAGGCCGCGCATGTTCTCGACGGGCTCCTGCACCACGAGAGCTCGATCGACATTTGCGAGCACTACACCGACACCGCCGGCGCGATCGATCACGTGTTCGGCCTCTGCCACCTGCTCGGATTTCGTTTCGCGCCGCGCATCCGTGATCTCGCCGACCGGAGGCTTCATATCGTCGGCGCGCGCACAGCCTACAAAGCGTTCGATCCTTTGATCGGCGGGGCAATCGACGTGCGCGTCATCGCCGAGAATTGGGACGAGATCCTGCGTCTGGCGGCTTCGATCAAGGCGGGAACCGTCGCGCCTTCGGCGATCCTACGCCGTCTCGCGGCTTATCCACGACAGAACGCGCTCGCAAAATCACTCAAGGAAATCGGCCGATTGGAGCGCACACTGTTCATGCTCGACTGGATCAGCGATCCAGCTCTGCGCCGACGGACCAACGCCGGCCTCAACAAAGGCGAGGCGCGCAACGCCCTGGCGCGCGCAGTGTTTTTCCATCGCCTCGGCGAAATCCGCGACCGCACGTTCGAAAACCAGCGCTACCGCGCCTCCGGCCTCAATCTCGCCGTCGCCGCCATCATCCTCTGGAACACCGTCTATCTTGGCCGCGCCGTCGACGAGTTGCGCACGCGCGACGAAATCGTTCCTGACGAACTTCTCGCCCACG
>NZ_JBKQOU010000052.1:0-9792 GCF_052145335.1 Rhodoblastus sp.
GGTTTGCGGCGGCGGGACGATCTCGCGCCCGAGCCGTTCGCAGGCTGCCATCCGCCCCGCGATCAGGCCGACGGCGGCGCTTTCGACATAGCCCTCGCAGCCGGTGATCTGGCCGGCGAAACGCAGCCGGTTTTGCGCCTTCAGCCGCAGCGAGGCGTCGAGCACCTTTGGGGAATTGAGGAAAGTATTGCGGTGCAATCCGCCAAGACGGGCGAATTCGGCGCGCTCCAGCCCCGGGATCATGCGAAACACTTCCGCCTGCGCGCCATAGAGCAGCTTGGTCTGGAAACCGACCATGTTATACAGCGTGCCCAGCGCGTTATCCTGCCGCAATTGCACGATGGCGTAGGCTTTGACGGTGGGATCATGCGGATTGGTCAGGCCGACCGGCTTCATCGGCCCATAGCGCAGGGTCTCGCGGCCGCGCTCCGCCATCACCTCGATCGGCAGGCAGCCGTCGAAATAGGGCGTTTTCTCGAAATCCTTGAACTGCGTTTTCGGGCCGGAGATCAGGGCGTCGACGAAGGCGTCATATTGCTCGCGGTCGAGCGGGCAATTGATGTAATCGGCTCCCGTGCCGCCCGGTCCGGCCTTGTCGTAGCGCGACTGGAACCACGCCTTGTCCATGTCGATGGACTCAGCGTGAACGATGGGGGCGATGGCGTCGTAAAAGGCCAGCTCCGCCTCGCCGGTCAGCGCGCCGATGGCTTGCGCCAGCGCTGGAGAGGTCAGCGGCCCGCTGGCGATGATGACATTGTCCCAGTCCGCCGGGGGCAGGCCGGCGACTTCCTCGCGACGAATTTCGATCAAGGGCTCGGCTTCGAGCGCCGCCGTCACCGCTTGCGCGAAACCGTCGCGGTCCACCGCCAGGGCGCCGCCCGCCGGCACTTTGTGGGCGTCGGCGCAGCGCAGGATCAGCGATTCCATCGCCCGCATTTCCCGATGCAGCACGCCGACCGCATTGCCGGAGGCGTCATCCGAGCGGAAGGAGTTGGAGCAGACCAGTTCGGCGCAAAACCCGGTCTGGTGCGCCTCGGTGGCGCGCTGGGGCCGCATTTCATGCAGCACGACGGGGACGCCGGCGCGCGAAATCTGCCAGGCGGCTTCCGAACCGGCGAGGCCGCCGCCGATCACATGAACGGGGCGGGGAGGGGTGGAATTTTGATTCATCCGCCTTACTAATGCCCGCAGGGTTCAAAAAGCCAGAGGAAAGCTCGCCTTTGGCGCCGCGTCGTGCTAACCCCGCACAAATTTGTTTCGCGCCCTGCGAGGCGCCAAGGTACGAAACAACGGGAATAAAAATGTCCGACGTTTTCCGCGAAGTCGATGAAGAAGTCCAACGCGACAGGCTGACCGAACTATGGTCGAAATACTCCATCGTCGTGCTGGGCCTGGCCATCGCCATTGTCGTGGGAACCGCGATCTTCGCCTATCTGCGCCACCAGAAGCTGACCGAGGCGGAAGCCGCCAGCTCGGCTTACGAGGCGGCGGAAACGCTCGCCAGCCAGGACAAGCCGGAAGCCGCCGCTCACGCCTTCGACGACCTGGCGAAGTCTGCGCCGCAGGGCTACCGCATCCTGTCGCGGCTGCGCGCCGCCGAGGAAATGGGCCTCGTCGACCGCAACGCCGCCGTCAAGGCTTTTGACCTCGTCGCCGCTGAGCCAGGCCTCGATCCGCTTCTCGCCGACCTCGCGCGGCTGCGCGCCGGCTTCCTGCGGGTGGACGAGGCCGACAAGGCCGAGCTGGATCAGCGTTTCGGACCTTTGCTGAACGGCTCGTTCCGTCATTCGGCGCGTGAGTTTCTCGGGTTGGCGGCGCTCAAGCGCGGCGATTTCGAAGCCGCCGGCAAATATTTCGATCAGCTGGTGGTCGATCCCAGCGCTCCCGCCAATTTGCGTCAGCGCGTCCAGGCATTCTTGTCGCTGGTGCGGGGCGGCGGCAAGTTCACGCCCCCGGCGCCTTCCGCCGAACCGGCGCAGAAATAAGCCCAGATCTCACACGAGTGTGCGAGATCCGGTTAGAGCGAACGCGACCAAAGACCGTCGAACCGTCGCGCTTTGCGAGAAAAACCAAGGACACCATGACCTTTACCGTCGCCATTATCGGGCGCCCCAATGTCGGCAAATCGACCCTGTTCAACCGGCTGGTTGGCAAGAAACTGGCTCTGGTCGACGACCAGCCGGGGGTGACGCGCGACCGTCGCTCCGGCGAGGCCAAGCTCGGCGATCTCAACTTCACCATCATCGACACGGCTGGGCTGGAGGAGAGCGCCGCGGAATCGCTGACCGGCCGGATGCGCGCCCAGACCGAAAGCGCCATCGAGGAAGCCGACGCGATCTTCTTCCTCATGGACGCGCGCGTCGGCGTCACGCCGGAAGACCGCCATTTCGCCGCGCTGGTGCGCCGCGCGGGAAAGCCGCTGATGGTCATCGCCAACAAGGCGGAAGGCCGCGCCGGCGAGTCCGGCGCCTATGACGCCTTTTCGCTCGGCCTCGGCGACCCAATCGCGCTTTCGGCGGAACATGGCGACGGTTTCGCCGAACTTTACGCCTCGCTGCTCGCCGCTCTACCGGAAGCCACGGCGCTCGTCGACGAGGATGAGGAGAAGGCCGAACGGTTGGTTCTCGAAGACGACGAGGACGGCAGCGAGCTCGATCCGACCAAACCGCTGCGCATCGCCATTGTCGGGCGGCCCAACGCCGGCAAGTCGACGCTGATCAACCGGTTGCTCGGCGAGGACAGGCTGCTCGTCGGACCCGAAGCCGGCATCACCCGCGATTCCATCGGCGTCGATTTCGTCTGGCGCAAGGGCGACGTCGAGCGCGGGATGAAGATTTTCGACACCGCCGGCATACGAAGGCGCGCGAATGTCCAGGAAAAGCTTGAAAAACTCGCCGTCGCCGACGCCCTGCGCGCCGTGCGTTTCGCCGAAGTGGTGGTCATCCTGCTCGACGCCACCATTCCCTTCGAGAAACAGGATCTGACCATCACCGATCTCGCGGCGCGCGAGGGCCGCGCCCTGGTGATCGGCGTCAATAAATGGGACCTCATCGCCGACAAGGGCCCGAAGCTGATCGAATTGCGCGAGGAGGCGGCGCGGCTGTTGCCACAGATTCGCGGCGTGCCGGTGGTTCCGGTTTCCGGCGCCACGGGGCAGGGGCTCGACGACCTGATCGAAGCCATATTGCGCGTCCATGAAGTGTGGAACCGGCGTATTTCGACGGCCAAGCTCAACCGCTGGCTGGAGGCGGTGCTCGACCACCAGCCGCCGCCCGCCGTCGCTGGCCGCCGCATCAAGATCCGATACATGACCCAGCCCAAGGCGCGGCCGCCCCATTTCGTGCTGTTCGGCAACCAGCTTGACGAACTGGCGGAAAGCTACCAGCGCTTTCTCGCCAACGGTCTGCGCGAGACTTTCTCGCTGTACGGCACACCGATCCGCATCACCTTGAAACAGGGCGAAAACCCTTATGCGGGCCGCAAACGGCGGCGGTAAATCATAATAGGCCTGTCCAAGAAACGCGCCCGCATACCCCGTCGACAGACGGGCGTCTAAAGACGCTGACACATGAAACTTCCGCGTTCGACTCGAAGCGAGCATTTATCATTGAGAAGACAGAGCCACGCGCCTTTTTCGCATCTACTAGGCGACGAAATCTTTTAGCTCACGCCACGTCGGGCCACTTTCCGCGTGGCCGGGCTTTCCACAACATTGTGTTGGGTCTGGTGTGTCGGCATTATGCCGTAGCCAAGAAAACCCCACCGCAACTGGGTCGACCGAAAGACCGACTTCAGGCGGGCTTCGCGTATTTCGCCACTCCGGTAAAGTAGATCAACACGCAGCGTTTATCGCCGACAATCCAGGCATCGTGGCCTGGCGGCATGAAGAAAGCGTCGCCGGGTCCGTACTCGACCTCCGCGCCGTCATCCATCTTCACTACCATGTGACCTTCTAGGACATAGCCGGTGTGCACAGCTTGGCAGGATGGCGTTCCGGCGATCGGCTTGACGTGTTGGGACCAGCGCCAGCCGGGCTCGAAGACGCCACGGCCAAAGGTGTGATCTCCGACTGTGACGACATCAATCTTGCCCTTTCCATCCTTGAACAAGCGTGTTTCATCTGGCTTGTCGATGTGTTTGCGTTCGAGTTTGCCAACCATTTCACGTCCTCCAAGACTAGTTCTTCTATCTTGTTCTTCTATCTTGGCCGACACCCTTCCACCCAACGAGCATTATGCTATGCCCGACCTCGCCGTCGTGTCCAGACATGAATAGGAGCAGCCGATAGCTATCCGTACTCGCAAGTCCGGCCGCTTTGCATCCGCCGCCCTACGTCCAAAACTCGGCTCATGATGGCCGCTTAGGTCGTCAAACGGGAAAAGCCTTATCCCGCGAATTCGCCGCGGCCCGGCCGCAGCGCCACCGATTTCACCCGGGCGTGGACTTCCTGACCTTCAGCGAGGCCAAGCTGGTCCCAGGATTTCCGCGTGATGCGCGAGAGCAGCCGTCCGCCCTTTCCCTCCGCGCCGAGCGCCAGAACGACCAGCACTTCATTGGCGTCCATGGCTTTCGCCGAAACGATGCGCGCCGGCTCGGTATTGAGAATGGAGCTTGGACCCAAATTTTCGCGCGCCAGGCTGACGTCGCCGGCGACGATGCGGATACGGCAGCGCTCACCGATGGAAGCAGGTGCCGCTGGCGCGATGAAGCGGCCGCCGTTTACGCCGACCGTCACCAGACCGTAACCCGCATCATAGGCCTGGACCACGCCGTCGAGATTGACCGCCGCCCCGGGCGCCGTCGCCAGCGGCAGCGCCGGATCGCTCTGCAATTCGGCAAGCGGGCCGGAGGCGACAACATGGCCCTTGTCGATCAGGACAATGTGGTTCGCCAGCCGTTCGACCTCGGTCATGTCATGGGTGATATAGAAGATCGGCAGCGAGAAATGGTCGCGAAGCTTTTCGACGAAGGGCAGGATCTCAGCTTTGGTCTTGCGGTCCAGTGCGGATAAAGGCTCGTCCATCAGCAGCAGTTTCGGCTGGGTCAGCAGGGCGCGGCCGATGCCGACCCGCTGGCGCTCGCCGCCGGAGAGATTGCGCGGCGAACGGTCGAGCAGGGCCCTGATGCCGAGCAGGTCGATCACCTCGTCGAAATCGATCTCGGCGCGGTCCGCCGGCTTTTGGCGCGGCGCTCCGAACAGCAGATTGCGCCGCACCGAGAGATGCGGAAACAGGCTGGCTTCCTGGAATACATAGCCGAGCGGCCTCCGATAGGTCGGCAGGAAGAAGCCGTCGCGGTTCTGCCAGAGGTCGCCGTCGATATCGCACAAGCCATCGTCGAGGCGCAAAAGGCCGGCGATGCAGCGCAGAACCGTGGTCTTGCCGCAGCCCGATGGCCCGAACAGGGCGGTGACGCCCTTTGCCGGCGCGGTGAAGCCGGCGTCGAGCGAGAACTTGCCTATCGCGCCCTTGAAGACGGCGTGGATGGCCGCCGTCATGCGCGCGCTCCCGCGAAGCGCTTTTCGATGAGGTTCATCGACACGATGACGACGAAGGCGAAGATCACCATGCCGCCGGCGAGAATATTGGCCTCGCGCCATTGCATCGATTCGACATAATCGAAAATCGCGGTGGACATGACTTTGGTGCGGCCGGGAATATTGCCGCCGATCATCAGGATGACCCCGAATTCGCCGACCGTGTGGGCGAATCCGAGCACCGCGCCGCTGACCAGGCCGGGTGTGGCGAGCGGCAAGGCGACCCGCCAGAAGGCGCGCGTCGGCGAGGCGCGCAAAGTCGCCGCGGCCTCCATCGGCCTGTCGCCGATCGCGGCGAAGGAATTGCGGATCGGCTGCACGACGAAGGGCATGGAGGCGAAGACCGAGCCTATGACCAGACCGGTGAAAGTGAAGGCGAGGGTGCGGGCGCCCCAGAGAGGGGCGAGCACGCCGCCGATTCCGGAGGGGCCGAGCGCGATCAGCAGATAGAAGCCGAGCACCGTCGGCGGCAACACCATCGGCAACGAGACAATGGCGTTGACGGGCTCTTTCCACCAGCGTTGAGTGCGCGCCAGCCACCAGGCCAGCGGCGTCGCCACCACCAAAGTGAGAATCGTGGTGATGGTAGCCAGTTCGATGGTCAGCTTGACGGGAACCCAGATGTCGGGCGGAAGGTTGTCGAACATTTGGTTGTCGCGCTCCAGCGGACTTTTCAGGAAGGCGGGAAAAGCCAACGACGCCCTGTTGTTTCACCTCATTGGGCGGGGGCGCTTTGGTGGGCTTCCGTCGTCTCCAGCTCATAGCCGTATTTTTCGATGATGCCGCGCGCTTCCGGGCCCTGCAGGAATTCGAGGAAAGCCTTCGACGTCTCGTCATTGGCGCCCTTGTTGAGCAGAACGGCGTCCTGCCGGATCGGCGTATAAAGATTCGCAGGAACCAGCCAGCGCGTTCCTTCGGTCGAACCGTAAAGCTGCGACAGCGCGACGAAGCCCACTTCGGCGTTCCTGGTGTCGACGAACTGGAAAGTCTGGGCGATGCTGGCGCCCTGCACCATTTTCGACTTCAATGCGTCAAACACGCCGAGCGCCTTCATCGCCTCGATCGCCGCGACGCCATAAGGCGCGGCGTTGGGATTGGCGACGGCTATTTTCGAGAAGGCGCCGGCTTTCAGCGCTTCCTCGCCCTTGGTCACGTCGACAACCCTGCTCCACAGCGCCAAAACGCCGATGGCATAGGTGAAACGGCTCTCCGCGACGGCGAAGCCAGCGTCTATCGCCGCCTTCGGCCGCTCGGAATCAGCGGACAGGAACACCTTGTACGGCGCATCGTGGGTGATCTGCGCCAGGAAGGGGCCGGAAGCGCCGAAACTCAAAATGGCGTCGTTGCCGGTTTTCAGCTTGAACAAGGCGGCGATTTCCTTCGCCGGCTCGGTGAAATTGGCGGCCACCGCGACATTGGTCTGTCCGGCGTTAACGGAAGAGGCAAAAGCGGAAAAAAAGAAGCCGCAGGCGCCAGCAAGAGTTTTCAATTTCACGATTGACCCCGCTTCAGGCTGATTTGCACAAGCGCATCCGCCTTTATGCAACCCGAATACTGTACGTAATCCTAGTCGATTGCGATGGGTGTGCAATCGCAAATGAACCGCCTGCATGGAAAATCAGCGCGAAAGACGTTCGTTGCGCGGCGATTGGGCGTAGTGCAAGAAATTTAGCTCTGCTTGCGGGCTGACTATTGTCAGCCCCGGTTGCCTGAGATGCAGCCCTTGCCGCAATCGTCCGGATCGCGGCTCGGACCGTAGGCGCGGCCTGCGATGGAAGGCGCCAATCCTTCCGCGAACGCCCCGGTCGGCGGCGCTATCGCTTGAGGCGATGCGGGAACGCGGTGGAATCGTCAGGCGGCGCCCTGGAAGCGCAACAGCCGGTCTTTCGGGAAATCATAGATCTTGCCCGTCTCTCTCCACTCCGGCGCGCAGAGGTCAGCGACTTTCGGGGCGAATTCCTCCGGCGTGCGCAAGGTCATCGGATCTTCGCCGGGCATGGCGGCGGCGCGCATCTTGGTCCGCAGCGGGCCGGGATTGGCGCTCATCACCCGCACCTTCGAAACATTGAGAGTCTCGGCGGCATAGGTGCGGACAATCGCGTCCAGCGCCGATTTCGACGCCGCATAGGGGCCCCAATAGGCGGCGAATTCGTCCTTCTGCGCGGCGCCTGACGAGATGAACACCACCCGGCCGGCGTCGGAGGCGCGCAGCAGGGGATCGAGCGAGCGCAAAAGACGGTAATTGGCGGTGACATTGACGCCGAAAACCTGCTCCCACTTGTCTGGATCGCAATGGGCGATGGGGGTCAGAGGCCCGAGAATTCCGGCGTTGCCAACGAGAATGTCGAGCTTGCCCCAGCGCTGATGGATCGCCGAGCCCATCCGGTCGAGGGCGTCGAAATCCTTGATGTCGCAGGGAACCAGCGTGGCCTCGCCGCCCATGGCGCGAATGGCGTCGTCGAGTTCCTCCAGCGCGCCCTGGGTGCGCGCCAGGGCGATGACATGAGCGCCGCGCCGCGCCAGTTCCAGCGCGACGGCCCTGCCGATGCCACGGGACGCGCCGGTGACGAGTGCGATGCGACCGGCGAGTTTCTTCTCTTCGTTTGACGAAATTTCCGACATTTGGGCTCCGGCCCCAAGCCGGGGCGTTGTTATGGGCATTTCAGAGCCTGACGTAAAATGGGTCAGGCCGCGGCGAAAATGGTGTTTTTCGAGCACCGAAGCGGAACGTACTTGATGTACGTGAGCATCGGAGCGCAGAAAAACGCCATTTGCAGCCCGGCATCACCCATTTTAAGTCAGGCTCTCAGCCGGTTTCGGCCAGCAGCGACAATTGCGCCCGGATATCGACGCCGGTGAGGTCGGTCAGGGTCGTCGGGTAGTCGCCAGTAAAGCAATGATCGGTGAATTGGGGCCGCTGATGATTGCGGCCGGTGCAGCCCATGGCGCGATAAATGCCCTCGACCGACAGGAAGGCCAGCGAATCCGCGCCGATCAATTGGCGCATTTCCTCCAGCGTGTGGGTCGCGGCGAGCAATTTATCCTTTTGCGGCGTGTCGATGCCGTAATAGTCGGGATGGGTGATCGGCGGCGAGGAAATGCGGAAATGCACCTCGCGGGCGCCGGCGTCGCGCATCATTTGCACGATTTTCATCGAAGTGGTGCCGCGCACGATGGAATCGTCGAGCAGCACGATCCTCTTGCCCTCGACCACCGCGCGATTGGCCGAATGTTTCATCCGCACGCCAAGTTCGCGAATGCTCTGGGTCGGCTGGATGAAGGTGCGGCCGACATAATGGTTGCGGATGATGCCGAGTTCGAAGGGAATCCCCGAGGCGCGGGCGTAGCCGATCGCCGCCGGCACGCCGGAATCGGGCACCGGCACCACCACATCGGCTTCGAGTGGATTTTCCTGGGCGAGTTGCGCGCCCATGGCCTTGCGAACGTCATAGACCGAACGCCCATGCACGATGGAATCGGGACGGGCGAAATAGATATATTCGAAAATGCAGGGGCGGGCGGCCTGCGGAGGGAAGGGCCGCAGGCTTTCCAGCCCTTCTTCGGAAATGACGACGATTTCGCCATTTTCCACGTCGCGGATAAAATGCGCGCCGATGATGTCGAGGGCGCAGGTCTCGGACGCAAGAATGTAATGGCCGTCGAGTTGGCCCAACACCAAGGGCCTGATGCCGAGCGGATCGCGCGCGCCAATCAGCTTCTTGTTGCTCATGGCGACGAAGGCATAGGCGCCTTCGAGTTGGCGCAAGGCCTCGATGTAGCGTTCGATGATCGAATGCTTGCGCGAGCGCGCCACCAGATGAAGCACGACTTCGGTGTCGGAAGTCGATTGATAGATGGCGCCATCGCGGATCAATTCGCGGCGTATGGTCAGGGCGTTGGTGAGATTGCCATTATGGGCCACGGCGAAGCCGCCGGAATCGAGTTCCGCGAACAAGGGCTGGACATTGCGCAGGATCGTTTCGCCGGTGGTCGAATAGCGGACATGGCCGATGGCGCGGTCGCCGGGCAGGCGCTCGATGGTCGAAGCCTTGGAAAAGGTGTCGCCGACCATGCCCATGCGGCGCTCGGAATTGAAACGATTGCCGTCATAAGCGACGATGCCCGCCGCCTCCTGGCCGCGATGCTGGAGGGCGTGGAGGCCGAGCGCGGTGATGGCGGCGGCGTCGGGATGGCCGAAAATGCCGAAAACGCCGCATTCCTCGCGCAGTCGGTCGCCGTCCAGATCGAAATCGGCG
>NZ_JBKQOU010000053.1:0-2721 GCF_052145335.1 Rhodoblastus sp.
TCCAATCGTCCGAAAAAAGCTCACGAGCGGCATTCCTTCTGGGATGATGAATCGGAGCGGGCGCCGAACGGTGCAAATCGGCTTTCGCCCTGTGCTGGATCGAACCTACCGCTACAACAAAAATGCCATAAGCGAGCACGTTTGGTTCTTCGCGGAACTGCGCCTCAGCCTTGGCGTTGACCTGTCGATGGCTCTTATCTGAAATTCTGCGGCGCGGGAGGGCGAAATGAGCAAGGCGGCGGCGAGCATCAAGTACTTTTCCTATTACATGTTCGGGGTGGGCCTGATCCTGCTGTTTGCGCCCAATTTTCTGTTGGCGATTTTCGGCTTTCCGGAAACCGAGGAAGTCTGGATTCGTGTCGTGGGGCTGCTCGCCTTTTTGATCGGCGTCTATTATTTCGTTGCTGCGCGCGAGGGCCTGCGTGTGTTTTTCCTTTGGACGGTGCCGACGCGTATTTCGGTTTTCGTCGTCTTCACGGCCTTCGTCCTCCTCGGACTGGTCAAGCCAATGTTGATGCTATTTGGCGTCATCGATCTCGTTGGAGCGACTTGGACCTATTTCGCCCTGCGGCGGGGCGATGCCAAAGCGGTCTAACAGAGTGCTGAAAAACCCATTTTTTCATGAGGCGTAATGGATTCGATCCGTGAACGGGGCGGAATCATACCCGGAACCTTGTTCTCTTTTTCGCCGCCTGTTATCGATTGCGCCCCCTGCTGTCACATTCCCCACTCTCGCAAAATCACCTCGGACCCGGCGCGATCATCCTTGATGCGATAAACCGTTTGACGCGACAATCCCGTCGCTTTCGAGATCACTTTCGGCGCCTCCGGATTCGAGGTTGCCGACGGCCCCATCCAACCTCACGCTTTTTGTTTTTCCTCGCCGAGCAGCCGATAGACCGACGCTCGTCCGATCTTGAGCTGACTGGCGATTGCGGACGCGCCCAACCCTTTGTCACGAAGAGCCCTAATTTCTGCCGGGTCGATTGACGGGGGTCTTCCATGATAACCATTGGCGGCTTTTCGGGCCTCAATGCCTCGCGCCTGTCTGGCGCGGATAAAATGTTTCTCGACCCTCCCGATCAATCCAAACAAGGTCAACATCATTTCCGCCATGATGTCGGTGCCGTCGAACTTCAGTGGGGGTTCGAGCACACGCAGAACGGCGCCTTTCTCGACCACCCGGCGCGCGACCATCAAGAGGTCGGCAGTATCTCTGGCAATGCGATCAGGGGAAAATGCCAAGAGTTCGTCACCAGCATCCAAAAGGCGGATCGCAGTTTCCAACTGGGTGCGACCATCCAGCTTTGATCCGTTACCGGTTTCCGTGAAGACGACGGCGCAGCCAGCCTTCTCAAGGACCGCCTTCTGAGACGCGACATCCTGAGAGCCCGAAGAAATTCGTCCATAACCCAAAACTTTCGGCATGAGGCGCCACCGTGTCTCGTGTGCATCTTAGACTTGGCCACAATACCGTCTTATAATTTAAAACACAACCCATATAAGACATATTCGATGTCTCACAGTCCGCCCCAAGCGGGTTTGATAAACAAGACGGCCTCGTCGCCCTTTTTGAGCGATCAGTTCAGCATATGAGATCGGCGCCCATGGCCTCGACGCCGATCCAATATCAAATACACGGGGTGGGGATCACGGCCTGCGCGCCATCTTGATCAAAGGATCGTCTCAGACGTTTCAGGCGGATTTTCTGATTTAGCCAAACTTGAGCTTGAACTCTACCGCCTTGGCGTCGTCCTTGAACAAGAAAACCGTTTCCTCAGTGAGGCAGCCATCTTCGACCGTCAAGGCTCTCGCAAAATGACTCCAATGGCCCTCCTCGACGTTTTCTTTCAGCCACTCCGTATGACCGTCCTCGCTCTCCTTCATGGTCACCTCAAAAGGAAACACTGCTTTTTGGAAGGGTTTGCAGCAAAGGTCCATGTGAGCCGAAGAGAGCATGTCGGCAGTGGTGACGCGGTAAGCAAATTGCGTTGCAAGGTCTAACACCACCACGCCCCCGCCGTAGGCGCCGAAGAAGCCCGGAAAGGCCTCGCTGTGATTGCGCGACCACGTCGCTGACCAAATGCCGGGGAGGCTAAACCGGCGCGCGCACTCGGCAACGAAGCCTACCGCGTGCTCGACAGCGTTGCCTTGTCCATCGCTGCCGTGTTGAATCCACAGACGTCCGCCGTCTTCTTTAACGATGATGGCGAGACCGCCATCATTGCGGCCTTGCATCTCCTCGTAAATTTCCAGAGCCTTTTCGACGTTCTCTGCGCCGGGTTCAAAGGGCGCCGACATATGCGTGTAATCTTTTACCATTGGAATAATTCCGTTTTTTAACAATGATTTGTTGGTGCCCGTCCGCGCTCATCGAGCCAGCCAGTCGAGCATTATTGGTCGGCGCCAAAGCGTGGACGCCGACCAAGTCGAATATCAATTATGCGCCGAGCTGATCATGGCCTCCTGCGTGGCGTCTTGTTGGATGTCCTCCTGCGCGACACCTTTTTGGTAGAAGCGCGTGGCGGCGCCTTCTTGGGCACGCGGACCGCGCCGACGCCGGTGAAGATTTCCCGAAAAAGCGCTGGGTTAGGACCAAAATAGATAAACGCCTGCTTCGCGCCGCTCGTCTGGACGCCGCCGTTCGGCGTGAGGAATGGGATGGGCTGGGTGGTCAAGGGAATCCCCCAATCATCACGATTCAGGCCAAGCGGGGAATGC
>NZ_JBKQOU010000054.1:0-9487 GCF_052145335.1 Rhodoblastus sp.
GAGTTCTCCATGCTTTTGAACATGACGCCGCAGCTCAAAACTTTAGTTCTTGCGCAAAGCGACGATCCGGATCGGGCGCTCGCCGCTTTTAGCCATGGCTCCAATGGTTTTGTCTCCACAAGCGCGGGCTTGAAGAACGTGATCGACGCCTTGCGATTTATCAGCGTGGCGGAGACGACCGTTCCTGCGCCATGTCTGTTGGCAGCGGAGTCTGCAACCCCTGGCGCGTGCGAAAACGTTTCCAATTACTCAATTACGGCCGCCGAGTATGCTGTCATGCAGGCGATCCGTGCGGGCGAGTCGAACAGCCTGATCGCTAGTCAATTGAATCTGCCGGAGAGCGCGGTGGAAACGCACGTTCGCAATCTCCTGCAAAAGCTGCGGGCGAAAGATCGAGCTGAAATCGCCATCAAGTATACGCGGCCGCCGCCGCCCTGATTTTCGCCGCACGACATTAGCAGAAATGACGGAAGGACGGAGCCGCAATCGCACGTAGCGCGCTTCGAACCTCATCAAGGTTAAATGTCGTTCGATGCCCCGAAGCTGGTGGTCGGCGGGCACGTGATCATCCAGGCGGAAATCGTAAAACAGCCGGGCCAGATCGTGCGCGAGACGAAAGTATTGAGCGAGCCGGAAACGCTGACCGCGTGGTTTGGGCAGTTTGGGCTTGGAATTGCGCGAATTGGGCTGGAGGCGGGTCCGTTGTCGCAATGGCTCCCCGAGGCCCGTTACCGAAAGGAACACAACCGAGCGGTCCGTGCCACCGACTTCCCTGGATTTCTCCTTTCATCTAGACCGGAAGACAGTCGTCGAGCTGTGCAGTGCCGTGGGCTAAAATGGGGCATCTGCGAGACCAGGCTCGGAGTCATATTGATATTTCAATAAGATAGGTGTTCCCAGTTTTATCCTGAGTGGCGCGCCATCTTCAACACCATTTTTGGATTACGGACCTACTCGCGTGCGCTACTAGACGCGAAGGCCAGGAAGATTCTGGACGAAGCCGGTTCCGACAAACCCGGCGCGCTTCAGGCTGCGCTCCCTTTGTCCTAATTGACGGGTCTCGCCGAGTTGCTACTCTCCGATCAAATCGGAAACGACGACAACCCCCGAAAACGTCACGAACGAGTCCGAGCGGGATGCCAGCGCCTATTCTGATGGAGCGCCGAGCTCGGATCCCGTGAAGGGCTGGTGAAACTCCCGGTGTCGTTCGCGCGGTTTTCGATCCAGATTTTTCGTTGGCGCCCGCGGCGTCCAGACAAGATCAAGGCGAGATGTTTCAAATTCGCATCCATGGCCGAGGGGGGCAGGGCGTCGTCACCGGCGCTGAAATGCTCTCTGTCGCCGCCTTCATCGAAGGGCGCCACGCGCAGGCCTTTCCCAGTTTCGGATCGGAACGCACCGGCGCCCCCGTCGTCGCTTTCTGCCGCATCGCCGACAAGGAGATTCGCCTGCGCGAGCCGATCCAGGATCCCGACTGCCTGATCGTGCAGGACCCGACACTGTTGAAGGTGATCGATGTGTTCGCCGGCCTGCGCAAGGATGGCTATCTGCTGGTCAACACCAGCAAGACTTTTGAAGACCTGCATATCGCGCAGGTCGCCGGCAGCCTCCCGAGAGGCCATGCGGTCATCGTCCCCGCGACCGAACTGGCGCTGAAACATGTCGGGCGACCCGTGCCCAATGCGGCCTTGCTTGGCGCCTTCGCCGCCTTGAGCGGCCTCGTCCATCTGGGCAGCGTCAAACAGGCGATCGAACGGGCCTTTCCCGGCAAGATCGGCGCGGCCAACGTCGCCGCCGCGACCGAAGCCTACGAGCTGGTGATGGCGCAGGAAGACAGTCTGAAAGTCTAGGGAGCCCCGGATGCTGAAGCAAATCGAAGGCTCTCACGCCATGGCCGAAGCCATTGCCCTGTGCCGGCCCGAGGTGATCTGCGCCTATCCGATCACGCCGCAGACCCATATCGTCGAAGGCCTCGGCGAATTGGTCAAGGAAGGCAGCCTCAGGGATTGCGAATACATCAATGTCGAGAGCGAATTCGCCGCCCTGTCGGTGGCGATCGGCGCTTCGGCCGCCGGCGCCCGCGCCTATACGGCGACGGCCTCGCAGGGGCTGCTGTTCATGGCGGAAGCCGTCTACAATGCTTCCGGCCTCGGCCTGCCCATCGTGATGACGCTCGGCAATCGCGCCATCGGCGCGCCGATCAATATCTGGAACGATCATTCGGACGCGATGGCGATGCGCGACGCCGGCTGGATGCAGCTTTTCGCCGAAACCAACCAGGAGGCGGTCGATCTGCACATACTGGCGTTCCGCCTGGCGGAAGAATTGTCGATGCCGATCATGGTCTGCGTCGACGGCTTCATTTTGACCCACGCAGTCGAGCGCATCGACCTTCCCGACCAGGCGACGGTGGACGCCTTCTTGCCGCCTTACGATCCGGTGCAGGTGCTCGACCCCGCCGAACCGGCCTCGATCGGCGCGATGGTCGGACCCGAAGCCTTTACTGAAGTGCGCTTCCTCGCACATTACAAGCAGACGCAGGCGCTGCGGCTGATCCCGCAGTTCTCCGCCGAATTCGCGGAGAAGTTCGATCGCGAGTCCGGCGGCCTGCTGCGCGCCTATCGCGTCGAGAACGCGGACATGCTGGTCGTCGCCATGGGCTCGGTCTGCGGCACGATCAAGGACACCATCGACGAGATGCGCGAGGAAGGCATCGAGATCGGCCTGATCACCATTGTGTCCTATCGTCCCTTCCCGGTGGACGCCTTGCGCGTCGCGCTGGCGAGCGCGAGCAATGTGGTGGTGTTGGAAAAAAGTATTTCCGTCGGCATGGGCGGGCCTCTCGCCAATGACGTCGACATGGCGCTGCGCAATCTGCCCAAGGCGCCGCGGCTTCATTCCGCCGTCGCCGGGCTTGGCGGGCGCCCGATCACTTGCGCCTCCCTGCACCGGTTGTTCCGCCAGGCCGCCGTTCAGCCGTGGGAAGGCACGCATTTCCTGGACCTCAACGAGCGCGTGGTCGGGCGCGAGATTCATCACGCCCGCAAAACCCGCCGTTCGGGGGCTACCGCAGAGAACATCCTGCGCACATTGGCCGCCGAATCCAACATTCCCGCCGAGTGAGGCCAAAACGATGACCGACGCCGCCGAAACCATCGCGCTCGAGGGAGTTTCGCAAAAGCTCAAATATTATCAGAAGGGCACGTTAACCGTCGGAAACCGACTTGTCAGCGAAGGCGACCGTTCGGTGCAGGCCTCGCAAGCTCGCAGCAATGCGCTCACCTGCGGCCATCGCGCCTGTCAGGGCTGCGGCGAGGCGCTCGGCGCGCGCTACGCCATCGACGCCGCCATGCGCGCCTGCGGCAATAATCTGATCGCCGTCAACGCCACCGGCTGCCTCGAAGTTTTCACAACCCCCTATCCCGAGACGTCATGGCAATTGCCCTGGCTGCATTCGCTGTTTGGCAACGCCGCGGCCGTCGCCACCGGCGTCGCCGCCGCCATGCGGGTGAAAAAGCGCCATGAAGTGCGGGTCGTCGCGCAAGGCGGCGATGGCGGAACCACCGATATCGGCTTTCAATGCCTGTCCGGCATGTTCGAGCGCAACGACGACGTGCTCTACATCTGCTATGATAACGAAGGTTACATGAACACCGGCGTGCAACGCTCCTCGGCGACGCCGCCGACCGCGCGAACCGCCACCACGCCGGCGCTTGGACCCGAGCCAGGCAATGTGTTCGGGACCGGCAAGTCGGTCCCGCGCATCGCCGTCGCACACAACATTCCCTATGTCGCCACCGCGACGGTGGCGGATCTGCACGATCTCGAGCGCAAGGTAACCAAGGCCATGTCAATCCATGGCGCGCGCTATATTCAGATCAACGTGCCCTGTCCGCTCGGCTGGGGTTCGGCGTCGCAGGACACGATCCGGCTGGCGCGCCTCGCGGTGGAATGCGGCCTTTATCCGATTTTCGAGGCTGAGCATGGAAGGGTCACGCAGGCGCGAAAAATACGGCGCAAAATTCCGGTGGCGGACTATCTGAGGCCGCAGAAGCGGTTCGCGCATCTGTTCCGCCATGGCGAGGAAGACCCGCGCGTCGCGCGAATGCAGGCGATGTGCGACGCCAATATCGCCGAATATGGCCTGATCGACCAGTCCAACGAAGAGTCTTGCAGCGACGAATTTTGAGGATTTTTTCGCGCCATGGAACATCCCTTCGCCATCACGCTCGACGCAGGAACCTCACTGGTCAACCACACGGGTTCGTGGCGCACGGTGAAGCCGGAATATGTCCATCGCCTGCCGCCGTGCAACCATGCTTGCCCGGCGGGAGAAGACATTCAGGGCTGGCTGGCGCTGGCGGAGAGCGGCGCCTATGAAGCCGCCTGGCGCTCGCTCACGCAAAACAACCCGCTGCCCGCCGTAATGGGGCGTGTCTGCTATCACCCTTGCGAAAGCGCCTGCAATCGCGCCGAGCTTGATTCCGCCGTGGGCATCAATTCGGTCGAGCGTTTTCTCGGCGATCTCGCCATCGCCAAGGGCTGGAAGTTCGATCCGCCCGTCGAACTTTCGGGAAAAAAAGTGCTCGTGGTCGGAGCCGGTCCGTCCGGCCTGTCGGCGGCCTATCATCTTGCCCGCCTTGGCCACAGCGTGACGATCCGGGAAGCCGGCCCGGCGCCCGGCGGCATGATGCGTTTCGGCATCCCCAAATATCGTCTTCCGCGCGAAATTCTCGACGCCGAGGTCCAGCGTATCGTCGATATGGGCGTTGCGATCGAATACGGCGCCAAGGTCGAGAATATCGGCGCCTCCGTGCAGTCCGGCGGTTTCGACGCCGCCTTTCTCGCGGTCGGCGCGCATATCGCCAAACGCGCCTATATCCCGGCAGGCGAGGCGGCAAAAGTGCTCGACGCCGTGCAGGTCCTGCGCTCGATGGAAGGCGAGGAAAAGCCGCTGCTCGGACGCCGCGTGGTTGTCTATGGCGGCGGCAACACAGCGCTGGATATGGCGCGCACAGCCAGGCGCCTTGGCGCCACGGAGGCCCTGATCGTCTATCGCCGGACGCGCGAAAAAATGCCGGCGCATGATTCCGAGATCGAGGAGGCGCTTGAAGAAGGCGTCTTGATGAAATGGCTGTCGACGATCAAGAATATTGAGGCTGGCTCCATCACCGTCGAAAAGATGGCGCTCGATGAAAAGGGTTTTCCGCAACCGACGGGCGAATTCGAGACGCTCGAGGCGGATTCCGTAGTGCTGGCTTTAGGTCAGGATGTCGATCTTTCGCTGCTGGCGGGCGTCGAAGGACTCGAAATGAAGAACGGCGTGGTGCAGGTCGGCGCGAACATGATGACCGGAGCCACCGGTATTTTTGCCGGCGGCGACATGGTCCCGTCCGAACGCACCGTGACGGTCGCAGTCGGCCACGGCAAGCTGGCGGCGCGCAACATCGACGCTTTTTTGCGTGGCGACGCTTATGTCCACCCTCCCGAGCACGAACTCGCCAGTTTCGACAAGCTCAACGCCTGGTATTATGGCGAAGCGCCCAAAACCCTGCGTCCCGTGCTGGAAATCGCGCGGCGCACGTCCACTTTCGAGGAGGTCGTGCAGGGGCTCGACGCCACGAACGCCCTTTACGAGGCGCGGCGCTGTCTCTCCTGCGGCAATTGTTTCGAGTGCGATAATTGCTACGGCGTCTGCCCGGACAATGCCGTGAAAAAGCTAGGTCCAGGCAAAGGTTTTTCTTTCGATTACGATTATTGCAAGGGTTGCGGCATTTGCGCCCAGGAATGTCCGTGCGGCGCCATCGTGATGGTTCCCGAAGCGATTTGACGACAACGCCTCGGAACCGGCGCGCGCATGGGGCTTCAAGGAACGAAGTTTCGGCAAATCCGTTGAAATGACGCCTCGCGACTGCGAGAATGGCTGCATCGTGGGCAGTTCGATCTCCCGTGTTCCGCCGAGGAGTTCACGGTGCGGAATTCAAGCCGGATCGCGCGCTTTGCTCCACTCCATCCGCGACTCGCGGGATTAGGTTTTCGCGCGGCCATGCCGCTTGCGAAGCTTTTTTTCCAGCACAAGAACATTCATCGGCCCGACAGTCCGTTCGCGACGGAGCGAGCGCAAGACTTCGCGGCAAGATTGGCGCGCGGCGAAACCTGCCATCTCGTTGGCCTCAGCATCGGCGGATTTCATAACACCGGAGCAGCCCTCATCGAAGCGACGCCGGCGGGCGGCCTGCGAATCATCTGCAACAACGAGGAAGAGCGCTTTTCCGGCCGGAAGCACAGCAACGCCTATCCTCGCCGATCGCTGGAGGCGCTGAGGGAGACCATCGACGATTTGGGAATCGACCCCGAGCGGATCGTCGCCTGGCTCGCGACCTATGATTATCCTCTGTTGATAGCGACGGGGGTGCGATCCATTCTCGAGGAATTTCCCGCAAGCCTGCGATTGGCGTTCCAGAATCACGCGCCGACCTACGATGGCGAGCAGTTGAAAGAGGGCATACAGGCTCCGGCCCGATTGGCTGAGCTCTTCGGCCTCGACCGCGCCGCGCCGATCATCGGAATGCCGCACCACGACAATCATGCCTGGTTCTCCTACCTGGTCTCGCCGTTCGCCCGGGGTCGGCAAAAGGTGATGATCGTCGTCATCGACGGTTCCGGCGACTTCGCCTCGACGACGCTTTATCTCGGCGAAAACGGCGTGTTGCGGCAGATCCGCAGCAACGCCAGCCTGTTCGACTCCCTTGGCATGTTTTACGGAATGATCAGCTCGACACAGGGCGGCTGGACGCCCTTGAGCAGCGAAGGTCGCTACATGGGCGCCGCCGCTTATGGCGACATGGATCGTTCGACCAATCCTTACTATTGGCGGCTGCGAAATATTTTCAAATTGCAGGAGGACGGCGACGTTCACCTCAACCGGTCGCTCGCCAACTGGCCAAGGGGCTTGTATCGCGAACCCTATACCAGGGAGCTGATCGAAATCCTGGGCCTGCCGATCGCGCCGGAGGAGATGTGGAATCCCGATGCGGTGCTTCGTGTCGAAGACATCCAGCACAGGCCCGACACGCAGGAACGGCTCGACAAGGCGGCGGCCACGCAGATGGTGTTCGAGGACGCCCTCTTCCATGTCATCGACACTTTCATCCGCGCGACGGGCTGCGACCGGCTCGTGCTGACCGGCGGCGCCGCGTTGAACGCCGCGGCAAACATGCGCGTGCTGGAACATTTCGACGCGGGCTATTATCGACGCGTCCTGCAAAAATCGACGCGGCTTCACCTGTGGACGCCGCCCGTCCCGGGCGACGCGGGCGTGACGCCAGGAGCCGCTTATGCTTTTGCCGCCGCCGCCGGCGTGCATTCCGCTCCCTCCCTTCAGCATGCCTTCTATTGCGGAGGCGCCTCGCGCCTGCCCGAGATCCACGCCGCGCTGGAGTCCGCCGACGATATCGAATGGACGGACCTCGGCGATGCGTCGCAGCCCTCCGTGAAAGAAGCCATAGCCGATCTGATGGCGTTCATAACGGCCCGGGACGGCGTCATCGCCCTGTTCCAGGGGCCCGCCGAGACGGGGCCGCGGGCGCTGGGCCATCGCTCGATTCTCGCCAACCCCTGCAATCCGCATACTCGCGAACTGCTCAACGCTCGCGTCAAACATCGCGAGGCGATCCGTCCGCTCGCGCCGATGGCGACGCTGACCGCGGCAAAGGCCTTGTTCGAATTGTCCGATGGCGCGTCGGACGACGAATATAACGCCTACAACTACATGGTGCTGACGGTACAGGCCAAGCCTCGGGCGCGCGAAACGATTCCCGCCGTTATACACGTCGATGGAACGGCCCGGATACAGATCGTGCGCGAAGAGACCGACGCCGTGGCCTACCTTTATCTGAAGGCGCTGGGCAGGCGAATAGGCGTCGAGGTTGCGGTCAACACCTCCTTCAACGTCGGCGGACCCATCGCCCAAAGCTTGGTTCAGGCGCTGGAGACCCTGCGCCGGGCGAAAGCGATGGACGGCGTATTCCTTTTTTCAAGGGAAGGCCCGGTTATCGCGGCCTGGACCAAAAAGACGGGCGCCGGCGCCGCGCGATTGCCCGATTGGCTGGCGGACTGGCGCCAGACGGAGGCCGCTCTCGCCGTCGAACGCTGAAGACGGCGCACGGAATAGCTGGTCTGAATTACCGAAAGCGCCTTGGGGTCTGCATTATTTATTGACGATTCCGCTGGCGAACTTCCTGGCCTCGTCCGAGGCCGCCTGCGCCTCGGTCAAGGCGGCGCACAATTGTTCCGGGAAGGCTCGATCGAGTAATATGTCGGAAACTTTCAGGGCCACCGGTCAGCGCCGTTCGAACTCCAGGGGACGCCTATGGTTCAGTCAGGCAATTTGTTCGCCGGGCTCGCTCGAAAGCTGGCGAATGAAGATGTGACAGTTCTGGCGAAGAGTCCGGGAGCGCAGATCGAGCGCATCGTATCGACCGGCCAGGCAAGCCCGCCCGGATTCTGGTACGATCAGGACAACACCGAATGGGTCTTTCTGCTGGCCGGAGCCGCCTGTCTTTTGTTCGAGGGCGAAGCCAGTTCCAGGGAGCTTCGGCCAGGCGATTACCTCGAAATACCGGCGCACCGTCGCCATCGCATCGAATGGACAGCCGCGGACGAGGCGACGGTCTGGCTGGTGGCGCACCTCGCGCCGGAATAGCGGACGTCCGGCCGCCCACCGGTTCAGAACCAGCTCATCGTCAAGCCGGCTCCGCGACAGGCGCCATAAGCAGCAATTCGCGCACGAGGTGGCGGCCCGACGTTGTGCAAATGCTGCGCAAATGACAAACTCGTTACAAGCTCGGCCCGATAGACCGGACGAAAGAACGAGGGGAGGCAATCGCATGGCCAAAAACAAGAAGCATAAGGCCCGGGACGCCGAACCGCCGGCGGCGGAAAGCAAGCTGGACCGCAAGCATTACGAGCGCGAACTCAGCCGGCTGCACGGCGAATTGGTCAATCTGCAATTATGGACCGTGGAAAAGGGCCTCAAGGTTTGCGTGGTTTTCGAGGGCCGGGACGGCGCCGGCAAGGGCGGGGTCATCAAAGCGATCACCGAACGCGTCAGTCCGCGCGTCTTCCGCGTCGTGGCGCTGCCGACGCCGACCGAACGCGAAAAGTCGCAGATGTATATCCAGCGTTACATCCAGCATTTTCCCGCGGCGGGAGAAATCGTCATTTTCGACCGTAGTTGGTATAATCGCGCGGGCGTTGAGCGGGTGATGGAATTCACCTCGATGGCGGCCGTCCAGCGGTTCCTTGAGTTGGCGCCCGAGTTTGAGAAGGCCATCGTCGACTCCGGCGTTATCCTGTTGAAATATTGGCTGGAAGTAAGCCCGGAGGAACAGCAGCGTCGGCTCGAGGCGCGCATCAACGACCCGCGCAAGATCTGGAAGCTGTCGCCGATGGATCTGAAATCCTATGGCCGCTGGTATGATTATTC
>NZ_JBKQOU010000055.1:0-18772 GCF_052145335.1 Rhodoblastus sp.
GCGCCAACCCATTTTTGGCAAGGCGCTTAAGTCGCCGCGATCAGCACCGCGCCGACGGGCCGCTTTTCCCCGATCAGTATATTGTAAGTCTGGCAGGCCGCGCCGGTGCTCATCGGGTCGCAACCTATGCCCAGAGCGCGCAGCCGCTGGCGGAGCCCCGGCGGCACCGGCAGCAGGGACGTACCGCAGCCGAACAGCAGCAATTCCACGCTGCCGCGCGGCAAAGCAAACAAAGGCGCCAGCGACGCCTCGTCCACTTCGGCGAAACTCTCGGGCGCGTAAGCGTGAATGCCATCCGGCAGGGCGAGCAGCGAGCCGCGATGCGTCATGCCGCCGAACTGGAATCCTCCCGCGCCGATCCCGTCTATCGTGTAAAGCCCCGGCGCGAAACCGTCATATTTGCGCTCCGTCGCCAATTCAGGCGCCCGACAAAGGACGCGCGCCGGTCTTGCCGCCGAGGCCGGTGACCTCGTCGGACGCGGCGCGGGTTTCGTTGCGCAAGCCGAGATAGATGAGCGTCGGCGAACAGATGAAGATCGAGGAATAAGTGGCGACGAAAATGCCCCACATCATCGCCAGCGAGAACGACCGGATCACCTGGCCGCCAAAGATCACCAGCGACAGCAGCGCCAGGAACACCGTGGTCGCGGTCATCAAAGTGCGAGGCAGCACGGCGTTGATCGACGTATCGATCAGTTGATCGGTCGGCATTTTCTTGAACTTGCGCATCATTTCGCGAATACGGTCGAGCACGACGACGGTTTCGTTGAGCGAATAGCCGACAATGGTCAGGATCGCCGCGATGGAGGTGGTATTGAACTCCAATTGGGTAATCGAGAAAAAGCCGACGGTCAGCAAGAGATCATGCATGGTGGCGATGATCGCGCCGATGGCGAACTGCCATTCGAAGCGAAACCACAGATAGGCCAGCACCGCCAGGATCGACAGCACTACGCCGAGCGTGCCGGACTGCACCAACTCATTTGACACGCGCGGCCCGACCACTTCGACGCGACGGAAATCGTAGGAATCGCCGAGCGCCGTCCTGACCTTTTCCACCGCCGACTGCTGCGCCACATCGCCGCCCGGCTGCATGCCGAAACGGATCGAGGCGTCGGCGGGCGAACCGAAACCCTGAACTTCGAGGTCGCCGAGGCCGAGATGGTTGGACAGGTCGCGGATATAGGAGAGATCGGCGGTTCCCGATTTCGCCTGCACTTCCATCAAGGTGCCGCCGGAGAAATCGATGCCGAAATTCATGCCGACGGTGAGGAACAGGATCACCGATATGATCGAGAGCACGGCCGAAAAAGGATAGGACACGCGCCGGAAGCGCATGAACGGGAATTTGGTGTTTTCGGGCGCCAGGCGCAAAAGCTTCATAGCGAGATGTCCTGATCCTTTGTTTAAACGCATATTCTTGTCCGAAAAGTCTGCAACTTTTCGGGAATAGGCTCTAGATCGGCAGCTTGGTCGGGCGGGCGTAGCGATACCACAAGGCGATCATCATCCGCGTCATGGTGACCGCGGTGACGATGGTGGTGAGAATGCCCAGAGCCAGCGACACGGCTAAGCCGCGCACCGGACCGGCGCCGAGGAAATAAAGAATCGCGGCGACCACGAACATGGTGACATTGGAATCGACAATGGTTGCGAAGGCGCGGTTGAAGCCCGCGTCGAGCGCCGAGATGATCGACCGCCCGGCGTGGGACTCTTCGCGGATGCGTTCGTAGATCAGCACGTTGGAGTCCACCGCCATGCCGATGGTCAGCACGATTCCGGCGATGCCGGGCAAGGTCAGCGTCGCCCGCAGCAGCACCAAAGCGGCGAAGATCATCGAAATATGGATCAGCAGCGCGATGTTGGCGAAAACGCCGAAGGTTCCGTAAGTGATCAGCATATAGGTGACCACCAGGGCCGCCGCCCAATAGGCCGCCTTCTTTCCGGCGTCGATCGAATCCTGGCCGAGGCCGGGACCGACCGTGCGCTCTTCAACGATCGTCAATTTGGCCGGAAGGGCGCCAGCGCGCAGAAGAATGGCGAGATTATTGGCTTGCTCGACGGTGAAACGGCCGGAAATCTGGCCTGATCCGCCGGTGATCGGCCCAAGGATGCGCGGAGCCGAAATGACCTTGTTGTCGAGCACGATGGCGAAGGGGCGCCCGACATTGGCCGAGGTCACTTGGCCGAATCGCTGGCCGCCGCGAATATTGAAGCGAAAATTAACCACGGGCTCGCCATTGCGCGAATCGAAACCCGGCGTGGCGTCGGTCAGATCCTCGCCCTGCACCATGACCTGCTTTTCGACCGGCAATTTCCCGGGCTGATCGGTCTGCTCGAGCATGTCGACGTCGCCGGGATTGGCGCCCGGTTCGGCGACGAGGCGGAATTCCAGTTTCGCAGTGGTGCCGACGATTTCCTTCAGCCGGTTGGTGTCCTGCAGGCCCGGCACTTCGACCAGCACACGGTCGTTGCCCTGGCGCTGGATGTTCGGCTCGGTGGTGCCGAGACCGTTTACGCGCCGGTTGAGCACCTCGATCGTCTGTTCGACCGCGCGCTTGACCTTGTTGTCGATGGCGGCGTCGGTGATGTTGAGCTTCAGCAGGCCGTCGTCGGATTGGCTGATGTCCAGCCCGGAGCCCGGGCCGGCGGAGGAAAGCGGCACGAGATTATAAAGTTTCGGCTTGATGCGGGCGACTTCGGCGGGGTCGGGTATGCGCACCTGCACGCCGCGCGGATTGATGCCGATACCGCCGGAAATTCCGATCTTTTCCTCGCGCAACAGCCGCCGCAGGTCGTCGCGCAAATTGCCCACCATGCTGTGAATCACGTCGGAGCGGTCCACTTCATAAAGCAGATGCGCGCCGCCCTGCAGATCGAGGCCGAGCACGATGCCATTCGGCGGCAGCCAGGAGGGCAGATGGGCGGCGAGTGCGGCGCGGTTCTGCGGACCGATCATGCTGGGAAGGCAGATCAGGAACGCGATCAGGGACGCGGTCAGAGTGAAGGCGATTTTCCAGGGGGCGAAGCGCAGCATGTTTGGCGGCTAATCCGTTTTTATTTCGCGCCTTTTCAGGCGGAATCCTTGACCGGCTCGCCCTTGGCGCGCACTTCCGCGATGGCCGAGCGGCTCTGGCGCACGCGGACATTGGGGGCGATTTCGATCTCGATTTCGGCGTCGTCGACAGCCTTGGTGACCTTGCCGATCAGTCCGCCGTTGGTCACGACCGTGTCGCCGCGTCGCAGATTGGAGACCATTTCCTGATGCGCCTTGGCGCGCTGCTGCTGCGGCCGCAGGATCAGGAAATACATGATCAACAGGATGAGGCCGAAAGGCGCCATCTGCATGACGATGTCGGCGCCGGCGGCCCCTCCGGGCGACTGCGCAAAGGCAGGGGTAATGAAAAACATGTCGTGCTTTCTGGAATCGGGCGCGCGAAAGCCGCGCCGTGAGCGGAATTTCGGCGGACTATAGCGGCTGGAAAGCCGAAAGCAATGCGCACGCGCGTCGTCGGGCTTGAGTCTTTCTCGACCGACGCCTAATTGGACGCGACATCCCGCCTTCCGGACGCCCCGCATGACCTCGCCAGCCGCGCAAAACTCAGATCTCCTGCTCGCCCGCATCGCCGAAGCTTTGGAGCGCTTGAGTCCGCCGCCGCCGGAAAATCCGGATTTTTCGGAAGCGCACGCTTTCGTCTGGCGCGCCGAATCGCAAAAACTTGTTGGGGTCAGGAAAGTCAGCCGCGTCGAACTCGGGCTTTTGCGCGGCGTCGACTTTCTGCGCGACCAGCTTTTGGGCAATACCGAACGTTTCGCGCGAGGCTTGCCAGCTAATAACGTCTTGTTGTGGGGCGCGCGCGGCATGGGCAAATCGTCATTGGTCAAGGCCGCCCATGCCGACGTCAACGCCCGCCTTTCCGGCTCGCCTGAATTCGCCGGCCTGAAACTGATCGAAATCCACCGTGAAGATATCGAGACGCTGCCCGTCCTGATGGGGTTACTGCGCGACGCCCCCTACCCTTTCATCATCTTCTGCGACGACTTGTCCTTCGACGGCGGCGACGCCTCCTATAAGTCGTTGAAGGCGGCGCTGGAGGGCGGCGTCGAGGGGCGTCCGGCCAACGTGCTGTTTTACGCCACCTCCAACCGCCGGCATCTTCTGCCTCGCGACATGATGGACAACGAGCGCTCGACCGCGATCAATCCCGGCGAGGCCGTGGAAGAGAAAGTGTCGTTGTCGGACCGATTCGGCCTGTGGCTCGGCTTCCACAAATGCAGCCAGGACGATTATCTCGGCATGGTCTTCGCCTATGCCCAGCATTACCGGCTTGAGGCGCACGCGGAACAGATCCGCGCCGAGGCGCTGGAATGGGCGATCACCCGCGCCTCGAGATCGGGCCGCGCCGCCTGGCAATATATCCAGGACCTGGCTGGGCGACTGGGGCAGAAGCTGGACTAGCCTTGCGCGCGTTTCAGTGATCCTCGATTGGAACGCGCGTGATCTCCCGCGATCGATTTTAGCCGGAAATTCGCCCCGATTTCCCATTGCGGAACCAAGCGCGAACGTCTATGTTTTGTTCATGATCTGTATGGGTCGATTCCCGGATCAGACCCCGGCGCAGGGCGCGAGCAAAAGAGGCGATACAATGCTGACCAAGAAGCAGAGCGAATTGTTGCGCTTCATTCACGAGCGCCTGAAGGAAACCGGGGTTCCGCCTTCCTTCGACGAGATGAAAGACGCCTTGGACTTGCGTTCCAAATCGGGCATTCACCGCCTCATCATGGCGCTGGAGGAGCGCGGCTTCATCCGCCGCCTGCCCAATCGCGCTCGCGCCCTCGAAGTCTTGCGCCTGCCCGAATCCTCCACTCCCGCGAGCCCGCGTTCGGGACGTTTCTCGCCCAGCGTGATCGAAGGCAATCTGGGCAAGACCCGCGCAGGCTCCGGCGGCGAAGCGATCGATTATTCGCAGCAGGTCGCCATTCCTGTAATGGGCCGCATCGCCGCCGGCACGCCGATTTCCGCCTTGCAGACCCGCTCGCATTCGATTTCCCTGCCACCCGACCTCTTGTCCAGCGGCGAACACTACGCCTTGGAAGTGCGCGGCGATTCGATGATCGAGGCCGGCATTCTCGACGGCGACACGGTGGTCATCAAGAAACAGGACACCGCCGAATCCGGCGATATTGTCGTGGCCCTCATCGACGACGAGGAGGCGACGCTGAAGCGCCTGCGCAAGCGCGGCGCCTCGATCGCGCTGGAAGCCGCCAATCCCGCCTATGAAACAAGGATTTTCGGTCCTGACAGGGTCAATATCCAGGGCAAGTTGATTAGCCTTGTGCGGAAGTATTGAATTGGAAAGAACGGTTTTTCCTGCGGAGCATTTCGGTGATGAGCTTCGGCGAGAACCCTCCTTCCTCTCGCCCTTCGGCGCGATCCACTCTCTCGGGAGCGCAGGCATGACTCGCGAAAAACTGACCGAAAAAATCCTCGATCTCAAACGCGAAAGGCAATTGTCCTGGAAAGACATTACCGCCGCCATCGGCGGCATGTCCGAGGTGCTGATCGTCGGCGCCTTGCTCGGCCAGGGGCGGCTGCCGGAAATTCTCGCGAGCAAGGCGGCGACCTTGTTCGGCCTGTCGAGACCGGAAGAGCTTCTGCTCAGCGAAGTTCCGATGCGCGGCCTGAATTCGCCTATGCCGCCGACCGATCCTCTTCTCTACCGCTTTTACGAATTGCTGATGGTCAACGGGCCGGCGTGGAAGGAATTGATTTCCGAGGAATTCGGCGACGGCATCATGTCGGCGATCGATTTCGACATGGCGATCGAACGCCAACCGGACCCCAAGGGAGACCGCGTCAAGCTCACGATGTCCGGTAAATTCCTGCCGTTCAAATATTATGGCGCTGGCGAAGGGGTTCCGGAAAACGGCGCCAAGCAGAAGTGAAGGTCTGGCGCAAAAAGCGGCAGGCAGTCCCCCTCACCTCATTCGCCCAAATCTTCCGACGGGTCGTCCCTTTGCTGGGCTGGCTGCGGCGAAGCGTCCCGGGCCGCAAGAGCCGACGGCGAGGCACCTGACGACACCGGCCGCGCCCTGTCGCTTCTATGCGGGGCGCGCGACCATGGCCGGTCCTCGCCCGGCGCGCGCGCGGCGCGCCATTCCACGCCTTTTTCCCCAAACTGCAGCGTCACCGCACCGGTTTGCGCCAACCGCGCCCGGTCGAGCAGGATTTTCGGCGCGCAGGAGCGTGGCGCGTAGAGCGGCGAAATCACCACCTGCGCCCGAGCGCAATCCTCGTGGAAGGCGGAATAGTCGAGCACCAATGCGGCGGATTCGCCGTTGGGCAGCAGGCCGACGCAGCCATGGGCGTCGCAGCGGCCCGCGCGCTCGGTCCCGTTGCGCGGATCGGCGTCTGCCCGCAGCCATTGCTCGGTGGCGAAATCGTCGTTCCTCTTGCCCAGAATGGTCAATGCGCCATCGGCGTCGCGCAAGGCCGCCAGGTCGCCGTTCGGCGGAACGGCGAGATCGAATCGACCCCCGCTCGCCGCGCCGAGGAGGCCTAGCGCCAGCAGCGGCAAGGCAGTCAGCCGCAGCGTCCATGTGCGCCACAATGCGGCGGAAAGAACGGCGAGTGTCAGGCAGACGATGGACCAGGGCGCGAAGGCTGGCAGGGAAACATTTGCTCCGGGCGCGGAACCGATCCAGCCGGCGACGGTCATGATCATCCCTATGCCGGCGCCGAGATAGGACCAGACCCAGCCGTCCAGCCCGAAGGGATAAAGCAGCGAGCCGAGCAGCGCCGCCGGCACCGCGAAAAGCTCGATCATCGCCAGGGTCAGCGGATTGCCGATCAGAACATAGGGACTCAATTCATGGAAATCATAGGCCATGAACGAGGCGGTGGCGGAAGTGGCGCAGAAGGTGGCGAAAAGCGCGCCCGGAATTCCGTGGCGGCTGCGCTCGGCGAGATTTTCCGCCAGCGAGCGCGCCGCCTCCTTGGTCTCGCGGGGCGGCATGCCAGGATGCGTCCCGTCCGCCGCCTTGGCGCCAGCGACGAAACCGACCGCGGTGGCGCGCGATTCGTAAACCGCGACCAGCGCCGCAACGGCGGCAAAGGACAGCTGGAAACTCGCGCCGAGAAGAGCCTCTGGCTGCAGGATGATGACCGCCAAAGCGGCGAAGGCCAGATTGCGCATGGTCAGGGCAGGTCGGTCGACCAGCACCGAGCCGAGAAGAATCAATGTCATGAACAGGGCGCGTTCCGAACCCACCCTTGAACCGGTGAACAGGGCGTAGCAACAGGCGGCCAGCATGGCGAGGGCGGCGGCCCATTTCTTGATCGGATAATTCAGCGCCAGCGTCCGGGAAAAGGCCATCAGCTGACGCAGGCCGACGAAGAATATGCCGGCGACCAAAGTCATCTGCACGCCGGAAATGGTGATGATGTGGAAAATCCCAGCCTTGCGGATGGTCTCCTTGGCGCCATCCGACAAAAGATCGCGCTTTCCGGTGACCATGGCCGCGCCGATCGCGCCATTGTCGCCGCCGATGGCCTCGGCTACCCTCAGCGCCAAGGCGTTGCGCGCCCGGTCGACGGCTGCGAAGAAGCGCAAGCCCCAGCCGGGCGATTCCGGCGGCGGGACCGCCTGCGCCGGAGAGAGGGCGCTGCCGACCGCGCCGATGCGGGCGAAATAAGCGTCGCGGGCGAAATCATAGCCGCCCGGCAGCGAAGCGTGGCCGGGCGGCAGCAACCGCGCCTTGACGACGATGAAATCGCCGGCGGCGAAGCTGGGATGTCCGCGCGAGGTCAGGCGAACGCGATAAGGCGTCCGTTCCGGCGCCAAGCCTTGCGCTTCGATCGGGCGCAGCAGGAAGCGCGCGCCCTGGACCCGGTAATCCACTTCTTCGACGAATCCGGCGAGTTCGCCGACGAAAACCCTTTCCAGGATCGGCGCGTCGACCCGCGCGGCGCGCCAACCGCCGAAAAATTCGCCGCTCCCCAGCGCCGCCAGCGCGACCAGAAAAGCGCAGAGCCCGCGTCTGTCACGCGAAAGATAAGCCAAGGCGGCGCAGATCGCGGAGAAAGGGCCGACAACCCACATGGCCGGCTCGGTGGCGGCGACCAAATAGAAAACCGCCCCCGCGCCCGCAGCCGCCGGCAGCCACAGAAAGGGCCTGCGCAGGGCCCATTCCTCCTCGGTCGCCGTTTTCAGCCGCGAGCGCAGCGCCTGAAGCAGCGCACGAAGCGACCGGCCAGCCAACGCCAAGTCGCGCGGAAAAACGCCCGTCATTTGCCTTGGCGCGGGCGCCATGAACATTGCCTCTTTTTTTGCCGCCGGCGACCATGCTACACGAGCGCGCCGGCGCGAAACAGTGATGCGCCCGAGTTTCAAGGTTTTTTTGCTTATGTCCGAATCCGTTGTGACGCGTTTTGCCCCCTCGCCGACCGGTTACCTCCATATCGGCGGCGCGCGCACTGCCCTGTTCAACTGGCTGCTCGCTCGTCAGACCGGCGGCAAAATGCTGTTGCGCATCGAGGACACCGACCGCGAACGCTCCACCGACGCCGCGATCGGGGCGATTATCGACGGCATGAAATGGCTGGGCCTCGAGTGGGACGACGAAGTCATCTACCAGTTTTCGCGCGCGCAGCGTCATCGCGAAGTGGTCGAGGAAATGCTGGCCAGGGGCGCGGCCTATAAATGCTACGCCAGCGCCCAGGAACTCGACCATATGCGGGAAAAGGCCCGCGCCGAGGGCCGGCCGCCGCGCTACGACGGACGCTGGCGGGACTTGAGCGGCTCGCCCGAGGAGGAAGCGGCGATCGCCGAAGGGCGCAAGCCGGTGGTGCGGCTGAAGGCGCCGCGCGACGGCGAGACCATCATCGACGACAAGGTGCAGGGCAAAGTCACCTTCCCCAACAAGGATCTGGACGATCTGGTGCTGCTGCGCTCCGACGGAAATCCAACCTACATGCTGGCGGTGGTGGTCGACGACCACGACATGGGCGTGACCCAGATTGTGCGCGGCGACGACCATCTCACCAACGCCGCGCGACAAACCCACATCTACCAGGCGATGGGCTGGACCGCGCCGGACTGGGCGCATATTCCGCTGATCCACGGGCCAGACGGCGCCAAAATGTCCAAGCGCCACGGTGCGCTCGGCGTCGACGCCTATCGCGCCATGGGCTACCTCCCCGACGCCTTGCGAAACTATCTGGCGCGGCTTGGCTGGAGCCAGGGCGACCGGGAGTTTTTTTCGACCCAGGAGCTGATTGAGGCTTTTTCCCTCGCCCAGGTGCATCGTTCCCCCGCGCGATTCGATTTCGCCAAACTGGAGAACATGAACGGCCATTTTTTGCGCGCCATGCCTGACGATGCTCTTTTGGCGCAGCTGATCGCCTCCCTGCCCTATCTGCCCGGCGGCCCGGAGCTGGCGGAGAAACTCGACGATCACAAGACGGCCCAGTTGGCCAGTGCCCTGCCCGGCTTGAAAGAACGCGCCAAAACCCTGATCGAACTGCTCGATGGCGCGCAATTCCTGTTCGCCGAGCGGCCGCTCTCCTATGACGATAAGGCGACCCAGATCCTGAACCCCGAGGGCCGCGCCCATCTCGCCGCCCTGGCGCCGCGTCTCGACGCCCTTCCCGACTGGAAGGCGGCGGAGGCGGAGGCGGTCGTTCGCGCTTATGTCGCCGAATCCGGCGCCAAGCTCGGCCAGGTCGCGCAGCCCCTGCGGGCCGCGCTCACCGGCCGCTCGACCTCGCCCGGCATTTTCGACGTGCTTGAAACGCTCGGCCGCGAAGAAAGTCTCGGCCGCATCGTCGACGCTTCGGCGTGAAACGGCGGTTTACGGCGGAAAACAGCTATTTTCCCCTCTGCAGGAAGCGCGGCGCCCCTATCGTTTAACAAACCGTCATCTTGAACCGCCGCCGACAATCAGCTAGTCATTTGCGGCGCACAATTTGACGCGATTTCACTGCATTTTTCGGCCTTTCGGGGATCGTGTATCTGTGGCGAAACGCGGGTCGAACGCTTCAGCGAAAAGGCGGTTCTCATGAGTGAAACGGGCAAGTTCCAACTCGGCGACAAAACGGTCGACATGCCGGTCAGGCATGGCTCCATCGGGCCGGCGGTGGTGGATATCGGCAAGCTTTACGCCCAGACCGACATGTTCACTTACGACCCTGGCTTCACTTCGACCGCCAGCTGCGAGTCGAAAATCACCTATATCGACGGCGACGCCGGCGTGCTGCTGTATCGCGGCTATCCGATCGAGCAGCTCGCCGAAGATGGCGACTTCCTCGAGACCTGCTACCTGCTGCTCTATGGCGAATTGCCTACGCCTGCGCAAAAAGCTGACTTCGACTATCGCATCACGCGCCACACCATGGTGCACGAGCAGATGGCGAGATTCTTCTCCGGCTTCCGCCGCGACGCCCATCCGATGTCGGTCATGGTGGCCTGCGTCGGCGCGCTGTCGGCCTTCTATCATGACTCGACCGACATTTCGGATCCGCAGCAGCGCGTGATCGCCACCATGCGCATCATCGCCAAAATGCCGACCATGGCGGCCATGGCCTATAAATACTCGATCGGCCAGCCGTTCATCTTCCCGAAGAACGATCTCGACTATACGTCGAACTTCCTGCGCATGTGCTTCGCCGTCCCTTGCGAGGAATACAAGGTCAATCCGATCCTGTCGCGCGCGCTCGATCGGATCTTCATCCTCCATGCCGATCACGAGCAGAACGCCTCGACCTCAACGGTGCGCCTGGCTGGCTCCTCGGGCGCCAATCCCTTCGCCTGTATCGCCGCCGGCATCGCTTGCCTGTGGGGTCCCGCGCATGGCGGCGCCAACGAGGCGGCGCTGAAAATGCTCGGGGAAATCGGCTCGGTTGAAAATATTCCCAAATATATCGCCAAGGCCAAGGACAAGGACGATCCGTTCCGCCTGATGGGTTTCGGCCATCGCGTGTACAAGAACTACGATCCGCGCGCGAAAATCATGCAGCGCACCTGCCACGAAGTGCTGAATGAACTGGGCATCAAGGACGATCCGCTGCTCGACGTGGCGGTGGAACTGGAGCGGATCGCCTTGCACGACGAATATTTCGTCGAGCGCAAGCTTTATCCGAACATCGACTTCTATTCCGGCATCACCCTGAAGGCCATGGGCTTCCCGGTCTCGATGTTCACCGTGCTGTTCGCCCTCGCCCGCACCGTCGGCTGGATCGCCCAGTGGAAGGAAATGATCGAGGACCCGCATCAGAAGATCGGCCGTCCGCGCCAGCTCTATACCGGCGCGCCGCAGCGCGAATATGTGAAAATGGGCGAACGTTGAGCTCGAAAGCTCGCAGAGTGACACTCTTTGAACCGTCCCGCGCAAGCGGGACGGCTTTTGTTGCTTTCGCCGCCTTTTTTCTGGCTGGCGGCGCCATCCTTTTTACGGCTGGCGGCGCCATCCTTTTTACTGCTGGCGGCGCCTGGGCGCAGGCCCCCGGGGTCGAGGAGCGGGGCGTCTCCGACAAGTCGCCGGAATCGGGGCCGGTCAATGACCAGGCTTTCGATTGCCCCGCCTTCAAACAGACGATCGCCACCGCCGGAGCCGGTTTCGCAGCCTTGCGCGGCGAAAGCCGGAGCGATGACGAGACCAAAGCCATTTACGGCGTCTCGGTGCCGTTGTTTGGAACCTGCGCAATTCTGGAAAAGAAAAAGCTGAACGAGATTTCCTATTCTTGCCAGGCCGACAAATTGAGCCTCGCCGACCTCAAGGCGACGGTGGAAGCCTGCCTCGGCGACGACGCACATGGCATGGCGTCAAACGAAAATCCCAACACACCCTATCTGAGGTACAACCCTCAGATCGGTTCGGCCAAGGCTCAGGTGATGGTGCTGGCGACGTTTGGCAAGAAAACGCTGGTGATTTTCAACCCGAAGTGACCGCTGCATTCGCCGCGTCATAGCGAGCGGAGACGCAAAAAAGAGGATGCAGTCGGTGGCAAAGCTGAAAGCTTCGCTCCGCTCTCGTCGAAAGCGCCTCAATTACATCAGGTTAAAGAGACTAGCTCTATAATCGCCTGAGCTGCTCTTTCGCTTGGCTGGGCGCCGTGGGGGAGCAGCATCCTGGCCTTCAGCAGATCCAACGCCGCAAGTTGGCGGCGGCGCTCGTCCGAATCATCCACGATACCCGCCAAAGCGGCGGCGAGCGGCTCGGGCTTCGCCTGTTCCTGCAAATATTCCGGGAAGGCGTTTTCGCCAAGAATCAGATTCGGCAAGACGATAGTCGATGTCTGGATCAACCGCCGGGCGACGAATTCCTCGAACTTTGGCACCCGATAGGCGACGATGGTCGGCGTACGCGACAGAGCCAGTTCCAAAGTCACCGTGCCGGAGGCGGCGAGCGCGGCCCGGGCGGCGCGAAAAGCGGCCAGTTTTTCATTTTCGCCCAAAGCCAGCCGTGGCTTGACCTCCCAGTCCTCGATCATGGCGCGAACGCGCGCCTCGATCGGAGCTGCGGCGGGCAGGACATAGTCCAGTCCTGGGCGCATCACGTCCAGCTTCGCCAGCGCTCCGCCAAAGGCCGAACCCATGCGGGCGAGCACTGAGCCGCGCGAACCTGGTAGCACCAGCACCGGCCCGTCTTGCTTTGCGACGTCGTCGCCTCGAAAATCGTCGAGCCTTTCGATCAGCGGATGGCCGACATAGATGCAGCGCGGGCCGCCGAGCCGTTCATGCGCAGCCGGCTCGAACGGCAGCAGCGCCAGAACAAGATCGATATAGGCGCGCATTTCCTTCGCCCGCCCCGGCCGCCAGGCCCAGACAGTCGGACTGACATAATCGATCACTCTAAGGCTCGGCAGGATTTTGCGCACACGACGCGCCACGCGATGGGTAAAATCCGGGCTGTCAATCAGGATCAGGGCGTCGGGCCTGGCCGCAACCACCGCCTTCACGGTCTGGTCGATGCGCGCCAGCAAGGTCGGCAAATGCGCGATCACCGGCATGACGCCCATGACCGCAATGTCGCTCATCGGAAACAGGCTGGTGAAATTTTCACGGGTCATCGCCTCGCCGCCGACGCCGCAAATCTCGACGCCGGGATTTTTCGCCCGCAAGGCGCGGATCAGTTTGTAGCCCAATTGGTCGCCGGAGGCCTCGCCGGCGATGACATACAGCTTCATGACGCATCCGCCGTAAAGCCGAACAGGAACAGCCCGGCCTTTTCAGCTTCCGCGGCGACGCTGGCGCGTTCGAGGATCAGAACCTTGCCTGCCGCCACCGCGAGGCCGCGCAGGCCGGCGCGCGCCGCCGCGGCCACGGTTTGCGGACCGATGGCGGGCAGATCGACGCGCAGATCCTGGCCTTGTTTCGGCGCCTTGACCAGAAGGCCCGCTGGGCCCTTGGGCCGCCAGCGGCGCTGCTCCCGCAATTGAGTGACTCGATCGAGCATGGCGTCGGTGCCTTCCACCGCCTCGATGGCGATGATGCGCCGTCCTGCGACGACCAAAGCCTGGCCGCAGTCATGGGCCGACAGATCGCCAAGGCATTTCCGCCCGAGTGCAAGATCTTCCGCCAGATCGTCGGGAAAGGGCAAAGCGTTCATCGCGCCAATGCCTGCGAGCAGTGCGGGGGCGAAGGAATCGACGCCGACGACCGAAAATCCCTCGCGCTCGAACAGGCCTATCACCCCCTTCAAGATGTGATCGTCGCCACCGGCGAACATTCGGATGATTTCCGGCAGGCGCTTGATCCCGCCCCAATCGAGGCGCAAGTCGGAAAACTCCGGGCGGCTAAGGCTGCCGATCAAGCAGATATCCCGGATTTCGCGCGCAGAAATTTCGCGAAAGCCCTGCCCCAATTGACCGATGCCGAGCCATACATGCGGAAAATTCTCGATGTCCCGGCTGGCGATCCCGCGCAACCCGAGCAGAAATACTTCCCGCCCGCTGGCCTGGGCCGCGCGGGCGGCGACGAGGGGAAACTGGCCGCCGCCGCAAATGAGGGCGACTTTGCCGCTCACGCCACGTCTTTCCCGAATTCCGGCACGCAGAACTGCTTGTCGCCGCCGGCGCGGATGAAATCGAGGATCTCATTGACTTCGGCATTACCGACGAATTCCTCCGCGACATCCTCCATCCGCTCCTTGAGCGTGCCTTCCGGCGCGAAAAGCGCGCGATAGGCGCGTCGCAATTCATGGATCTGTTCGCGGGAAAAATTGCGCCGCTTCAGCCCGATCAGATTGAGGCCCATCAGATAGCCGCGATTGCCGAAAGCAAGACCGAAGGGAATGAGATCGGCGCCGATGCCGGTCATGCCGCTGACAAAGGCGTGCGAGCCGATGCGGGCGTATTGCACGATGGCCGAACCGCCGCCGCAAATGACGAAATCGCCCATTGTGACGTGGCCGGCGAGCATGACATTATTGGAAAAAACGCAGTCGTGGCCGATAATGCAATCGTGGCCGACGTGGGAATTGGCGAGAAAGGCGCAGCGGTCTCCGACAATCGTCTCCAGCCGCCCGCCCAAAGTGCCGGGGTTCATCGTCACGCCCTCGCGGATCAGGCAATCGGCGCCAACGGTCAAGGTCGAATCCTCGCCGCGATATTTGAGATCCTGCGGTTCGTGTCCGAGCGACGCGAAGGGAAAAATCCTGGTGCGCGGACCGATCTTCGTGCGGCCGGCGACGACGACATGGGATTTCAGTTTCACCCCGTCCCCGAGTTCAACCTGAGGGCCGATATGGCAAAAGGGGCCGATTTCAACGCCCTCGCCAATCTTGGCGCCATCTTCGATCATGGCGCTGGCGTGAATGCGCGCGTCTTGCAAAACCATCGTCAGCCCTGCTGTTTTTCGGGCGTTTCAGAGAGAATCATGGCGCTGATTTCAGCCTCGGCGACCAGGACGCCATCGACCATCGCCCGGCCCTGGTACCACCAGATATTACGCCGCTGGTTCAGGCGGGTCATGTGGAACTCGACGCGGTCGCCCGGCTCGACCGGCTTGCGGAATTTCGCCTTGTCGATGGTCATGAAATAAACCAAAGGCGGTTTCGCGCCGCCCAACCGCGAATTGACGCAGAGCGCACCGGCCGTCTGCGCCATCGCCTCGATCAACAAAACCCCGGGAAACACAGGCTTATCCGGAAAATGGCCGGTGAATTGCGGTTCGTTGATGGTGACGTTCTTGATACCGATGCCGAATTCGTCGCCGCGCGCTTGAACAATGCGATCAACCAGCAGAAACGGGTAGCGATGCGGCAATAACTGCATCAGACGCTGAATATCGATCGTTTCCAAAGTGCTGGTCGTGGCCGTCATATCTGCCTTCCGTGGCGACTCGCTCTCAAATCGGAGAGGAAATATTTTTGCACTCGGCTTTAACGACAGAATGGCGCCGAAAGCCAGAATAAAATCACTCTGGCCTGCCCGCTCCCCTCTTGACCATGCGGTCAAGCGCCGCGACGCCTTTGAGCCAGTCACGGGCGTTTTTGGCCGGCGAACCGCCGATCTTCGCGCCCGGATCGACATCAGCCATCACGCCGGATTGCGCTGCGATCTGCGCTCCCATGCCGATGCGCAAATGGCCGGTAATGCCGGCTTGGCCGCCGGCGACGACGAAATCGCCCAATTCGGTCGAGCCCGATATGCCGACCTGGCTGACGATAACGCAATGACGGCCAATCACCACATTATGGGCGATCTGCACCAGATTATCGATCTTGGTCCCTTCTCCAATGATGGTGTCGCGATTGGCGCCGCGATCGATGGTTGAATTGGCGCCGATCTCGACATCGTCCTGAATGATGACGCGGCCGATCTGCGGCACTTTCAGATGGCCGCGCGGGCTCATGGCGAAGCCGAAACCGTCCTGGCCGATCCGCACGCCGGAATGGACGATGACGCGGTCGCCGATCAGCGCGTTGCACACGGTCGCGCCGGCGCCGACAGCGCTCATCCGTCCAATCCGCACATCCGGGCCGATCACCGCATTGGGGCCGATCACCGCTCCCGCTCCGATTTCCGCGCGGGGTCCGATCACCGCGCCGGGATCGACGATGACGCCGGCCTCGAGCAGCGCCGACGGATGGACGTTGGCGCCCGGCGACACGCCGTGGGCGTCGAACAGCGACCCCGGCCGCGCGGCGTCGGGATAGAGCCTCGCCGTGACCAGGGCGCAGGCGCGATAGGGTTCGCGAACCACCAGAGCGGCGACGCCTTTCGGCGCGCGGTCGGCGTATTTCTCGCCGATCAGGCAGGCCGTGGCGCGGGTCTGCGCCAATTGCCCGACATATTTGGGATTGTCGAGAAAGACCAGGTCGCCGGGCCTCGCCCGGTCGAGGGGAGCGACATCGACGATTGTCTGAGCCAGATCGACGTCGGGCGCCGGCTTGGCCCCGGTCCATTCGACAATTTCCGCCAGGGTCGGCGACAGGATCCGGCGAAAAAACTTCATTTCGTCCATTGCGGCGCTCCGGCGTCCGGGGATGCAACGATTTTCAAGGTCAAAGCAGTATGTTGCGCTGGATATCTCAACTCACGTTCCGACTGGGCGCGGATATGAAAAGGGCGCGGCTTGCGGCCGCGCCCAAATCGTTGTGTCGGCCAATATCAGAATTGCGCGCCGCCGGAGAAGCTGAACGCCTGCGTCACGTCCGAGGTCTGCTTGCTGAGCACAAAAGAGTAGTTGAAACGGATCGGACCCATCGGCGAGGCCCAGATCAGGCCAACGCCGACCGACGAACGCAGATTGAAAGCCTCGTTGCCGCCGATATTGATGCAGGGGCTCTGCTGGATCGGAACGCCATTGGCGGCAAAGGTCTGCTTCGGCGCTCCCTGCGGCGTATTGTTGTTCATATAGGTGCAGGAGGTGGCCTGACCGGCGGAATAGCCGAGATAGGTGCCGAAATTGGTCGCGCCGCGGTAGTCGTACAAGGTGCCGGCGTCGGCGAACACCGCCAGTTTCAGGCCCAGGTCCTTCGGCAGGCCCCAGATCGGGGATTGCGCTTCCAGCGAGCCGCCGAAGAATTTGGTGCCGCCGAGCGCGTTGCCGTTGTTGTTGCTGGTCGCGTTGGTGATGTCGCGCGGGCCGATGCCGCCCGGAGCGAAACCACGGACCAGCGACTGGCCGAGGTTGAAATTGTCGACGATGCGCAAAGGCTGGTTGCCGAAGGGCTGGATGTCGCCCGCCTGCGCGCGCGCTATGCCGACGACATTGTCGAAATAGAGCTCGTGATAGCCGCGAATGTCGACCGTGGTGCGCAAGAAATCGGAATTGCCGCCAACGCCGGCGAAGTCCTGCTTCAGGTCGGCGCGAATGCCGCCATGCGGGTCGCGCGGATTGTCCAGCGAATTATACGACAAGGTGTAGCCGATCATCGACGTCACCCAGTCGCCCTGCGCCTGCTTCAAAGCCACCGACGCTTCGCCGTTGGAAAGACAGCTGACCTGTCCGGTCGCGGTGTCGACCGGCAGCGCGCCCGGGGTGCCCGGCGTGGTGCCGTTGATCGGATAGGTACAGTCGTTATAGGGCTGGCTCGACGAATTCGGGATCGTCAGACGCGAATTATACGCAGTATAGCGCGGTCCGAGCGTGATCTGGTCGGTGATCGGAATGCCGAAACGGATGGTGCCGCCGGAAACCCAGTTCGAATAATAGGCGTAGCGGGAGGCGTCCGACATTTTGGTGTAGAGATCGAAGCCGGCGGCAAGGCGCTGGTCGAGGAAGAAGGGCTCGGTGTAATTCAGCTCGACGCCCTGGGCCAACTGGCCGGCCGACACCGCCAGGCGGACGTAATCGCCCTTGCCCAGGAAGTTGGACTGGGTGACCGAGACTTCGGCAAGAAATCCTTCGGTGGTCGAATAGCCGCCGGAAATCGAGAAGGAGCCGGTGGACTGCTCCTCGACATCGACGTCGACGATCACGCGGTCGGCTGCGGAGCCAGCCTCGTTGGTGATCTTGACCTTCTTGAAATAGCCGAGCGAATTCAGCCGGCGCTCCGCCTTGTCGATCATCGCCTTGTTATAGGCGTCGCCCTCGCCGATATCGAATTCGCGGCGGATGACGTAATCGCGGGTCGCGGTATTGCCCCGCACATTGATGCGCTCGATGTAGACGCGAGGACCTTCCTCGATGACGAAAGCGATCGAAACCGTATGGGTCGCGGGATCGCGATCGCCGCGCGGATGCACCTGGGTAAAGGCGTAACCGCGCCGGGCGATCGCCTTGGTCAACCGGTCGACCGTCTTCTCGACCTGATCGCCGTTGTAGACGTCGCCGACATGGACGCTGACATCGCCCTCAAGCGAGGCGTCGGACACGTCGCGCAGATGAGATTCCACATGCACCGAGCCGACCGTATATTGCTCGCCTTCCTCGACCGAAATGGTGAGGACATAGCCGCCGATAGCCGGATCGAAGACGGCGTCGGTGCCGATGATGCGGAAGTCGGCATAGCCGTTCTTCAGGTAATAGCGGCGGATCGCCTCGGCGTCCTTGGCGATTTTGTCGGGATCGTAAACGTCCGAGCTTTTGATGAAGGAGAGGAAGTTCATCGTCGTCGTCTCCATCATCCCTTCAAGCTTGGACGATGAATAGACGTGATTGCCGACAAAATTGATCTGCTTGATGCCGGTCTTCTCGCCTTCGTTGATGTCGAACACAACGTCAACCGTGCCCTTGGGGGTCTCGACGGTGCGCGCCTTTACCGTGGCGGTGGAGCGGCCGGCGCGGCGGTACATGTCCATGATGCGCTGGGCGTCGGCGTCGAC
>NZ_JBKQOU010000056.1:0-23389 GCF_052145335.1 Rhodoblastus sp.
CTCGACAATGCCATGGACGAGGCGGTCGCTGGACATGCCACCCGCATCGACGTGGCTCTGGACGAGGACGGCTTTCTCTGCGTGACCGACAACGGACGTGGCATTCCGGTCGATCCACACCCCAAATTCCCGAAAAAGTCCGCGCTGGAAGTGATCATGACGACGCTTCACTCCGGCGGCAAATTCGATTCAGGCGCCTACCAGACTTCCGGCGGACTGCATGGCGTCGGCGTCTCGGTTGTCAATGCGCTGTCGGAACGGTTGGAAGTCGAGGTCGCGCGGGCTCAAACCCTTTATCGCCAGGTTTTCGAACGCGGCGCCCCGCTCGGGAAGCTGGAAACGGTGGGGCGCGTCACCAATCGGCGCGGTACCAGGGTGCGTTTCAAGGCCGATCCTCAAATCTTTAAAGAAAACGCCCGCTTCAGTCCCGCCCGCCTGTTCAAGATGGCGCGTGCAAAAGCCTATCTGTTCGGCGGCGTCGAAATCCGCTGGAAATGCGCGCAAAACTGGCTCGACTCCGCCGGAAAGACCCCGGCCGAGGCGGTGTTTCATTTCCCCGGCGGGCTGAAAGACTATCTCGCCGCCGACATCGAGGGCAAGGAGCTGGTAGCCGAGCCGTTTTTCACCGGAAGAGTGGAAAAAGCCGAACGGCACGGCTCATTGGAATGGGCAGTCACCTGGCTGGCGCAGGACGACGGTTTCGTCCATTCCTATTGCAACACCATCCCGACGCAGGATGGAGGAACCCATGAATCCGGCCTGCGGCTGGCGCTGTTGCGAGCGCTGAAAGACCACGCCGAGCGCATCGGCCAGGGCAAACGCGCGAGCGCCGTCACCACCGACGACATCATGAACGGCTGCGCCGCGCTGATTTCGGTGTTCATCCGCGAACCGGAATTCCAGGGTCAGAACAAGAGCCGGCTGATGAGCCTCGAGGCCTCACGGATCGTCGAAAGCACCATACGCGACGCCTTCGACCATTGGCTTGCCGGCTCGCCAGCCCAGGCCAGCCGCCTGCTCGACTGGGCGGTCGAACGCGCCGAGGAGCGCCTGCGCCGCCGCGCCGAAAAAGATGTGGCCCGCAAAAGCGCGACGCGCAAACTGCGCCTACCCGGCAAGCTCGCGGACTGCACCAATAATTCATCGCAAGGCTCTGAATTATTTATCGTCGAAGGCGATTCAGCGGGCGGCTCGGCGAAACAGGCGCGCGACCGCGCCAGCCAGGCCATCCTGCCTTTGCGAGGCAAGATCCTGAACGTCGCCAGCGCAACGCGCGAAAAACTCGCCGGTAACCAGCAGCTCGGCGACCTGATCCAGGCGTTGGGAGTGGGCGTCGGCGCCCAATACCGCGCTGAAGACCTGCGCTACGACAAGATCATTATCATGACCGACGCCGACGTCGACGGCGCCCATATCGCCTCGCTGCTGATCACGTTCTTCTATCGGCAGATGCCCAAGCTGATCGACCAGGGCCACCTTTATCTCGCAGTGCCGCCGCTGTTCAAACTGACGCAGGGGGCCAAGACCGCCTATGCGCGCGACGAGGTCCATCGCGACGAACTGTTGCGCACGATGTTTTCGGGACGTGGCAAGGTCGATATCAGCCGCTTCAAGGGGCTGGGAGAAATGATGCCGGCGCAGCTGAAGGAGACCACCATGCAGCCGGGCAAGCGCACCCTGTTGAAAGTCGGTATCGTCGAAGAAGATCGTGAGGAAACCGCGGATTCCGTCGAAAGGCTGATGGGGACCAAGCCTGAGGCGCGTTTCGCGTTCCTGCAGGAACGCGCCGCCTTCGCGGCCGCCGCAGATCTGGTCGATCTTTGAAATTTCAGGAGAACAGAATGAATTCTTCCGTCGACGCCGCGCCGCGAAGCTACGACCGAACGCAGATCGTTCTGCACTGGCTACTCGCCGTGATGATTTTCGGTCTCTATGCCGTCGGGCTGACCGTCGATCTGTTCGACAAGCCGGTGCGCCCCTTCATCATCAACCTTCACGCGGTCTTTGGCCTGGCGCTGCTGGCTCTTGTGGCGCTGCGGCTGTTCTGGCGGACGACACATAAAGCCCCGCCCTATCCGGACAGCATGGGGCCGTGGTTTCGTAGAGCCGCCGCCGCCGGTCACGGTCTGCTCTATCTTTTGATGGTTTTCATCCCGCTGCTCGGGCTGGGCGCTTTTTTCCGCCGCGGAAAACCGCTCGATTTCGGCGTGCTACAAATTCCCTCGCCGCTCGAAGCCGACCGCGACATCGCCCATCAGATCACTGAAATCCATGGCTTGCTGGCCAATATCCTGATCGCCTTGGTCGTCCTCCATGTCCTCGTCGCGCTCTATCACCAGTTCGTGCTGCGCGACGACCTTCTGGCGCGGATGCGGTTGCGCTAACGCTCTTTTTACCGCGATATAGGACAAGGGATCGCATCACTTCCGGAGCGGTCCCATGTCAGGTTTTTCATCTTCGCCCGCTCTCGACCGTTTGGCGTTGTTTTGCGCGCTCGTCACCCTGGTCTGCGTGCTCGGCGCGCATGGCATGGACCAAATGGCGCAAAACGGCGAACTCCCCAAAATGTCCTGGGCCAGCGCGGAAAAGCATATGGCCGTCGACCACACCGCCACGGCGACGATTTCGCCCCGCGCGTCGTCGGTCGCGGTTAATCCCTGCGGCCAGAATTAAGCATTTCTTTCAGAATTTCATTGACATCGATTCCGCTTGGCCTGATGGTCCGCGCGGCGTCTTGGGATTCGCGCGCGCCCGCCGTGCTTGAACGGCGTATTGATCGAATCGGAATCAGTCGATTTCGATGCGGGGGGTGGATTTGGCCGCCGTTTCACGCGGCCGGCAACCGTTCATGCTTCCGCCAGACGCGATCCGAAGTTCAAGCCGCTTTCATCAAACCCGCTATTGGGACATTTAATGCAATTTACCGAACTCGGCCTCAGCGAAAAAGTGCTGCGCGCCGTCGAAGCCTCAGGCTACACCACCCCGACGCCCATTCAGGCGCAGGCCATTCCTTTCGCCCTCACCGGCCGCGATATCCTGGGGATAGCCCAGACCGGCACCGGCAAGACCGCCGCCTTCGTCCTTCCCATGCTGTGTCAGTTGGAACAGGGTCGCGCCCGCGCCCGCGTGCCACGCACGCTGATCCTGGAGCCGACGCGCGAACTTGCGGCGCAGGTCGAGGAAGCTTTCGTCAAATATGGATCGCAGCACAAACTGAACGTTGCCCTATTAATCGGCGGCGTCTCCTTCGCGGACCAGGAAACAAAGATCATGCGTGGAGCCGACGTGCTGATCGCCACGCCAGGCCGTCTGCTCGACTTCTTTGAACGCGGCAAGCTGCTTCTCAGCGGCATCGAGATTCTCGTCATCGACGAGGCCGACCGCATGCTCGACATGGGATTCATCCCGGATATCGAGAAAATCTGCAAAATGGTGCCCTTCACCCGGCAGACCCTGTTCTTCTCGGCGACCATGCCACCGGAAATCACTCGGCTGACCGAGCAATTCCTGCATAATCCCGCCCGGGTCGAAGTCGCCCGCGCCGCCACCACCGCAGAGACCATCGTCCAGTCGTTGGTAGCCTCGCATGGCGGCGGCGACAAACGCGAGACTCTTCGCCGGCTTTTGCGCGACGCCGAGGGCTTGAAGAACGCCATCGTCTTCTGCAACCGCAAGCGCGACGTCGCCATTGTTCACAAGAGCCTTGAAAAACATGGTTTTCCAGTTGGTTGCCTGCACGGCGACATGGATCAGAGCGCCCGCATGGCCTCGCTCGACGCCTTCAAGAACGGCGCGGTGGACATATTGGTCTGTTCCGATGTCGCGGCGCGCGGCCTCGACATCCCCGACGTCAGCCATGTCTTCAATTTCGACGTGCCGACCCATTCGGAGGATTACGTCCATCGCATCGGCCGCACGGGCCGCGCCGGGCGCTCCGGCGCCTCGTTCACGATCGTCACCCGCGAAGACGGCAAATATGTTTCGCAGATCGAGGATCTGATCAAGCGCAAGATCGATTGGCTCGGCCCCCGGTTGGAAGACCTGACCGAACCGCAATATACCGAGCGCGACCGCGAACGCAGCTCGCGTCACGGCGATCGCTCGGGCCCATCCTCGCGGCGCGGCGGACGCCCGCCTGCAACACGGGGACCGCGTCCTGAGCGCGCGGCGGAGCGTCCCGAACGGGCCGAGCGGCCGGAGCGTGTTGAGCGTCCTGAACGCGCCGAACGTTCGCAACCCGTCGTCGAGGCGGAGGCGCGGCAGCCGCGTAACGGCGGCCGCGATGGCCGGGATTTTTCGCGCGACGCGCAAAGGTCGCGTCGCGGCGGGCAAAAAGTGGACGATGATCCGCCGGTGATTGGCCTCGGCGACCACGTTCCGTCTTTCCTGCTCCGCCCGGTGCGGATCAAGGGCGCCAAGCCGGCCGAATGAGCTGCTCCAGACCTGCAATTCCAACGACCTTACCGTTGGTCAGTGCAGGATGTCGACATATAGCGCCTCGTCCCAGCGACAGGGCTGGCCAAGTTCGGAAAAGGCGCGGCCAAAAGAAAGGCGATGGACTTCTTCTTCGGTATCGGCTCCCGTCTGCATCGAAAATCACCTGTCGATAACAGAGGCGCTGGACCAGCAAAACCCGATGGCTGTTTTGACACAGCGTGGCCGGCAATAAAATTGAATTAAAGCTTTCGTCAGCTTTTCTTCACAGCGGTCCAAACGGCGGCAGCACGCCGAAAATCTTGCGCAGAAAACCTGGCGCTATGGCTGATAGCGGATTGACCGTCAGCACTGGCGCTGTGATTTTCCCGGCGACGCGATAATTCAAGCCGATGAGCCCTTCCTGCGAGCCGCCGGCGAGAATGCCGATCACTGGCAACTGGCCGAACAGGTTGTTCACCCCATATGCCGGAACGAATACGCCGGTAAGATCAAGGGCGTCGCGGTCGAAATCGACCCAGCCTTCGAGCGTCGAGCCTATCGAAGGGCTGGAAATCGTGCCGTCCTGGATGGTCAAGCGGCCGTTTTTCTTGTCGAGCATGGCGTATAGGCGGGAGAAGGCGACGGAGTTCGGATCGATCTTGACCTTGGAGGTGATCGGTTCGGCATTGGGCGAGGTGATGAAACTCCGCATAGCCGGCTCGCCGCGCAGTACGAATTTCTCGATTTCCAGTGTTCCGGATAGGCCGCCGCCATCGGAAAGTCGCAGGGCAGAGTTCAGTTTTCCGCCGTCCATGTGACTGTAGATGTCAATAAAGCCAAGCAGGGCGCCGGCGTCGGAACTGGCGACGCGCAGCAGAGGCGGCCCTGCGTCGGGGCGGCTAAGAGTAGCTTGCAGGGAATCGCCGCCGAGCTTGCCGGCCATGTTCAGCGTCTGGTATTGGCCGGATTTCCGTACGACCCTCAGATCGGCGTTGGACACGATCTGGCGATTCGCGCCCGACATTAAAGTGGCGTTCAGGGTCAGGTCGAAATCGCTCGAATCACCACCAGCGTTCGCCGACAGGTTCTTGAGAAAAGGCCGCGCGTCGATCGCCGCTCCCCGCGCGTTGATTTTCAAGATGTCGGCGGTTCTGGAGGCTTCGACTTCGAGATTGTCGCCGGGCGAAAACTTGATCTGCGGGAATTTGGCCGCGGTCACCGTGCCTTCGGGCGAAAGTTGCATCGAGCCACGCGCGGAAGGGCCGGAGCCTTCGAACACAATCTGGTCGAGAAATGCGCCGCCGCGATCATCCTCGCGATAGGCGAATGTCGCCTTGCCTGGACGCCCTGCCGGCTTGTAGAGGCCCGGTACAGGATAGATCAGGCCGGCGCGGGAAAGATCGAGTTCGACCTGTGCTTGGGGGGGTACCTGCCCCACCTCACCAAAGACCTTCACCGCCACCGGCCCGGTGATAGAGGCGCCGAAATTCAGTCCCGCCTTCGCGCGTCCCGCCTCGTCGAGACTGAAGACGATATTGCCCACCGGCGGCTCCGAGCCCTTGCGGTTCATCTCAAGCGTCGCCGGCGCGCCGAAAAGCTTGCCCGTGCCGGTGACGCGGGTGACGCCGCCTTCGAGGCTGACGGCGAGCGTAGCCTGTTCGAGCTTTTCCTTGCCGACCAGATGTTCCGCAGAGAAATTCTCGACTTTTCCGTTAACGTCGAGACTCGCGAGCGACGGGTCATAAACGTGCGTCAGCTTGGTGCGATAGGTGAAATTGGCGTCGAACAGCCCCCTGGTGGTTTTCGGATCGAGCGGCAGGCTGGCCACCTTGGCGAAACCTGGCTTGGCCAGCAATTCGCCGAGCGCCTCCAACGATCCCCTGCCCCGCGCGGAAACGCTCAAGGCATTGGGTTTGGTTTCGAGATCGGGCATGGAAAACACGCCGTCCGACAGGTCGATCCGCCGCCCGGGCTCCGCCTCAATGCCCGCGCCGCTTCCAGTAATGCGCGAGGCGCGGCCGGTCGAATGGCCCTGCCCGTTAAGGCCGAGGATTGGCGGCGCGTCGTTGAGGAAGGTGAAATTGGCGTCATTGAACGCATAATCGATGGCGATGCGGTCATCCATCGGCGCATGTTGCGCCCGCATCATGCGAAGATCGAGATCGTCGAGATCGATCGCCATGCGGGCGCTTTCCAAGGTCCCCCCGAGCAAATGATCGCCGACCCAGCCGCGCACCGGCGCCCCGGCGGCATTGGGCCAGACCGCCAGCACTCCGGCCGCCGTCATCTTGCCGGCTGCAATTCCCAGCCGCACATGTGCGCCCTCGACCCAGTCGATCGATCCCTGCATGGCGACCGAAACTTCCGGCCCGCTCGCCTCGATCCGCGCAACATTCAATATCTTGTTGGGCAAATCGAGATTCAATTCGCCGTGAAAGGAGGAAATCGTCACCGGCTTCTCGCCAGCGCGGTCCGGGCCGATGATTCCCGGCTCGGTGGCCTTGAAGGCGAGGCTCCAGGCGGCGGCGTCGCTCGCTGGGGGCGTGATCGAGCCATAGAGGAAGAAACGCGTCGGACCGGAGAAAATCTGCGCCTGTTCGATCACGGCGCGATGATTGGCGCCGTCCCAATGGGCTGCGGCGAAAAGCTCGTCGAGAAAAACCGGCGGAAAATCCGGGTCGTCGAAGCGCCAGAAACCTTCACCCAGCGCCACCCGGGCGTTGGCTTCGATGACATGGCCGCCGGCGGCGAAGGAGGCCTCGGCCTTGAGCGACAGAGGAATGTCGGAATCGACCGGCAGCGAGGTTTTCCCAGCGAGCAGCGCGATTTCGTCGATGGAAAAGCCGCTGGCCTCGAAGGACAGGTCATGGGGCTCGCCCCGCGAGCCCCGAGCGGCGCCCTTCACGCTCCAGCGGCCGCTCGGCCCTCGCGCGGCAATCGCGACCTGGGCTATTCCTCGCCCGGATAGACGCTTGCGATCGAGCGAAAATTCTAAATCGTCGAAACTGCGCATCTGGCCCGCCGCCAGATCGTCGAAGATGAGCCGGCCCCGCCTTACGCCGAAATGATCGAGCATGGCGATCGGGCTGTCGCCGCCGGCTGCGACGTCAAAAATGGCATTGATTGCTTCCCCCGCTTGCCGCATGACCTTTGCACGGGGCGGCGGAGTTGGAGCGGAGGCCGGCGGCGGCATCGAGGTCTGGTCGGGCGGAGCGAAAGGTTTTTCCGACGGCGTCGCTTCGGAGGCCGTTTCGTCGCCAGCATTGATATCGATGCCTCCGTCGGGCCGGATCAGCAGTTCGACGTGAACATCCTCCAGTTCCACGCGCGACGGCTTGATGCTTCCGGTCAGTAGCGACAAAGGATCGAAGATCAGGTCGGCTTTCGGCGCGGTTAAGATCCGTCGCCCGTCGGTGCGGCTGACATTGAAACCGTTGAGGGCCAGCGCCAGCCCATGATCCTGGCGCTCGATAGCCATGCCACCGATTTCCAGGCGATAGGCCGGTCCAAGTTTCTGTTGCAGCGCCGAGGTCAGGAACGGCTTGAGGGTGTCGAGATTGAGCTTTCCGATGGCCAAAACCGCGACGGACAGGCCCATGCCGCAAATCAGCGCCAACAGCAACAGCGACAAGCCGGCGCCAGCGGCGTGATGCGCTCGCCAGCGCCGCCGCCTGCAACGCAGCGGCTGAACTTCAGGTTCTGGGTCGGGCGTTTCGGCCAAGGGGTCCGCTTTCCTCTCAGTTGAAAAATATTTGGCGCTTTGCGGAGCCCGGCGAATCGACGTTTATTGTAGGCTGCCGCAGGGTTCTGGCTCAAGCTGGCGGGCGACGCAATGAAGTCGCTCGAATGCCTTGCATTTGCGACGAAAGGAAGGCCGATGGCCGACACATTGCAAGCGGGCGATGCCGCCCCGGATTTCAAGCTGCCCCGCGACGGCGAAGGCTTCCTGACGCTCGCCGATTTCAAGGGGAAGAAGCTCGTACTCTATTTCTATCCGAAGGACGATACTTCCGGCTGCACAGCCGAAGCCATCGCCTTCAACGGCCTCACGGGCGATTTCGCCGCGGCCGGGACCGCCATTGTCGGCGCCTCGCCTGATCCGGTGAAGAAACACGACAAGTTCCGCCAAAAATACGAGCTTTCTTTCCCGCTCCTCGCCGACGAATCGAAACAGATGCTCGAAGCCTATGGCGTGTGGGTCGAGAAAAGCATGTATGGCCGCAAGTATATGGGCGTCGAACGCACGACCTTCCTGATTGGCGCCGATGGGCGCGTCGCCCGCACCTGGCGCAAGGTCAAGGTGCCCGGCCATGCCGAGGAAGTGCTCGCAGCGGCGCGACAATTGTAACCGCAGGTTGCGTTCTTGGCGAAACATTAACCATGTCAGCGTAAATCTTCCGTCGGAGGATTATGGAAGATGCGCGCAAGAGATTCGGAGCCCGTGCGTTCTCGAATAAGGATTGATTTCACTTATCGAAATTTCCGCCGCGAACTGGCTCTGCATCCGGCGCTGGGTGTCGCCGTGTTCGGCTTCATTCCGCTGATTCTTGTCTCCTGCCTGGGCGTGGGATTCTATTCGATATTTCGCGACGACATGCTCGCATCCTTGATACGGGGGCAAGCGCGGATGCAAGCGGCCTATGAGGAGCGCATTGGCGCACTGCGCTCCCAGATCGAGGTAGATGCGTCGCAAAGAATACAGGACCGGCGCGCGCTTCAGGCGCGGGTGGCGGACCTGGCGGGGCGGCAGGCGCGGCTCGAAATACACACTGCCCAGGTGAGCGCCCTCGCAGCCCAGATATATCCTGCCGCCGAGGCGGCTAGACTTGATCCCGCCGCGACGAGCATCGCGGTCCGCCACGTCCCTGCGCCGCCGGCCGCCAAACCGGCTCTCGCCGTTAAAATCGCCAAACCGGCGCCGGCCGGCTTCGACCTGCGCGGCCCCCAGCCTCTCGACCCGTCGGGCGAGGACCTGAGCGAAAACGTCGATACAATCACGCCGGAGAGAAAACTGCGCGATCTCGCGAGCAATTTCGACAGCATCGAGCAGGGACAGATCGCCGCCCTCGAAAATTTGCGCGCGCCCCTCGCCGCCAAAGCCGAGCGCCTGCTTCGCGCCTTCGACGAAGCCAACTTGCCAGTCGACCGACTGCTGCGCCACGCCGCCAGCCGGCGCCCGGGAAAAGCGGGCTCCGGCGTAGGGGGGCCGTTCGAGCCGGCGCCCGTCGGCGCGGACGCTTTCGAGCGCGCCTATGCAGGCGTCAGCCAGAGCCTTGCCGCTATCGACGGCCTCCGCGGCGCCCTGTCCTACGCACCTCTGCGCCAACCACTGTTCGGCCCGCTCGACGTGACCTCGAGCTTCGGCTTTCGCACCGATCCCTTCCTTGGCCGCCCGGCCCTGCACTCCGGAATGGATCTGCGCGGCGACACCGGCGATCCGGTCCGCGCCACCGCCGCCGGCCGTGTCGTCCTCGCCGGCCCCAGCGGCGGCTATGGCAACCTCGTCGAAATCGATCATGGCGCCGGCCTCGCCACCCGTTACGGCCATTTGTCGCAGATCGCGGTCGAGGAAGGACAGTGGGTTGAGGCCGGCGCCGTGGTGGGCGAAATCGGCTCGACCGGACGCTCTACCGGTCCCCATCTGCATTACGAAGTGCGGACGGACGGCGTTGCCGTCGACCCCAGCCGCTATCTCAGGGCCGGACTTCTCTTGAACTCGGCGCTGTGATCGGCGTTAATGTCAAAACACATTTTTGCGGGAGGTCACATGTGCAAACTCGGGACAAGTTCTTTCCTTGCAGCCGTGTCCTGCACCCTCGGCTCCTGCTTCGCGCAGCAACCAGTCCCACCGGCCTATCCGCTCGACGCCATACCGGAAAAAATGCCATTCAGCACGCCCTATGGGGCGCCGATTTCGCTGGCGCGCGCGCAGGCCGCGATCGCCGCCGCAGCGGCCGAGGCGGAAAAACGCGGCTGGTCGCTGAACATAGCGGTGGTCGATTCCGGCGCCAATCTCGTCGCCTTTGCGCGGATGGATGGCGCGCAATTGGCCTCGATCAGCATCTCCGAACACAAGGCGCGGGCGGCGGCGACCTTCCGCCGGCCCACACGAGCCTTTGAGGATTCCTTACAAAAATCGGATTACAAATATATCACTACGCTTGATGGCCTCATCGCTTCGCGCGGCGGCATTCCCTTGATCGAGGATGGCAAGCTGATCGGCGCCATCGGCTGCTCGGGAGGAACCGGTTCGCAGGACGAGGTCGCCTGCCTCACCGGCGCGGCGGTCATCAACAAGTAACCGCGCAGAATTGCTTGCGTAAAATCATTTACGGCCCTGGCGCATAAGATCGCCGAGCCAATCGGTGGACCCTGGCGTCATCCACATTTTCAGCAGGGCTTCCGGAGAATAGCGCTCCAGGGAGTCCATCATCCGCTTTTCGATCTCCTCCATCGCACGTTTCTGCATCGGTTCGAAGTCCGGAAGACCCATGAAGGCGCGCGCCTCGGCCGGTGTGCAGTCTATATCGACTGTAATTTTCATAGGATCGACTCCGCGCACTGTGAAAAGTCGTGTTTTCACAGCAAATCATAGGCGCGCGGGGCCGAAAAGCGATAAGTTTCTTAAGAAATGATTAACGGCCTTGGCTTTAGCCGGCAAGCAGCGCCGGATCGAAGCTTTCCACATCCTCGGAGCCTTGCGTGATGGCGCGGAACAGCGCCTGCGTACGGGGCAGGATCTGCGTCGCGAAAAAGCGCGCATAGGCCAGCTTTCCCTTGAGAAAAGCAGGATCGCCCTCGCCCGCGCTCAAGCCTTGCGCCGCCACGGACGCCTGTTTCACCAGCAGCCAGAAACCGACGACGATCCCGGCCAGATGCAGCATGGGGACCGCCGCCGCCGCCGTACGCGCGGGCGCCGCCGGGTTGTTTTTTACGATCCATTCGACGGAATCTGCGAAATGCGCGAGAGGTTCGGACAAGGCCTTGGCCAGAGCCGCGACTTCCGGAATCCCGGCGCTCGCTGCCATGGTCACCTCGATTTCGGCGATCAGGTCGCGCGCGGCCGCGCCGCCGTCGCGAGCGATTTTCCGCCCGACCAGATCGTTGGCTTGGATAGCGGTGGTGCCTTCGTAGATCGTGGTGATGCGGGCGTCGCGGAAATGCTGCGCCGCCCCGGTTTCCTCAATGAAGCCCATGCCGCCGTGGACTTGCACGCCGGTCGATGCGATGTCGATAGAGTTTTCGGTGCACCAGCCCTTCACCACCGGGATCAGCAGATCGACGCGCGCCTGCGCCTTTTTCGCCTCGGCCGCGTCCGGGGAAAGGTGGGCCACGTCCATCTGGCTTGCGGCATAATAGGCCAGGGCGCGCATCGCCTCGACCCGCGATTTCATGTCGAGCAGCATGCGCTTGACGTCGGGATGATAAGCGATGGGCTTGCCAACGGCCTCGCCAATCGGGCGCCCCTGGACGCGCTCGAAGGCGTAACTACGGGCCTGCTGATAGGCGCGCTCGGAAATCGCCACGCCCTCCAGCCCGACATTGAGTCGGGCGTGGTTCATCATGGTGAACATGTATTCCAGCCCGCGATTGGCCTCGCCAACCAGATATCCCAGCGCCCCACCCTTTTCGCCAAAGGACATCACCGCCGTCGGGCTGGCGTGGATGCCGAGCTTGTGTTCGATGGAGGCGCAGACGAGATCGTTGCGCTCGCCGAGCGAGCCATCGGGATTGACCAAGAACTTCGGTGCGATGAACAGCGAAATGCCCTTCACCCCGGGAGGAGCGTCAGGCAGACGCGCCAAGACCAGGTGAACGATGTTTTCCGCGACGTCGTTCTCGCCCCAGGTGATGAAGATTTTTGTTCCGGTGATGCGGTAGACGTCGCCTTCGGGAACGGCTCGTGTGCGCACGGCGGCGAGATCGGAGCCGGCCCCCGGTTCAGTAAGGTTCATCGTCCCGGTCCAGGTTCCGGCGACCATTTTCGGCAGGTAGAGCGCCTTCTGCGCCTCCGAACCGTGATGGTCGATGGCCGAAATGGCGCCGATGGTAAGCATCTGGCATAGCGAGAAGGCCATGTTCGAGGCCTTCCACATTTCCAGAACCGGCGTCGAGACCAGGGCGGGCATGCCCTGCCCACCATATTCCGCCTTGGCCGGCATGGCGTGCCAGCCGAATGCGCAGAAAGAGGCGAAAGCCGCCTTCACGCCGTCCGGCGTCGTCACCACCCCGTCCTTGCAGACGCAGCCGGTGACGTCTCCCGGTTGGTTCAAGGGCGCCAGCACGTCGCCGGCGAATTTGCCCGCCTCCTCGAAAATAGCTTCGACCAGATCGTCCGAGACGTCCTCATTGCCGGGCAGCGCCGCAATACGATCGAAATCGCCGACCGAACGCAGGGTGAAAAGCATGTCGCGGATCGGCGCGGAATAAGCGGTCATGACGGACTCCGATTTTTAACGTTCTGCATCAGATACTAGCCGATCGCTTCGGCAGAGCGTGCTTTTTCGCGCAGGATGAATTTCTGGATCTTTCCAGTGGAGGTCTTTGGCAAGGGGCCGAAAATGAACCTCTTTGGGACCTTGAACCGCGCCATATGGGCGCGGCAGAAATCAAGGAACTCCTCCTGCGTCGGCTCCGCTCCCTCGCGCAACTCGACGAAGGCGCAGGGCGCCTCGCCCCATTTTTCGTCGGGCGTAGCCACCACCGCCGCGGCCAGCACGTCCTTGTGGCGGTAGAGAACGTCTTCCACTTCCAGCGAGGAAATGTTTTCGCCGCCGGAAATGATGATGTCCTTGGAGCGGTCTTTGATCTTGATATAGCCATCGGGCTCGATCACTGCGAGATCGCCGGTCCGGAACCAGCCGCCGGCGAAGCTTTCCTGCGTCGCGCGCTCGTTCTTGAGATAGCCCTTCATGACGATGTTGCCGCGAAAGACGATCTCGCCCATGGTCGCGCCGTCGTGCGGCACGGGCTTGAAATCGACGAGATCGACGACGTCGATCGCCTCCTGCATCATCGAGCGCACGCCCTGGCGCCCGTTGAGTTCGGCGCGCTTTTCCAGCGGCTGCGCCTCCCATTCTGTCTGCTTGGCGCAGACCGAGGCCGGGCCGTAGGTTTCGGTGAGGCCATAGACATGGGTAATCGAGACGCCTAGCTTCTCCATGCCCTCAATGATGGCGGCGGGCGGCGCGGCGCCGGCGATCAGCGCCGAGACCGCATGGTCGATCGGCGGGTGGTCGGCCGGATCGGTATTGATCAACATGCCGTGGACAATGGGGGCGCCGCAGAAATGGCTGATCTTGTGCTCGGCGATCAGCTGGAAAATATGCTTGGGATCGATGCGGCGAAGGCAGACGTTGACGCCTACATTGGCCGCCATGGTCCAGGGGAAGCACCAGCCGTTGCAGTGGAACATCGGCAGGGTCCACAAGTAGACCGCGTGAGGCTGCATGCCCCAACTTACGATATTGTTGACGGCGTTAAGGTAGGCGCCCCGATGATGATAGACCACGCCCTTGGGGTTGCCGGTTGTGCCTGAGGTGTAATTGAGCGCGATGGCGTCCCATTCGTCCGCCGGCGGCTGTGTGACGAAAGCGGGATCGCCCTCGGCGAGCAGGCTTTCATAGTTGATTTCGCCGAGCAGGCCGCCCCCTTCGTAAAGCGGGTCGTCGACATCGATGACCAGCGGCTTCGGCCCCTCCATCAATTTCAGCGCCTTGTCGACGACACGCGAAAATTCCCGGTCGGTGAGCAGGATTTTCGCTTCGCCATGGTCGAGCATGAAGGCGATGGCTTCGGCGTCAAGCCTGGTGTTGAGTGTATTGAGCACGGCGCCGGCCATTGGGACGCCGAAATGCGCTTCCAGCATGGCTGGAACGTTGGGCAGCATCGCCGCCACTGTATCGTCCTTGCCAATGCCGCGCTTCTGAAGGGCGGAGGCGAGGCGACGGCAGCGCTCGGCGGTCTGGGCCCAGGTGAAGCGCTGATCGCCGTAAATGATCGAGAGCTTGTGCGGGAACACGTCCGCGGCTCTTGAAATGAAGCTCAGGGGGGTCAGAGCGGCGAAATTTGCTTCGTTCTGGTCGAGGCCGTTAAGATAGGCTTTGCCCATGGTTGTTTCCCCTGTTCGCGCTTCAAGTCGCGAGCCTGGGCGCCCGCGCTGTTGCGGAGACTCTTAGACAATTTGACGACAGCGTCCAACTAGCCAGAAGGCAAAGAAGGCCTCAGAGCGGTGTATTCCGGCCAGTTTTCGTTAAGCCTAAGGCCAGTTGACCCCGCCGGCCGGCACAGCCTTTCATCGACGAAGTTCTGGCGGCGGTTCTATAGAACCTGCGCCAGCCTAGCAGCGCGCAGCGTGTTGGCCATCAGCAGGGCGATGGTCATCGGGCCGACGCCGCCCGGAACCGGCGTGATCGCCCCGGCGACCGCGAGCGCCTCGTCAAGGGCGACATCGCCGACCAGCCGGGTTTTCTTCTGCCCGGAGGCGGTCAGACCTTCCGCGGGAATGCGATTGATGCCGACGTCGATCACCAGCGCACCGGGCTTGATCCAGTCGCCGCGGATCATTTCGGGGCGACCGACGGCGGCGACGAGAATGTCCGCGCGTCTCGCGACGGACGGCAGGTCGCGGGTGCGCGAATGGGCGATGGTGACGGTGGCGTTTTTCGCCAGCAGCAATTGCGCCATCGGCTTGCCGACGATGTTGGAGCGACCGACGATCACCGCTTCCGCGCCAGCGAGATCGCGGTGCAAAAATTTCGTCGCCTCCTCGATCAGCAGCATGGCGCCGGCCGGAGTACAGGGAACCAGAGCGCGCTTGATCGCGCCGGTCGCCAGCAAGCCGACATTGATCGGGTGAAAGCCGTCGACATCCTTTTCCGGCGCGACGGTCAAAAGCACTTTTTGCGTATCGATCCCCGCCGGCAGCGGCAATTGCACCAATATGCCGTGGATGGCCGGATCGTCGTTGAGGCGGCGCACCAGATCGATCAGTTCGGCCTCGGTAGTGGTGACCGGCAGGTCATGCTGCACCGAGTGGAAACCGCAAGAATGGGCCGCCTTGCCCTTCGACTTGACATAGACCTGGCTGGCCGGGTCCTCGCCCACCAGGACCACCGCGAGTCCCGGCTTGACGCCCAATGATCCGGCCTCGAGCGCGACCCGCTCCAGCACGGAGGCCGAAGCGACCTTGCCGTCGATCAGCAGCGCCTGTTTGCCGGAAGATTTCAGAATGTTCGAGGTCATGGCCGCGTCCCAAGGTTTCTGCGTCGCTTTTCGCAGAGCTTTTCGGGATTGTTAAGCCCCGATCGCATCCGCCTTTCGCAAATGCGGGAACAAAACAGCCCAGACCGCCACGACCACCAGCGTGCCGACGCCACCGAACAGCGCCGCGCCCACCGCCCCCAACAAAGCGGCGGCGAAACCGGATTCGAATTCGCCCAACTGGTTCGACGCGCCGATGAACAGGAAATTGACCGCGGCGACACGGCCGCGCATTTCATTGGGCGTCGCCAATTGCACCAGGGTCTGCCGCACGACCATGCTGACGACGTCGCAACCGCCCAAAGCCGCCAACGCCGCCAGCGACAAGGCGAAGTTCGTCGACAGCGCGAAGACGATGGTCGCCACGCCATAGCCGGCGACGCAGGCGAACATTTTCGGGCCGACGCGCCGCCTCAGTGGAAAGGCGGTGAGAAGAAGGCTGACCGCGATCGCTCCAAAAGCCGGACCCGCGCGCAAGACGCCCATGCCCGCCGGCCCGACGTGGAGAATGTCATGCGCGTAAATCGGCAAGAGCGCGGTGACGCCGCCGAGCAGCACGGCGAAAAGATCCAGCGAAATCGCGCCGAGCACCACTTTGTTCGACCAGATATAGCGCAACCCGGCCAGCGCGCTTTTTTCGTCGGCGTTGAGATCTTCCCGAGCGACGTCGGCGCCAGGGCGGCGGATCGCAAGAACCATCAACGCGGAGCTTGCCGCCAGCACGGCGCAAAGGAAAAACACTTTTATGCCGATCAAGGCGAACAGCAAGCCGCCGAGCGCCGGCCCGGCTATGGTGGCGGCCTGAAACACGGTGACGGACATGGCGATGGCGCGCGGAAACTCAGCCTTCGCGACGATTTCCGGCAGGAGCGAGGAATTGGCGGGGCCGGAAAAGGCGCGGGCCGAGCCGAGCGCGAACAAGGCCGGATAAATCAACCAGATCGGCGCGGAAAAGGCGGCGACGGCGAAAACCGCCAGCGATGCGCCCCCCTGCCCCAAGGCGGCGAAAGCGGAAATCTTCCTCCGGTCGTAACGGTCCGAGGCGCGGCCGCTCCAATGCAGCAGCAGCAGCAGCGGCAGGAATTGCGCCAGGCCGATCAGGCCGAGGCTCATGGCGCTGCCGGTCGCCGTATAGACATGCCAGCCCATGGCGACATCGAGCATCTGCGCGGCGAAGGCGCCCAGTCCCCGCGTGAGCAGGAAAAGGACGAGATTTTTCCGCGTGTCAGCGGCGAAATTTGTCATGCGGTTGTTTAACAGCCGCGCGTCAGGCGCTCCACGTAAATTTCGCGGCGCAACACGCTCTTTCGCCCGGATTCAGGCTACGCATAGAAGGCTTTACAAAAATGTCGCCGGAGAAATTTTCGGGGTCGCCGTGGCCGGTCCAGGCTTCCAGACAGAGGAAGGGCGCGCCGGGCCGCGACCACAGGGCAATGTGGGGGAAATCATCCAGCTCCATCCGCAGAACGGGCTTTTCGCCGTCCGCCGCATTGCGGCAGAAAAAATCGACGCTGTCGCTGCGCGCGTCAAGAAAGCACAGCGCCTCTTCGAACAGCGCCGGGGTCAGCGCCAGCTCGCGTCCCTCCAGCGGGATTTTTCGGGTTTTGGTCGAAAACAATCCGCCCGGAGCGATCACAGGAACCTCGGGCTTTTCCATCTCATTGAAGCGTACGAAATGTGGCCCTTCGGCTCCGGGCAAGGGCCAGACGAAACCGGGATGCAGTCCGCAAGCGAAAGGCAGGATTTTCCTTCCTTCATTGATCACACGAAGAATAATGCTTATCTGTATATTTTTTAATGAATATTCAACTTCAAGCGTAAATTCGAACGGATAGAGCGCCTGCGTTGCTGGATTTGCGGCGAGGCGGAAAACCACGCGGTCGGACGCCTGTTCGGCGACGACGAAATATTGCTCGCGGGCGAAACCATGCAGACCGAGGGGATAGCGCCCGCCCTCTACGACAATGCCGTCGTGTGTCCAGCCAACGACGGGAAACAGGATCGGCGCCGAATCGGCCCAAAACTTTGCGTCGCCCGGCCAGATCAGTTCCTGGCGACCGACGGACCAGCTTTTCAGCTCGGCGCCGCGCCGAGCGATGCGCGCAATAGCGTCGCCGGAAGAGATTTCGATGGTTCCGCTCATTTCCGCCCTGACGCCTTTGCGAGGTCGCGATTCCGACCATCATCATTTGGCCACAAGACCCTTTGCGATAGGATGAAGCCGATCGCCTCGCTGGAGTCTCGCCATGACCGTTCCCTCGCCCGCATCGATAAATGAACCGGCGATTCGCATGATCGGCGTCAACAAATGGTATGGCGAATTCCATGTCCTGCGCGACGTCAATCTTGAAGTGACGACCGGGGAAAAGATCGTGCTTTGCGGGCCTTCCGGCTCCGGCAAATCGACCCTGATCCGCTGCATCAACCGACTGGAAGAACATCAGGCCGGAAAACTGATCGTCGATGGCGTGGAGCTGACCGACAATCTCAAGAGCATCGATGAAGTGCGGCGAGAAGTCGGCATGGTGTTCCAGCATTTCAATCTTTTTCCGCATTTGAGCGTGCTGCACAACTGCACCTTGGCCCCGATCTGGGCGCGGAATACGCCTAAAGCGGAGGCTGAGGCTTTGGCGATGCAACTTCTGCAACGGGTACGCATAGCCGAACAGGCCGACAAGTTTCCGAGTCAGCTTTCCGGCGGCCAGCAGCAGCGCGTCGCCATCGCACGCGCGCTTTGCATGAAGCCGAAAATCATGCTGTTCGACGAGCCGACCTCGGCGCTCGATCCGGAAATGGTCAAGGAAGTGCTGGACACCATGGAGTCGCTGGCGAGCGACGGCATGACCATGATGGTGGTGACCCATGAAATGGGCTTCGCCCGACAGGTCGCCGACCGGGTGATTTTCATGGATCAGGGCCAGATCGTGGAGATGAACGCGCCGGAAGCGTTTTTCTCAAATCCGCAACACGAACGGGCGAAGGCGTTCCTCAAACAGATATTGCATTGAAAACAAATAAATGCTGCGCTTCCCATCCTCTTGATTCACATCCTATGCCGCGCGGAAACTTCCGCCAGCATTGCCTTCGCCTTTTCCACCGCAGCACCCAGAATGCCCGCATCTCTCGCACGCAAGACGATCTGGTTCATGAACCGGCCTTCCGACAGTTTCGGATAGGATCCTATCGACACTTCCGGCATGGATTTCGCCAGTTCCCCGAGGCCGTCGGCATAAGCACCTTCCGGCAGGCCGTGGGTGTCGAGGATTTCCGACAGGACTTTTGCGCCCTTGACGAGTTTCGGCGCCACATCGTCGAGCATGGCCTGCATGATCGAAGGCACCCCGGCCATGACGATGACATTGCCGATCCAGAACCCCGGCGCCTTGGAGATCGGATTGGCGACCAGCTCGGCGCCCTCCGGTATCCGCGCCATGCGCCGGCGCGCTTCGTTGAGGTCTTCGGGCTTGATCCGTTCCAGCAGCAGCGCGATAGCGCGCGGGTCTTCCGCTAGCGCGACGCCAAAGGCCTTAGCGACGCCGTCGGCGGTAATGTCGTCATGGGTCGGGCCGATGCCGCCGGTGCTAAAAACATAATCGTAGCGCGTGCGCAAGGCGTTGACCGCCGCGACTATTTCCTCCTCCTCATCGGGCACGACGCGCATTTCCCGCGTTTCGATGCCGATCTGGGCGAGATAGTGGGCGATGTAGCCGCTGTTGATATCCCTGGTGCGTCCGGACAGGATTTCGTCGCCGATGACCAGTACGGCAGCGGTGACGCGATCTTCACTCATGAGGTTTCGCCTTCGTCTTCAGCTCGTTCATACATGACATAGACGCGGGTGCGCAGCACGCGGACATAGCCGCGATCTTCCAGCATGGCGCAAAGATCGACGTCCCATTTGCCAGGCGAATAGGCGAGGATCAGCACACGCGGCCAAAGTTTTTCCGACTCGGCGGAAAGATAAGGTTCGAGAACCAAATCCTCGGCGCCTTCTACATCGAGCTTCATAGCGTCCACGCGTTCGAAACCCTCCTCCCGCACCAAAGTCGCCAGCGAGCGTGCGGAAACACGCACCGAGTCGCCGCCGCCCTCGACATTGACGATGCGCATCGAGGATTCGGCAAGATCGTAAGGGTTGATGAAAAGCGTGACATCGCTTTCCGCGTCGGCGACGGCGCAGTCCAGCGCCTTGACCGTCGCGGCGGGATTCTGCCGGAGATTATAGACCAGACGCTCATAAAGCAGCGGCTGCGGCTCGACCGCCAGGATTTTCGCCCGCGGGCCGGCGCGAAGCGCCACAAAAAGGCTGGTCGCGCCGACTCCGGCGCCAATATCGAGAAAACTCATCTCCCCCGTAATCTTCTCGGCGAGAAAGCGACGCTCCTCGCGGTCGGCCAGTTGCGGCGTGAACAGCAACCGCTTTTCGCAGGCGTTGTTATAGGGATAGAGCCGCATGCGGGCGCGCAGGGTCTCTACCGTGACATCGACCGGGCGAGCGCTGAGGCGGCGCAGGCCGACGCCGCGCACCAGCAGCGCCGCGCGCTGACCCAGCCAGTGCAGCCCGGCGTTCTGTGTGAAATGCAACAGCCGGCGCAGCGCGCCGCGCGGCCGATGTTCGCCGAAGGGAGAAAGATCGTTGGCCGGGGTCGCACGCATGAATGGCCTTTTACCAGCCGCGCCCGAGGCGGCCAAGTTTTATCGCTTGATCTCTTGCGCGGCGCCCGGTTTGGGCTAAATCTGGCAGACAAAGGCTTGTTGCGGGAATCCGGCCGGACGGATTTTCCACAACCTGGCCAATTCTTCCATCGGCGCCAAAAAGCGCAACATTGAAGCTGGAAAACAATGACCTTCATCGAAGCCGAAGCGGCGCCGGGTCGAAAGAACGGCCAGATCAGACTGCATGGCGCCGAAGCTTTCGTCGGGATGCGCAAGGCCGGGCGCCTCGCCGCCGAGGCGCTTGATCTGATGACGGAAGCGGCGCAACCCGGCGTCACTACCGACGCTCTCGACAAGCTCGCCTATGAATTCGGCATGGATAACGGCGCCTATCCCGCGCCGCTCGATTACCGTGGCTATCGCAAGTCGATCTGCACTTCGATCAACCATGTCGTCTGCCACGGCATTCCCGATGAGAAGCCGCTGCGCGAGGGCGACATCGTCAATATCGACGTGACCTATATCGTCGACGGCTGGCACGGCGATTCCAGCCGCATGTATTTCATCGGCGAGGTTCCGCGCCGGGCGCAAAGGCTGGTCGAAGTGACTTACGAATCTCTTTTGCGAGGCATTGCGGTCGTGAGACCCGGCGCGACCACAGGCGACATCGGCCACGCCATCCAGACTTACGCGGAATCGGAGCGCTGTTCGGTGGTGCGGGAATTCTGCGGCCATGGCCTGGGAAAATTGTTCCACGACGAGCCTAACATCCTGCATTACGGCCAGAAGGGCCAAGGCGTGGTGTTGAAGGAAGGCATGTTCTTCACCATCGAGCCTATGATCAATCTCGGCAAGCCGCAGGTCAAAATCCTGTCCGACGGCTGGACGGCGGTGACGCGCGACCGCTCGCTGTCGGCGCAGTTCGAACATGCCTTGGGCGTGACCGCGACGGGCGCCGAGATCTTCACCCTGTCGCCGCGTGGTCTGCATTGCCCGCCTTATGGAGCCGGGTTTGCCGGATGAAGGACGACGCGCCGCAGGAGTCGCTGAACGCCGGCCATCGCGAGCGGCTGCGCGAAAGATTCCTGCAAGGCGGCGCCGAGGCTCTGGCCGACTACGAAATGCTGGAGTTGCTGCTGTTTCGAGCCATTCCGCGACGCGACGTCAAGCCGATCGCCAAAATGCTGCTGAAGCGTTTCGGCTCTTTCGGCGAAGTGGTCGCCGCGCCCGCCGCACGGCTCAAGGAAGTTGAATTCATCGGCGACGCGGCGGTGACCGAGTTGAAAATAGTCGAGGCGGCGGCGCGGCTTCTATCGAGGGAGACCATGCGCAAGCGCCTGACACTGGGCGCCTTCGCGCAGGTGCTGGAATATTGCCGGGGAGCGATGGCCTTCCTCGACACCGAGGAATTCCGGGTGATTTTCCTCGACAAGAAGAACGGCCTGCTCGCCGACGAGGTGCAGGGGCGCGGCACCGTGGACCACACTCCGGTCTATCCGCGCGAAATCATCCGCCGCGCCCTGGAGCTGAACTGCAGCGCCATCATCCTCGTCCACAATCATCCCTCGGGCGATCCCACGCCTTCAAGCGCCGACATCGTCATGACGCAGAACATTGCTTCACTGGCCAAGCCGCTCGGAATTACCGTGCACGACCATCTCATCATCGGCCGCAACGGCCATTCCTCGCTGCGCGCGTTGAAACTTTTCTGACGGTTGGGCGGATTCTTGCCATGGTCCAGGTAAAGACAGACGGGATTTCGCTGAATGTGTCGCTCGCCGGGGATAAGCGCTTCCCGGCGCTGATCCTCGCCCATCCGCTTGGCGCCAATCTTCACCTCTGGGATCCGATCACGCCGGCCTTGGCCGAACGATTTTTTCTCATCAGTTACGACGCCCGCGGCCACGGCCAATCGCACCGTCCCGACGGCCCATACCGGTTGGCCGATCTCGGCGCCGACGTGCTCTGCATGATGGATGAATTTGATGTTGCGCGGGCGCATTTTCTCGGCCAGTCGATGGGCGGCGCCATTGGCCAATGGCTGATGATCCACGCCCCCGAACGGCTGGGGAAAGTCGTGCTGGCCAATACTTCGCCTTATTTCCCCGGCCCCGCCGGCTGGAACGCGCGCATTCGCTCGACGCGCGAAAAAGGCATGGCCGAACTGGCGCCCGTCGTTGTGCAACGCTGGCTGACGGCGGATTTTCGCAAAAGCCATCCAGACGTCGCGAAAAAAATCATGGATATGCTGCTCGCCAGCGATCCGCAGGGCTACGCCGCCTGCTGCTCGGCCCTGCGCGACACCGATCTGCGCGACGCCATCCGCGCCGCCCCGCCCCGCCCTGCTCTGGTGATCGTCGGCGAATCCGACGCCTCGACGCCGCCGGCGCTCGGCGCCGATCTGGCAAACAGTCTGAAGGACGCCAGGCTGGTGAGCCTCAAGGCGGCGCATCTCTCCAGCGTCGAGGCGGAAACGGCGTTTGTGGATGCGGTGCTTGGCTTTCTGGCGGCCTAGGACGCCATTGCGCATCCCGACCGGCAAAAAGTGAATGGCCGATGAAAAGTGAAAATGGCGCGGCCAACCTGCAATTTGCCGGAAAATTATGTTCCGTTTTTGTTCCACGTGAAACACTTATGGCCGCGGCTTTGCCCCATTGCGCCTTCCTCTTTGAAATATAATGATTTTGCCGAGGTCTTGCGCGCGCCCAGGCATGCTTCGCGCCACGCCGCCGGCGAGCACAACCTGACGATTGCAATGGCGAAAACCGGACAAAATCACTCGAAAACGAGGGGAATCGACGTGTTTTAGTGCAAAATAATCAAATAATCGCGTGTTTTTTCACATTTTTTCCACCCGCGCAGAGTCGGCAAACCGATGCAACCTGAGCGCGATTTTCCCCTGCCGCGAGCCGCAACTGCGCCGCAGGCAAAATTGCAAAACTCTCAATTCTCCGCGCTAAAATCCGGCTCTACCGGGAGTATGGCGTCAAGCGGCAGACTGATAGGAACCTGTCCGCCCATTATTTCCAGCAAGACACGGACGCGCTGGGAGGAG
>NZ_JBKQOU010000057.1:0-23719 GCF_052145335.1 Rhodoblastus sp.
TCGCGCCAAAGCGCCGCGAGATGCATCAAAGCCAGCGAGTCCGGTCCACCGGACACCGCAAGCAGCAGGCCGGAAAGATTTTCACACCCGGCGAACAGACGCGACGGGTCGAGGGATACTTTGGCGGACCTCAGCAAGAAGCCTTCTTCGCCTCGCGCGCCGCCGCGGTTTTTTCCGCCGCCGAGGCGTTAGGATATTTGCGCGGCAACTCCGAGAAGAAGGCGCAGGCCTGCTCCTTGGCGCCCAGGGCGTTGAGCGACACGCCGAGCTTGATCATGGCGTCGGGCGCCACCGGGCTTTTGGAATAATCGGTGGCGATCTTCAGGAACTGCTCCGCCGCCTCGCGGTGACGGCTCTGGTAATAAAAGCTCTCGCCGAGATGGTAGATCGCCGGGGCGATCAGTCGACTATGCGGATTTTTCTGCACGAAGGCGGAAAAACCCTGCTGCGCGGCGTCGTAATGCTGCGTCTTCAATTGATCCGTCGCCGCGTCATATTCGGTCTTCACCGGATCGGCCGGGGTCGCCGGCATGGCGGCGGCCGCGCCCGGTTCGACAGCGGCGAGGGTGGCGGCGGGAGCGGCGGCTTGAGTCTGGTCGCGCAGGCCCGGAGGGGTGAGATCGAGCGGGCCGCCAGGGTCGCGGCGGGTTTCCGCCGCCCTGGCCACTGGCCGGCTTCCCGAGGCGGGAGATCCGAGCGGCAGCGGCGCGCCGGGCGCGGCCGGCTGGACGTTGGGATCATAGGCGTCATGGCGGCGACCGTCGACGACGACCGGCGCGACGGGAGGAACAACCTCCGCCTGCTGCGCGCCGGCGTCCATGGCGGCGCCTTCGGGAAGTTCGCTGCGTTTTTGCGGCGGCGCTGCGGCGGGCCGTGCGACGCGTCCGGCGCCATCCTGGAAACGCGCGTCCACATCGAGTTGGAACTTGCGCAATTGATCTTCCATCCGACGGATCTGGAATTGCAACTGCTCGACCTGGCCGTTCAGCGAACGGACCTGGTTTTCCAGCCGGTCGATGCGCAAGATAGAGGAAGTGTCGCCGCCGCCGGCGCCATAGCCACCCTGTTCAACGTCGGCGGGCGGACGGTTGTAGTCCTGCCCCTGCGCCGCGGGCGCAAGGCCGATCAGCGCCGAAAACGTCGTGGCGACCATAATTCCCTTGAACAAACGTCCCGACGAAATCCTGTCCGGCGTCCAATCAGCCATGCCTTGCCCCAATCTCCGCATGAATCACTTATCTGTGAGCATATGGCCCGCCGATAAGGTCAAAAAGTGGCGTTCCGCGCTCTTGAGCGTGACGAATGCAAAAAAACTCCGGCGCCTGCGTTGCGCCGGAGTTGATTTTAGCGTTATCGCGCCAAAATCAGCTCTGGCCGCCCTTGAGCACGGTGACGGCGCGGCGGTTCTGCGACCAGCAGGAAATATCGTCGCAGACCGCCACCGGACGTTCCTTGCCATAGCTGATGGTCTTGATGCGCGAGGCGGCTACGCCGCGTGAGACCAGATAATTCTTGGCGGATTCGGCGCGGCGGGCCCCGAGGGCGAAATTATATTCGCGCGTGCCGCGCTCGTCGGCGTGACCCTCGATGGTGAAGGCGTAGGAGCCATATTGATTGAGCCAGCGGGCCTGCTTGTCGAGCGTAACCTGCGCCGCGCCATTCAATTCGGTGGAATCGCTATCGAAAAACACGCGGTCGCCGACATTGACCACGAAATCCTGCGGCGAACCCGGAGTCGCCGCGCCTGCCTGAGAGCCGACCCCTACGCCGCCGCGCCCGTCGAGGCCATTGAGGTCGGCGGGATTTTTGGCGCAGGCGCCCAGCGCCAGGACCGAAGCGACGGCCGCCGCGAATTTCAGTCCGTGAAATTTCGATCCAACAATATGCATCCGGGGCGCTCCTTTGACTGACGACCGGGGGTTCCCGTCAGTCCTAACCTGCGATCGTTAAGCGAAGGTTCTCGTAACCTTGACGAATGGTTATTTTCACGCGCCACTTCGCCGCAATGGCGCCCATGGTTAACAGAGGCTTCATGGCCAGAATGCGGCGACGGCTCACCCGAGCAGCGGACTCCACGACGGATCGGAGCCGAAAGACGGCGTCGGGACCGGAAATTCGCCGCGTCCGAAAATATCGATCATGAATAATTTCGGGCCGCCGCCGCCATTGCGGAAGAACATCACGAACAGGCCGTTGGGCGCCCAGGTCGGGCCCTCGTTATGAAAACCGTCGGTCAGGATGCGCTCGCCCGATCCGTCCGGCTTCATGACGCCGATGCCGAAGTTTCCGCCGGCCTGGCGGGTGAAGGCGATGTAATCGCCCTTGGGCGACCAGACCGGCGTCGAATAGCGACCCTCGCCGAAGGAAATGCGGTTCGCCGCTCCGCCGTTCGCTCCCATGACGTAAATCTGCTGGGCGCCGCCGCGATCGGATTCGAACACGATGCGGGAACCGTCCGGCGAATAAGAGGGAGACGTGTCGATGGCCGCGGAATCGGACAGCCGCGTCGTGGTGCGCGAGCGCAGGTCCATCGAATAGAGATTGGCCGAGCCGCCCTGCTGCAAAGACATGACGACGCGCTGGCCGTCGGGCGAGAAGCGCGGTGAAAAGGTCATGCCAGGGAAGTTGCCGACCACTTCGCGCTGGCCGGTGTCGATATTGAGCAGGAAAACTTTCGGATCCTCGGAGCCGAAAGACATGTAGGTCAGCTCCTGCGAACTGGGCGAAAAGCGCGGCGTCACGACCAGATCGTCGCCATGGGTGAGATAGCGCACATTGGCGCCGTCCTGATCCATGATCGCCAGGCGCTTCCTGCGGTTCTCGCGCGGCCCGGTCTCGTCGACATAAGCGATGCGGGTGTCGAAAAAGCCCTTTTCGCCGGTGACCTTGCTGAAAATGGCGTCGGAGACGATATGGGCGACGCGGCGGGAATTGTTCGGATCGGTGACATATTGCTGGCCGGCGGCCTGTGTGCCGTTGGCGACATCCCACAGGCGAAATTCGGTCTTCATACGCCCGTCGGCGCCGCGCGCCGAGCGGCCAGTGACGACATATTGCGCGTTGAGGGCGCGAAAGGGGTCCATGTTGGGCGCGACGTCGGGATTGACCGACCCGGCGGCGCCGGCGTCGACCGGATTGACGAACACCGAGCGCTTGAAATTATTGGTCACGATAGAAGTGAGCGATGGGCCGCCGTCGCCGGCGAAAGGGGTGACCGCGACATTGACCGGCTTGAAATCGCCGCCGCCATGCACTTCCAGCGTGCGCTGGGCGAAAGCGGCGCGGCCGACGAGGGAGCCGAGGGCGAGCCCCCCGAAAAGGGAAACGGCGGAGCGGCGGGTGGGAGTGTGCATCGAGTATTCCTGATTTCTGGCGGTCGCCGGAGTCATCCGCCGGGTGACGGAATTAGTTGAGAATCACGGGATCGAAGCCGACCTTCCAATCCTTCCACTGATCGTAGAAGGGCTGGAAACGGGCCGGAATTTTCAGCGGATTGCAGCGGCGCACCGCGCGCATCGCGCTATCGGCAAGCGCCCGTGAGACGGGATCGGAAGGCGGATTGGTCAGCACCGGTTCGCCGGCGAGCGAGCCGTCTGGCCGATAGGAGACGCGGATCCAGGGGACATATTTCGGCCCGTTAGACAAAGGCAGATAGCTCCAGCACGCCTTGTACTGTTCCATCAGCAGGCCGTTGAGGGCGTCGGACAGCGAGGGCGACATTTTCGCCGCCGAGGCGTTGGGCGCGCCGAGCGAAGCGGTCTTGTTCAATTCGCGGCCGACCGAGCCAAGCGCCTTCGGCGGCTCCCGGCTGAGCATGCGGGAAATTTCCGCCAGATCGGGCGTCCGGCGGTCGTTGCTTTCCTCGCCCGATTTCGGTTTGGCCGGCGCCTTGTCCTTGCTCTCGGCGAGCAATTTGGCGACTTCGTCCAGTTTCGGCGGTTTCGGCGCCGGTTTGGGTTCAGGCCTGGGCGTCGGCGGCTTCGGCTTCTGTTCGGCCTTTTCCGGCGGCTTTGGCCGCACGGGCGGCTTGACCGGCTCAGCGTCGTCCTTTTCCCGCTCGGCCTTGTCCTCCTGCGGCGGCGCCTTGGCGGCCGGCTTCGGCGGCGCCGGGCGCTGCGGCGGCGCGGGAGGCGTCGGAGCGGGAAGCGGCGGCGGGGTCGGCGTCGGTTGGTCTTCCGCTTCGCCGGGATCGGGCAGGCGCTTCAGCGGCGGCGGCGGGGTCGGAACGTCATGCTTGGCCTCCGGCGTCGGCGGCGTCGGCTTTGGCTCGGAAACGTCGGCGACGCGATCGACACGCGGCTTGCCGGTCGCCTCCTTGGCGGTTTTTTCGCCTTTCATGATCTGGCTGAACTGGCTGTCGGTAATGGTCTCGACCGGGATCGCCTCCTGCGCGTCGTCAAATTTCCGGTCCTGCGAAAAAGCCACAAGCATCGCCGCCAGCAATCCGAAATGAATCGCCGCCGAGAGCCCAAACCCTGGTTCGGAACGCGAAAAAGTCACCGCCGCATCAGCCTCGAAAATGAAAATTGGGGCAAAGCCCTATTTCCTCTCCTGCTCCGTCACCAGCGCGACTTTCTTGAAACCCGCCGAGGTGAGATCGGACATGACTTCCGCCACCTTTCCATAGGGCACGGATTTGGAGGCGCGCACATAGACGCGCTCGTCCGAGCCGTCCTTGGCCTGGGCCTTTACGCCCTCGATCAGGGCGCCGGCCTCGACCTTCTTGTCCATCAGGAAAATGTCGCCGTGCTCGTCGATGGCGACCGCGATCGGCTTCTTGTCGATATTCAGCTCCGCCGCCTTGGTCGACGGCAGGTCGATCGGCACGCCGGAGGAGAGCAGCGGCGCCGCGACCATGAAGATGATCAGCAGCACCAGCATCACGTCGATGAAGGGCGTCATGTTGATGTCGGCCATGGCGCGATAGCGCGGCACGCCGCGCCGGCGCCGCCCGCCGCTTCCGCCTGCGGAAAGGTTCATTGCCATTCGAAGACCTCCTCAGGCGGCGTTGTTGCGCGAGCCGGCGTGCTGGTCGATCTGCCTCGACAGGATGGCGGAGAATTCGTCAGCGAAACTCTCCATCTTGGCCTGGGTCTTGGCCACGTCGCCGGAGAGCTTGTTATAGGCGATCAGCGCTGGAATGGCGGCGAACAGGCCGATGGCGGTGGCGAAAAGCGCTTCCGCGATGCCCGGCGCGACCACGGCGAGCGAGGTGTTTTTCGAGGCGGCGATGGAGCGAAAAGCGGTCATGATGCCCCAGACCGTGCCGAACAGGCCAATGAACGGGGCGCAGGAGGCGGTGGTGGCGAGCACCAGCAGATTGGCCTCGAGTTTCTCGACTTCGCGGGCGATGGAGACGTCCAGCACTTTTTCGATGCGCGACTGCAACCCGACGAAGGAGGCGCCGGCGTTCTGGAACGAGCGTTTCCATTCGCGCATGGCGGCGAGGAAAAGCGACGCAGTGGCCGTGGTCGGGCGCGACGCGAGCGACTGATAGAGGTCTTCCAGCGAATTGCCGGACCAGAACACGCCCTCGAATTCATCCATCGCCGCGCGCGCCCGACGGATCAGCAACGTCTTGTTGATGATGATCGCCCAGCACCAGATCGAGGCGGCCAGGAGGCCGACCATCACCAATTTCACGACGAAACTGGCGCTCCAGAACATGGCGAATACGGAGCCTTCGGTCGCGGCGGCGGCCATCGGCGTGGCGATCTCATTCATGAACCTTGTTCCTCGCAATATTTCCGCGCGGCTTTTGCAGTGCAAATCGGTCATTTCTGCGGCCTGACGCGCAAAAATGCCGAAGTCGCAGTTAAGCCCGCCTTACGGTTAACAGGAGGTTACGAAGCGGGAGTGTCGGCGGAGCCCTGGACTCACCGCCCGTAACGCCGCCAATAGTCATCGAACACATCCTCGACCCGGGGCTGGCGCGGCGTCGTCGGGCGCACGATCCGGATGATGTTGAGAAAGTGGCGGTAGGTGAGGTTGTCGGAAAATCCATTGCCGCCCCATGTGCCGCATCCCATGGCCATCGAGAACGGCTGGCCATTATCGAAAGCCCCGCTGACGGCGTAACTATGGATCTGATCGACGATAACCCGGCACACCGGCAGTTCCAGGCCGAGACGCAGGATCTCCTGCGGGCTGGCGCCGTGGACCCCGACCGAATGGCCCTTGCCCTGGTAGTCGTAGATCGCCCGCACCTGAGCGATGGCCGCATCGAAGTCGGCGACGCGATAAAGCGTCAACACCGGGGAAAGCTTCTCGCCGGAGAGCGGGTGGCGGGAGCCGACATGGGTCGTGTCTTCGTGCGCCATGATGAATCGGCACGCGGCGTAGTCGTCACGATCCAGTCCAGCCAGCCGCGCCAGCCGCGGGGCGGATTGCGCGACAACGGCTGGCGACAACTTGCTCGAGGGAAACATCGCGGCCTCGAGCTGCGACCGCTCTTCGGGCGTGGCCAGCACGCCGCCCTCCGCCGCCAAGGCGGCAAGCAGGGGCCGCCAGGCGTCTCCGATCACCACCAGACTGTTTTCCGAGGAACAGCTGGTGGCGTTGTCGAAGCTCTTGGAGACGGCGATGCGGGCGGCGGTGGCCTGAAAGTCGGCATTGGGCGAGATGATGGCGGCCACATTGCCCAAACCGACGCCAAGGGCGGGCGTGCCGCTGGAATAAGCCGCGCGGACATTGGCCTGCGAGCCGGCGGCCAGCACCAGGTCCGCCTGACGCATCAATTCCATGGTGAGCGCCTTCGACGCCGGCGGCGGCAGCATCTGCGCCAGATCCGCCGGCAGCCCGACTTTCGCCAGTTCGTCATGGACGTGATCCAGCAAACGGGCGCAGACTCCGGCGCCTTTGGGAGATGGGGCCAGAATGACGGCGTTGCGCCCCTTGAGGGCGTTGATGATGTAATTGATCGGGGTAGCCACCGGATGAGTCGACGGCGTGAGGCCCGCCACCACACCGACCGGTCGGGCGATTTCGGTGATGCCGGTGTCGGGGTCGTCGGTCAGGACGCCGACCGAACGCGCGCCCCGCAGGTCTCGAAGCAGCCCCAAGGTCTTGCGGTGGTTTTTGTCAAACTTGTCGTCGACCGTCCCGAGACCGGTGTCGCGAACCGCCTGCTCGGCCAGAGCCCGATTGCGGCGCGGCTCCATGATCGCCCAGCCGGCGGCCGTTACGGCCAAGTCCACGGTTTCCTGGCTTGCCCCGGCGAAGGCCTCCTGGGCCGCGCGCGCCCTCGCGACGATAAGCCTTACCCGTGGTTCGCCTTCCTCGTCCCGCATCGACAACAGCCCTGATTGCACCTATGAACTCGTCTTAATACATACCGATCGAATTCTGGCAAACTTGCCGGCCAAAAGGCGGTGCGGACGACCCGCCCGAGAAACTCGGTCGACCGCGACGCGCCGCGATCAAAGGGAATCAGCAAAAGACCAGTTTTTCGCGGATTTCGCGCGGCAGGCGGCGCGCCTTGCCGTCCGAGACGGCGGCGATGAAGACGCGGGCGGTAAAAAGCACTTCCTCGTCTCGCCGCACAATCTGGTCAAGTTCGAGGATCGCCGCGCCGATTTTCGCCGGCTTCGTCTCCACGATCAGCAGGTCGTCCATCCGGGCGGGGCGCAAAAAATCGATGTTCATACGCGCCACGACGAAGAATAATTTCTCGCCGGCGAGGATTTCTCCCTGATGGATGTCTTTTTCACGCAACATTTCGGTGCGCGCCCGCTCGATGAAGCGCAGATAGTTGGCGTGATAGACGATACCGGAAAAATCCGTGTCCTCGTAATAGACGCGGATGGGGAATGAATGCGGCGGACTCATTTGTTTCACACTCACGACATATCAGGCGCTAAAGCGATTGACCGAATGTATCAAGCACAAAATGGTGAACCTCGGTGGATTATTTCGGGCTCTTGTACTTTGGCCACCTATTATAGCCAACCGCAGGGTCATTCGCCCTAAGGGTACGGATGAACTCGATTTCTTTGGCAGTGACTTCCGCATTGGTAGCCGATTCGGATTCCCAATTATCTGACGGCGGACAGTGAAGTCCCTGTAATCTTCGAGCGTGAAATCCGCTGCAAGGGTTTTTCTGTTTGGGCTTCCGAAATACCGCATGCTGGCTACGCGATCTTGGCCAATATAAATCTTCCCATTTGGATAGGTGAGCTTATAGATGACCTTCAATCATCCTTCTAACAACGTGAACGGCGTATCCGCTGGTATAGACGAGAAATGCAGAGCGACTGGATCGGTGTCGGTTTCGTCCATCATATCAATATCCGATTTAAATAATCCACGGCCTTAATTGGGTCGTCAAAATAGACGCGAATGGGAAGGTGTGGCGGTCCTCGCCAAAGGCGCCTTGCGCGGCCGTGACTTCCGCCGTCATGGCGCGCTCACGCGTCGTCATCGGAAAACAGGCCGATCTGCGGCGCCTGCGCCGGGACGGCGAGCCCCAGGTGCCTGAACGCCTGTGGCGTCAGCACCCTTCCACGCGGGGTGCGGTTGAGAAAACCCTGCTGGAGCAGATAGGGCTCGATGATGTCCTCGATGGCGTCGCGGGGCTCCGAAAGCGCGGCGGCGATGGTTTCGATCCCGACCGGGCCGCCGCCGAAATTGATCGCGACCATGTCGAGATAGCGCCGGTCCATCTGGTCGAGGCCAATGCTGTCGACATCGAGCAGTTTCAGCGCCCTGTCGGCCACCGCGCGGGTGACGACGGGGTCACCGTCGACCAGGGCAAAATCACGGACACGTCGCAAAAGTCGGCCGGCGATGCGCGGCGTGCCGCGCGAGCGCCGGGCGATCTCATGCGCCCCGTCCTCGCTCATCGGGCATTTCATCACGCGGGCGCCGCGCGAAACAATGCTCTGCAATTCCTCGACGTTGTAGAAATTCATGCGGATCGGAATGCCGAAACGGTCGCGCAGCGGCGTGGTCAGCAGCCCGGCGCGGGTGGTTGCGCCGACGAGGGTGAATTGCGCCAGGTCGATTTTCACCGAGCGCGCCGCCGGGCCCTCGCCGATGATCAGATCGAGCTGGAAATCCTCCATCGCCGGATAGAGTATTTCCTCGACCGCCGGATTGAGCCGGTGGATTTCGTCGATGAACAGGACGTCGCGTTCCTCCAGATTGGTAAGCTGCGCCGCGAGATCGCCGGCCTTGGCGATCACCGGGCCGGAAGTGGAGCGGAAATTGACTCCCAGTTCGCGCGCCACGATCTGCGCCAGCGTGGTCTTGCCGAGGCCGGGCGGCCCGACGAACAGCACATGATCGAGCGCGTCTTTTCGCGCTTTCGCCGCTTCGATGAACACTTTCAGATTTTTCCGCGCCGCTTCCTGGCCGGTGAAATCCAGCAGGGTCATCGGACGGATCGAGGCTTCGAGATCGTCCTCACGCTTTTCCTGCGTGACGAGGCGGGCCGTGGGGGTCATCGTGTCACCGTTCTGCCATCTCTGCCTCGGCTCGCGTCATTGCGAGGAGCGAAGCGACGCGGCAATCCAGAGGCCACAGGCTGGGTCTGGATTGCTTCGCTTCGCTCGCAATGACGGCATTGGAGCAGGCAAGGCCGTGAAAGTTCAAAATTCGCCACGCCAGATTCCCTTTTTGGCGCGAAAGCGCCACACGATCTTCTGCATCAATACCGGTCGTTCCGGTCCCGATAATTCTCTGGATTGGCGCCTTTCGCTATGCCGAAAAGCTCTTCCCGCTCGGGTACGGGAACCAGAACGACGCTCTTGCCTTTCGGCAGGAAAACAAATTCCTGTCCGGCGCGCCAGCCCTGCTGCTCGCAGATTTCCTTACGTTGAACAAGCGGGCAAAAACTCTTCAGGTGCCTTCTGGAAACTCGCGAATTGTTCCTCCGTCAGGTTTAGAGGAGGAATTTGAGGACAGTTATTATCAGGAAACCGCCATCTCCTGACAGTTACAATTTCGACGTTGCCGTGATCGGTCTTTATCCATTTGTATTGATCTGTCATTGGCGTGATCCCAATTTGAGATTAGTGCGCAGCATCCATTACTATCAATTGTCGCGCCAATAATGCCGCTTGCCCTGATCACGCGGTCGCCAATTCCTTCAGCCCGCGCCGGATCAGCGCCGGGGTTTCCGCCCCCTCGCCCAAAGCCTTCAGGCTCGCGGCTATGGCGGTCGCCGCCTGCGGGCGGCCGTAGCCGAGATTGACCAGAGCGGAAATCGCCTCCTGCGCCGCCGTCGAACCGGCAGGCGCCGCCTCCTCGCCGGCGAGACGCGCGGCGACCGGATCGACCGCGTCGAAAGCCCCCGCCTTGTCCTTCAATTCGGCGACGATACGCGCGGCGAGTTTCGGCCCGACGCCCGGCGCGCGCGACACCGCCGCCTTGTCCTGCAAGGCGATGGCGGCAGTCAGTTCCGCCGGCGTGAAAATCGAGAGGATGGCGAGGGCCACTTTCGAGCCCACCCCCTGCACATTCTGCAACAGCCGGAACCAGTCGCGCTCGGAATCCGCCAGGAAGCCGAACAGCCTTATGGCGTCCTCGCGCACCTGAGTCTCGATGGCGAGAACCGCCGCCTCGCCGGCGCGCGGCAATTTCTGCAAGGTGCGCGTCGAACAGGCCACGACATAGCCCACCCCGTGCACGTCGAGGATGACATGATCCTCGTGAAGGGAATCCACCACGCCCTTGAGTTTGCCGATCACCGTCTGCCGATCATTTTTCCGCGCCGAATCTGAGGCTGGCAGTCTAACCCGGTCCGTCTCGGCGCGAAAGGCGCGCGGCGCCCCAGATTGCGAAGATCAGAACGGCAGAACAACACGACCGTCCACCGTTCCGGCCTTCAACTCGGCGAAAACCTCGTTGATTTGATCGAGCGACCTGATGTGAACATGCGCCTTGACCTTGCCTTCGGAGGCAAATTCAATGGCTTCGGCCAAGTCTTGGCGGCCGCCGACGATCGACCCGCGCAAGGTGATGCGCTTAAGCACAACATCGAAAATGGGCGTGGCGAATTCGCCCGGCGGCAGGCCGACCAAGCTGATCGTGCCCTTGCGCCGCACATATTGGATGGCCTGAGCGAAAGCCGGCGGCGAGACCGCCGTCACCAGCACGCCATGGGCGCCGCCGCCGGTCTCTTTCACCACCTGCGCGGCCGCATCCGGCGATGAGGCGTCAATGGCGAGATCGGCGCCGAGATTTCTCGCCAAAGCCAGCTTTTCCTCGCCAACGTCCAACGCAACCACATGCAGGCCCATGGCCTTGGCATATTGCAGCGCGACGTGGCCCAGTCCGCCGATGCCGGAAACGGCCAGCCATTCGCCCGGCCTCGCCTCGGTCTCCTTGATTCCCTTATAGGTCGTCACGCCGGCGCAAAGGATCGGCGCCATGGTTTTGAAATCGACGGAAGCGGGCAGGTGAGCGACATAATCCGCCGCGCCCAGCGCGAATTCCGCGAAACTGCCATTAAAGCTGTAGCCGCTGTTGCGCTGGCTTTCACACAAAGTCTCCCAGCCGGTCAGGCAATGTTCGCAACAGCCGCAGGCGTCGTGAAGCCAGGCTATGCCCACGGCGTCGCCCTCCTTGATCCGGGTCACGCCGGCGCCGCGCGCCACGACAATGCCGGCGCCCTCGTGTCCTGGAATGAAGGGCGGACTGGGCTTGACCGGCCAGTCGCCGTCGGCGGCGTGAAGATCGGTGTGGCAGACACCGGTGGCCTTGATCTGCACCAGCACCTCGCCCGGTCCCGGCATCGGGATTGGAACTTCCTCAATGACAAGAGGCTTGCCAAGTTGGCGGACCACCGCCGCCTTCATAGTCTGGGCCATGGGAACCTCGCGGAAGGAGAAGCTCGGCGATCAAGCATCGCATTAATTTTGCGCCAAAACCTCTGGCCGTCAATGATCTCGACACTTGGGGTCGCGACGATTGCGGCCCAGAATAAACGGCTTTTTTTCCGCTTTCAGGCCAGGCCCTGAGCCCAAGCTCTTAGCTAATGATCCTGTCCGCCAATTTGCGCGCCATGGCGCGGGCGCCGCGATGCTGGGCGTGGCAGATGGCGACGGCGAGCGCGTCCGCGGCGTCGGCGCCCAGCGCCTCGCTGCGCGGCAGCAGCACTTTCACCATCATGGCGACCTGCGCCTTTTCGGCGTGGCCGGCGCCGACCACGGTTTTTTTCACCAGATTGGCGGAATATTCGGAGACATCGAGCCCGGCCAAAGCGGGGACCACCAAAGCGATTCCCCTCGCGTGACCGAGTTTTAGCGCCGATTGCGGGTCGCGGTTGACGAAAGTCTCTTCTACCGCCGCCTCGTGCGGGAGATGCGCGGCGATGACGGCGGCGAGACCGTCATGCAGCGCGCGCAGCCGTTCGGCGAGGCTTTGCCCGGTTTCGCTGTGGACTGCGCCGCAGGCGACAAAAGCGAGGCGCGAACCGTCCGCCTCGATCACACCCCAGCCGGTGTGACGCAGGCCCGGATCGATCCCCAGAATGCGCACGGCCGGCATGGCTTCCCCTCTATTCGAACAAAGGCCGCTCCCCCGGGGAGCCGCCGTCATTCCTTCGTCTTCAAGTCCTTGAGCTTGGAGAAGACGGAATCGACGTCGATCTCGTCCTCTTCCTCGGCCTGGGGCTTGGCCGCGGATGTGCCGAACACGTCTTCGTGCGAAGTGCGCTCGTAATAATAGGGCTGGGTCGTCTCTTCGCTGGGAATCAGCGTCGGGCCCTGATCCTCGACCACCGCCGGGCGATCCTTGGCCGAGCGCTGCACTTCGAAATCGAGGTCGATCTGCGAGCACAGGCCGAGCGTCACCGGGTCCATCGGCGTCAGAGCCGCCGAATTCCAATGGGTGCGGTCGCGGATCGCGCCGATCGTGGTCTTGGTGGTGCCGGCGAGGCGCATGATCTGCGCATCCTTCAGCTCGGGATGGTTGCGCACCAGCCAGAGAATGGCGTTGGGCCGGTCCTGGCGGCGCGACAAGGGCGTATAGCGCGGACCGCGATGACGCTTGACTTCCGGCAGCCGCACTTTCGACACCGCGAGCTTCAACTGGTGCTCGGGATTCTTCTCGGCCTTTTCGATTTCTTCGCGCGTCAGCTGGCCGGAAGTGATCGGATCATGGCCGCGAATGCCGGCGCCCACTTCGCCGTCGGCTATGCCCTTGACTTCGAGCGGATGCAGTTTGCAGAATTCGGCGATCTGATCGAATGTCAGCGAGGTGTTTTCCACCAGCCAGATGGCGGTGGCCTTGGGCATGAGCGGAGCGTTGCTCATTGGTCTCTCCTCGAATCTGTTCTTTACGCCGTCGGACGCGCGTTCGCACGCTCCGGCCCGGCCGAGGCTCAGCCTCAAATTTCCATTCATGACGGGAATTGCGCGAATATAAGGCGGCCCGCTCGGAAACGCAAAATATTTCCACATTTGGAATATTTTTTGGGGCGAAAAGGAGAAACAGCCATGAGCAGGGATGAGGACGAGATTTTCGCCGCCAAGAAGCCGGCGCCCAGCCAGCATGTCGTGGGCGAGCCGCTGGAACCATTGTCAGTCGAAGAACTGGGCCTGCGCATAGAACTTCTGCGCGCCGAAATCGAAAGGCTCGAAGCGGCGCGCGCGAAAAAGAGCGCCTCGCGCTCAGCCGCCGACGCGTTCTTCAAGACGTGACCTAACGTAATGTTCTCAAAGTATTTAACGGAAGAGCTGCCGATTTTAACCGCATTGTAACGCTTGACGCGTTATGCTTCCATCGTTCCCACCTTGGCGGAACAAGCGATCTCTCGCTCTTGTCTGATTCCTCCCTATGAAACAGCCTTTTAGGGGCCGCTTGCCGCGGCTCCTTTTTTGTCGTCTCCAGCGGGGGAGGGAGGTTAAGGTTAAAGAAGATTAAACAAGCAAGGCCCTTCGTTTGGCGCTATGTTCAGACATGCCGCAATCAGGCCCCACGGTCAGGCTGCCGGGCTGTTTTTGCGTTCAGTGCTTATCGGGGTTGCGCATGAATCCGTCGATCAATCCGCCAGGCTCCGCCCCGGTTTCTTTCGCTGCGCGTCTGGCGGCGTCGGACGCCTTCAAGACCATGTTTCACGAAGGCATGAATTTGGTCGAGGAGGCCGCCGCCTATCTCGACGGACCGGGACGCGAACAGGCCAGAAGCCTCGCGCGCAACGACTCCCTGGCCTATGCCGCCGAGAGCATGCGACTAACCACGCGCCTGATGCAAATTGCCTCCTGGCTGCTGCTGCAAAGAGCGGTCAACGAACGCGAACTGACCCTCGATCAGGCGGCCAGCGAAAAGCGCAAGGTCAGATTATCCTCTCAGGACCATGCGGTTGCGCCGGAAGTCTTCGCCCGATTGCCCGCGAGCCTGCGCGATCTGGTCTGCGAGAGCCTGAGGCTGCAAGCGCGCATCATCCATCTCGATCAATTGCTTTATCTCAACCTCGACGCGCCTTTCGCCGCGCCCGCGGTCAGCCCGGTCGAGGAACAACTGGCCCGCCTCCGCGCTGCATTCGGCTGAGCTTTTTCGCGCTACGATGAAATCGCGCGAGACGCGTAGAGCTGGATCAAGGCGGTGCGGCTGCCGATGCGCTAAGCTTGCTTTTTCGCGTCAGGACGCCGCACAAAGCATGGGTTCGGCGGTTAGACGCCTTCGCAGAGGCTGAGGTCATGCCCGACTCGACAATCAAGTCCGAAATCGAAAAGCTGCTTGCGACCGACCCGGTGGCCTTCTGGCGCGCAATGGCCCAGGGCGCCCTCGCCAGCCCGCTTTCGCCAACGGAGCTTGCGCCCGCCTTCACCGATGTCGCCAGCCATATGGCGCTGGCGCCCGCCTATCTCGGCGAGATCGCCCAATTGGCGCTCAAACAAGGACTGCGCTCGTTCGGCGCCGATCACACGCCGCTTTCGGGGGCCGATGATCATCGCTTCGCCGACCCCGTTTGGCGCGTTCCTCCTTTCAGCGTTTACGCCCGCAATTTCCTGCTGATCGAGCAATGGCTCAACCATTGCCTGCTGCATACGCCGGGCGTCCAGCCCAGACACGCCAAGCTCGCCGCCTTCGCGGCGCGGCAATGGCTGGACGCCTTCTCGCCCTCCAATTTCATTTGGACCAATCCCGAGGTCTTGCGCGCCACCCTCAATCAGGGCGGCCTGAATTTTCTGCACGGCCTCGATCATTTCGCGCGAGACGCGCGCCGCTACATCGCCCCGGAAGCCGTCGGGGCTGAGGAAAATTTCCTCGTCGGGCGCGATTTGGCGATTACGCCCGGAAAAGTCGTGTTGCGCAATGAATTGATGGAGCTGATCCAATATGCGCCCGCGACCTCGCAGACGCGGCCGGAGCCGCTGCTGATCGTCCCGGCCTGGATCATGAAATATTACATCCTCGACCTGACGCCGCATGATAGCTTCATCCGCTATATGGTCGGGCGCGGGTTCACCGTGTTCTGCGTTTCCTGGCGCAATCCGGGGCCGGAGCTGGCGGAGACAAGTTTCGACGATTACCGCCGCCTCGGTCCGATGGCGGCGCTCGACGCCATCGGCGCGATCTGCGGCCCGCATCCCATCCATGTGCTCGGCTATTGCCTCGGCGGCACGCTGCTGTCGATCGCCGCCGCCGCTATGGCGCGCGACAAGGACGACCGTCTGGCGAGCCTCTGCCTGCTGGCGGCGCAGACCGATTTTTCCGAACCGGGCGAATTGCAGCTTTTCATCGACGAGCCCGAACTCGACGCGCTGGACGTGATCATGGCGCGGCAGGGCTATCTCGACGCGCGCCAGATGGCCGGCGCCTTCTCGATGCTGCGCGCGCGCGATCTGGTATGGTCGCGCATGGTGAAACTCTACATGCTCGGTGAAGAGGAGCATCCCAACGATCTGATGGTGTGGAACGCCGACGCCACCCGGATGCCCTATCGCATGCATTCGCAATACCTGCGTTCGCTGTTCCTGCATAACGATCTGGCTGAGGGGCGTTTCGAGGCGGCCGGCGGCAAGGTCGACCTTGGGGCGATCGCCGCCCCGATTTTCGCGGTGGGATCTGAGTCCGACCATGTCGCGCCGTGGCGCTCGGTGTTCAAGATCCATCGGCTCAACAAGGGCGAAATCACTTTTTTGCTGGCCGTGGGCGGCCACAACGGCGGCATTGTCAGCGAGCCGGGCCATCGCCATCGCTCCTATCGCATCGCTTTCCGGCCGAAAGGCGGACCCGCGCCGGCGCCGCAGGATTTCGTCGCTCGGGCCGCGCAAAAATCCGGCTCCTGGTGGCCGGAATACGCCGATTGGCTCGAAGCCCGCTCCGGCGCCTTCGGGCCGCCTCCGACCATGGGGAAGGCCTTGTGCGACGCGCCGGGAACCTACGTGCTGGAAACCTGAGCAAATCTGAACAAACTTGATCCCTTGGATTGGAGCCTATTGGGATGAACGCGCTCGACGCCAACGCTGTCATTCTCGCCGCCGTATCGAGCGAAAACGTCATCGAAAACCGCATTTTCGCGGAAATTTCGGTCGGCGACGCGGCCAGCCTGACCCGTCAGGCGACCCGGCGCGACATCGATCTGCTCGCCATCGTCTCGGGAGATGTGAACCCGATCCACATGGACGCGGATTTCGCCCGCAACAGTCCGTTTCACAAGGTGGTGGCCCACGGCCTCTACGGCTCGGCGCTGGTCTCGGGCGTCATCGGAGCGAAACTGCCGGGGCCGGGCGGGATTTTTCTCGGCCAGGACATTCGCTACCTGCTGCCCGTTGCGGTCGGCGACACGCTGACCGTCACCGTGACGGTGAGCGCCAAGGATGAGGCCAGCGGCGAGTTGCGGCTCGATTGCCGGGGCGCCAACCAGAACGGCCAGGCGGTGCTCAGCGGAACCGCCTATGTCCGCGCGCCCACCGAAAAACTGCGTGTGCCGAGGCCCGATCTGCCCGTGGTGCGGGTGGGCGACCACGAGCGTTTCCGCGCCTTGATGGACCGGGTGCGCGGCGAGCCTCCGCTGGTGGTCGCCGTCGCCCATCCTTGCGACGCGGCGGCGCTCGGCGCGGCGGTCGAGGCGGCGCAGGCCGGCCTGATCGAGCCGATTCTCGTCGGCCCTCGCGCTAAAATTCTGGCGGCGGCGCGCGCGGCCGGGGTGGATTGCGCCCCCTACGGGCTGATCGTCGCGCCGCTATGCGGGGCGGCGGCCGCCGCCGCGGTGGCGCTGGCGCGACGTGGCGAGGCGCAGGCGCTGATGAAGGGCTCGCTGCATTCCGACGAATTGCTCCACGCAGTGCTCGATCCGCAGGAGGGCCTGCGCACCGGACGCCGGCTCAGCCATGTCTATCTGATCGATGCGCCCGGTTATCCGCGCCCGCTGCTGCTGACCGACGCGGCGGTCAATATCGCGCCCGATCTCGAAGCCAAGCGCGACATCATCCAGAACGCCGTCGATCTCGCCCATATGCTCGGCGTTGCCGAGCCTCGGGTGGCGGTGCTGTCGGCGGTGGAAGTGATCAATCCCAACCTGCGCTCGACTCTTGACGCCGCCGCCTTGTGCAAGATGGCCGATCGCGGCCAGATTACCGGCGCCCTGGTCGATGGGCCTCTCGCTTTCGACAACGCCATCAGCCCGGCGTCGGCGCGCGAAAAAGAACTGGTCTCAGCCGTCGCAGGCCAAGCCGACATTCTTGTCGTTCCCGATCTCGAAGCCGGCAACATGCTGGCCAAGCAACTGACTTTTCTCGCCGGGGCCGACGCGGCGGGGGTGGTGCTGGGCGCGCGGGTTCCGATTGTCCTGACCAGCCGCGCCGATAGCGCGCGCACCCGCCTTGCCTCCTGCGCCGTCGCCGGGTTGATTGCGCGGGCGGCGCCGCGGCCGGCGTAATCGCTTTGTCCGGTCAAGGCGGGCTGGTCCGGTCAGAGAAGGAGCTGGAGCCCCTGCCATTGCGGCGCTCCCTTTTGCGCGTCTTGAGGAACCTCGAACGTTGCGGAAAATCCGACATCGGCAAAGGTGAATTCGGCGACGCCGAAATGGCTGTATTCCACTTCCTGTTTCATGATTTTCATGCCGAGCCCCTGCCGTTTTGGCGGCTTTGCCGGCGGGCCGCCGCTTTCGCTCCATGTCAGCCTCAGCACGGGAGCGTTATCGGTTTCGCCGGGGGACACGGACCAGTTGACCGAGACCCTGCCGAGGATATCGGACAAGGCGCCATATTTGACCGCGTTGGTCGCCAACTCATCGAGGATCAAGCCGAAACTCAACGCCAGCGGCGGCGACAGCATGATTTCGGGTCCTGAAACTGCGATGCGGTCGCCGTCGGATGCGACAAAGGGCTCCAGTGCCTGGAGCGCCAGCCGCCTGAAGCTGATTTCGCCCCAGTTCCCGCGCGACAGCAGCTCGTGGGCGCGCGAGAAGGCGTGGAGCCGGTCGAAAAAACGCTGCGCGAATTGCTCGGGCGAGGCGGTGTAAGCCAGTGTCTGTCGCCCGATCGCCATGACCACCATCAGCATGTTCTGGACGCGATGGTTGAGTTCGGCGACCAGCGAGCGCTGCCGCTCTTCCGATCTGGCGGCGTCGGCGAGGGATTTGGCGAGTTCGCCATTGGCGCGCTCCAGCTCTTCCACCCTGGCGCGAAGCTCGTGGTTGTCCGTCCGCAATTCCTCGTTGACCGACAGCAACTCTGTCTTGGCGGATTCGATTTCGGCTTGCGATAAGCCCTCGGCGCCAATGTCGCTGCGCTTGCCGCCCACCGGCCACACGACGGCGCCACCGACATGTTCCGGGCCCGCAACGCGTAGACGAAAACGCCCATCGACGATGTCCAATCCGGAGTTGGGCGTGAGCAGGTAGATTTTATTCGATTGGACCCGCAAGCCGTCCGTTGCGACCTTGACGCCCAATTCGGCGTGCCGGGAGAGAATTTCGGCGAGAAACTTCTGGCGGTCGCGCGCCCGGCGGGTGACGACGACGAAGGCTGCGCCCGACTCGGCTGGAATCGACCCAAAATACTTTCCCGAGCGAAACGCTCTGGCGGAAGCGATGCCTGGGAAGGGAAATGGCGCCTCGGCTTTATGATCAGAAATTGGCATGGCGATAACTCGCGCAAAACAAACAAATGAACTTCAATAGGGTTAATAAGCCACGATTTTGACGCTTGGTCAAGGTACAGCAAACTGACGCCTACAACGTGAACTTGGCCTTTGACAATGACTATAGTCACTACACTTTACCGTTGAAGTTTTCTCTATGAGAAACAGATAATTGCACTGTATTTTCTGCAAAGCTTCAGGAGCCTTCGAGGAAAAAGGGGCGCCGACTCCCGCGGATCGGAGGGTCACCAAGAAAATCCAGAAATTCTAAAAACCAATAATCCTTTTGAGCGCCGGGTCAGTTGGTCCCACGCTTCTGCATTCGGCCAAAATAAAACGCCGCCTTGCGGCGGCGTTGGCGCTGACGACATAGGGACGAAATCACGCCGATTTCAGCTTGACCGCGAGGGCGGTGGCGCAGATGCGCCGCAGCGTTGCGGCGCCGGGGTGTTCCGTCCTGGCGAGGATTTCCTCGCTGTAATCGACGTCCATCAGCGCGTCGGCGTCGCAATCCTCGGCGGCGCGCATCAGCTGATGCAGCGCTTTCAGCCGGTAGACATTGTCGTCCATGTTGTCGCCAGCGCCGCGCCAGTCCGAGACGGCGCTGATCTTGCCGAGTGGCGTTAAAGTCTTGCTGTTCATATCTTTGGATGAGCCGATGCGCATTTTGAGTCTCGCCGTTTTTCATCGCGTTTGAAGACGATAACAACAGCGCATTGTTTCGGTTCCGTTAATGGCTAGATTAAGACCACAAAATGCCTTTGACTTGGATTTCCCGCCCTATTCGTGAACAGTTATTCACTAATATTAACAACCTATTAACAAACGCAACCCGACCATAAACAGAGCATAAGGAAAGCCCCGCCTGGGGCCAGGCGGGGCTTTTGAGGGTCGCTCCGGAGATTTGAATTATTCGGCGGCGATCTGCACCGCCGGGGCGGCTTCCTTGACCTTTGCGTCAACATGCGGCTCGAAGGTGACGAAATTGTCGCGGAACAATTTCACCAGCTTCTTCGCGGTTTCGGCGAATTCCGCTGGCGAGGCCCATGTCTTGAACGGGTTGAGGATATGCGGTTCGACGCCGGGCACCGAGGTCGGAACGGCAAGGCCGAAATAGGGGTCGGTGCGGAAATCGGCCTTGTTCAACGAACCGTCGAGGGCGGCGGAGAGCAGGCGGCGGGTGACGCGGATCGGCATGCGGCGGCCCACGCCATACTTGCCGCCGGTCCACCCGGTGTTGACCAGCCAGCAATCGACATGGTGCTTGGCGATCAGGTCGCGCAGCAGGTTGCCGTATTCCGACGGATGGCGCGGCATGAAGGGCGCGCCGAAACAGGTAGAGAAGGTCGCGGAGGGCTCGGTCACGCCCTTTTCCGTGCCCGCCACCTTGGCGGTATAGCCGGAGAGGAAATGATACATGGCCTGCGAGGCGTCGAGCTTGGCGATCGGCGGAAGGACGCCGAAAGCGTCGCAGGTCAGGAGCACGATGTTCTTCGGATGGCCGCCGCGGCCGGTGGCGGAGGCGTTGGGAATGAAGTCGAGCGGATAGGCGACGCGGGTGTTTTCCGTCTTGGTGCCGTCGTCGAAATCGGGAACGCGGGTTTCCGGATCGAGCACGACGTTCTCCATCACCGTGCCGAAACGCTCGGTGGTGGCGAAGATTTCCGGCTCGGCTTCGCGCGACAGCTTGATCGCCTTGGCGTAGCAGCCGCCTTCGAAATTGAACACGCCTTCTTTCGACCAGCCGTGCTCGTCGTCGCCGATCAGGGTGCGCGAGCTGTCGGCGGAAAGGGTCGTCTTGCCGGTGCCGGAAAGGCCGAAGAATACCGCCGTGTCGCCGGCCGGGCCGATATTGGCCGAGCAGTGCATCGGCATCGTGCCTTCGGTCGGCAGGATGTAATTGAGATAGGTGAAGACCGACTTCTTCATCTCGCCGGCGTAGCTGGTGCCGCCGATCAGCACGATTTTTTTGGCGAAATCGACCGCGATGATGGTCTCGGAGCGGCAGCCATGGCGTTTCGGATCGGCGCGGAACGAGGGCAGATCGACGATGGTCAGGTCGGCGACATGGGTGAGCACGTCTTCCGCGGAGGGCTGGATCAGCAGGTTCTGGATGAACAGCGAGTGCCAGGCGTATTCGGTGACGACGCGCGTGCGAACGCGGTGGGCCGGATCGGCGCCGCCGAACAGATCCTGCACGAACAGGTCCTTGCCTTCGGCATGGGCGATGAAGTCTTCGTAAAGGGCGTCGAAATTGGCCGGAGAGATCGCGCCGTTATTTTCCCACCACACATTGTTTTCGGTGGTTTCGTCGCGCACGACGAATTTGTCCTTGGCGGAGCGGCCGGTGTGGGCGCCCGTTTCGGCGACCAGGGCGCCGCCGGCGGCCAGGACCGACTCGTTGCGGCGCAGGGATTCTTCGTAAAGCTTCGGAGCAGTCAGGTTGTAATAGACGTCTTTGAGATTTTTGAAGCCAAACGTCTCGACCGGGAAGGCCGTATTATATATGCCCGACTGCGCCATGATTTTTTTCTCCCCAACGCGTCGCCTGACGACCCGACACGCATGATTAAAGCTGAACGTTGAAAGTCCGTTTACCCGCCGATACCGGGGCTTGCAAGCCCCCAAATTAGTAGGGCTGGCCAAAGAGAAGTATTTCAGAACGCAAGCTTAGCGGGTCGCCTCCGCCAGCGCCTCGCGCCATTGCGCCGGGTTTTCCGCCGTTCGGGTGAAGGACAGCCGGGCGCCCGCCTGTCCCGACGCAAGATCGAGACCGCCGGGATCGAGCCCGACCGCCCGCCACTGCGACAATTTGTCCTCCCCCGCGGCGGCGGCCAAGGCGGCGCGGACTTCGCGCGGCTGGGCGTTGAGTTCGTCGAGCATTGCGTCTTCGGCCTCGATCAAGCACTGCGCCGCGGCGACCGGCGCGAGCAGATCGGCGCCCCGGTAGTCGGCGGCGCGGGCGAAACCGCCATTGAGATGCGCCGCCTCAGGTTCGAGGCGCCAAAACCCGAAATCCGCGAAATCCGCGTAAAGTTCCGCTTTGGGATGCCGCCGTAGGAATCTTTTCCTCGAGCGCGCGTCGACGATGGGGGCCAGCCGGCCGACCACGGTCAGTCTCGGATGGGCGAGCGGATCGCCCTTGCCGCCTTCCGCCAGCAAAAGCGAGGCGCGCGCGTCGGCGCGAATGTTCTTGGTGTGATGGGCGAGGCTGGACAGCAAAAGCAAGGGCGCGCCGTCATGCAATGTCGCCACGCTGGTCAAGGTAGCGAAAGGATAGCCTGTGTCCTTGGCCAGGGTCGCCAGGGCGCCGACCGGAATGGCGCGCAGCAGCTTTCGCGCCAGGGCAAGACCGTCGAAACTGTTCTCGGCGAGCGGGGCAAAAGGCGATTTCAGCGGCTTGTCGGCATCGTTCATGGCGCATTCAGTCAAAACGGCGTGAATTCCTCGGCAAGACTATTATATAATCGCTGCGTCGTCGCTCTTTCGCGGCGCCGGAAGATCAAAAAAGAGGATTGCCATGCCGACCATCGCCCTTGTCGACGACGATCGCAATATTCTCACTTCGGTCTCCATAGCCCTGGAGGGGGAAGGCTATCGCGTCCAGACCTATACCGACGGCATGGCCGCGCTCGACGGTTTGAAGAATAATCCGCCTGATATGGCGATCTTCGACATCAAAATGCCGCGCATGGACGGCATGGAGTTGTTGCGCCGGTTGCGCCAGAAATCCGATCTGCCGGTGATCTTCCTCACCTCCAAGGACGAGGAGATCGACGAGTTGTTCGGCCTGAAAATGGGCGCAGACGATTTCATCCGCAAACCGTTTTCCCAGCGCCTGCTGGTCGAGCGGGTCAAGGCGATCCTGCGCCGCTCCAGCCCCAAGGAGGCGGCGGCGCAGAAGGAATCGGAAGCGAAAATTCTCGAACGCGGCCATCTCAAGATGGACCCGGAGCGTCACGCCTGCACCTGGAAGAACGAACCGGTCATTCTCACCGTTACGGAATTCCTGATCCTCCAGGCGCTGGCGACGCGGCCGGGCGTAGTCAAGAGCCGCAACGCCTTGATGGACGCGGCCTACGACGACCAAGTCTATGTCGACGACCGCACCATCGACAGCCATATCAAGAGATTGCGTAAGAAATTCAAGTTGGTGGACGACGATTTCGAAATGATCGAAACGCTCTACGGCGTCGGCTATCGTTTCAAGGAAGCGTGACGGGCGGCCGGTCGCCACTGCGCCACCCCCTCAGCTTGCGCGAGAGATAAGCTGGAATCATCTCCGGAGGAGAAAAATTGGACAGGCGCGTCGGCGCGGAACAGTCGGGAGGCGGAAGCGAACTGAGGCGCGGCGCCTGGACCCGCCTTTTTTCGCGCTGGCCCTTTTCAGCCTTGCGCTCGCTGCCGGCAAGTCCGCGCGCGAAACGGCGGGTGGTGGCGTTGCGCGCCTTCTGGCGCGGGGCCGTGTCGCGTTTTTCCTCCCCCCTGACCCGGCGCATCATCCTGCTCAATCTGGGCGGTCTCTTCGCCTTGCTGATCGGCTTTCTCTATCTCAACCAGTTCCGCCAAAGCCTGATCGACGCCCGCATCCAGAGTCTCGCCACCCAGGCCCAGATGATTTCGGCGGCCATCGCCTCCTCGGCCACGGTGGAAGCCGACGCCATCACCATAGACCCGGAAAAGC
>NZ_JBKQOU010000058.1:0-6442 GCF_052145335.1 Rhodoblastus sp.
ACCAGGTTTCGAAATCGAGGAAGCGCTTGGCCTCGGTGTCCACCTTGGAATAGAGGTTGTAGGGCTTGCTCCAATAAGTGTTGGCGAGGTTCAGCGATTCGAAATTGGCGACCAGATTGGCGCCGTCGAAAATGCCCGCGCCGAGATCGCCGGTCAAAGCTGTGAGCCACGTCCCGCCGAGCAGGCCGCCCAGATAGCGCATCGGATTCTTGCCGTGGACGCCCGCCCAATAGGAGAGCGGCGATCCGGCCAGCATGATCGGGCCCGTCAGGTTCGGGTTGAGCGCGGCCATCATCATGATCTGCCAGCCGGCCTGGCAATTGCCGATGACGATCGGCTTGCCATCGGCGTTCGCGTGCAATGTGGCGACCTTCTCGACAAAGGCCGCTTCGGCGCGGCAAACGTCCTCTATCGTCTGGCCGGGAACGGGTTCGGGCAGGAAGCCGACGAAATAGCAGGGATGACCCGCCGCCAACGCGGCCCCGATCTCGCTATAGTCCTTCATCCCGCCGATGCCGGGGCCGTGACCGGCGCGCGGATCGACCACGACGATCGGCGGCTTGCGCGGATCGGCCGCCACGCCCTCGGGCGGGATTACCCGGGTCAGCAGATAATTCACCGGGCGTTCCAGCTTGCGGCCGTCGGCGACCAGTTCGACCCCGAAATTCAGGACGTTGGGCGCCTTCATCGCCGCATGGTCGAAATAGTCGTTTCCGCGCTGTCGAAGAACGTCGAGACTCAAAACAAAACGTTGGGCCGCGTCGGTCCAATAGTTCTGCAAGGCGCTGAACTGCACATTCTGCTCAGACATCGCTCTCTCCCAATTGCTGTTTCGTTGCACTCAAGAAAATCTCGACGGCGCCATCTTGTGCGCGACCGCATGAAGGTTTTTTGACACACCGAGGGAACGCCGTTTCATCGCATCGCTCGGCCGGCTATCTCCCGTCGACGGTCGGAGATCATCCGTCCAAGATAATCTAACGCCAGCGCGATGGGTGGCGTCTTCTGGTCCTCCACGCTGCCCTGGACCACATCCTTGGCGAAACGCTCGACAGCCTGGTCGATCCCGGCGCGAATCTGGTCGAGTTCCTCCGTCGTCGTCGCCGCTTTGATCATGGCGATCACCTCGGGCACTTTCACGAGCAGGCTTTCGCTGGTTTGCTGCCCCCGCATAAAGCCGAGATAGCGCAATGCCGCCATCACGGCCGAAGCCAGGCCGCCAAGCAGCAACGGGCCATAATAGAGCCAGTCGCCATGCCGCTCCATCAAGGTCGTTTCCTCGCCGTCGTAATAAACCTTGGCGCCCGGGTGAATGGGGAATGCCGTGTCATTGTCCGAACTGGCCGGCTTGACGAGATTGGCGATCGGCGCATCGGCGGCGATACGCTGGCGGTTCTCGAATAGATTGCGGGTCAGCGTGGTGATCATGTCATCCCCAACGCTTCGGTCGACGACCAGATAAGTCGGTACGCGCAGGGTCGAAATTTCCTCCGACGGCAAAGGCGGAGCGCCGCCAAAAAGGCCGGCTGGGATCTCGCCCGATTCATAGGCGGGCGAAGCCTCGGCGATGGCGTCGCTTGCGTCTATCGGGACGAAGGCGAGTTTTTTCCCGACCGCATGGCGCGTCGCGGCCCAATTGTCCGCGACGATGGCGCTGCGCGTCGTCGGCACGACGAAGAGCAGGGCGTCGACGCTGCCCGCGCGCAACGCCGCAGCGATTGGCCCCGGCGCTTGCGGAAGCTCGACAACATTCAGTGTTACCCGAAAATGCCGCCGCAAAGTTTCAAGCAAGGCGTCGTTCGCCTGCGGCGGGCCGATAACGCCGAGCGTCTTGCCCTTCAACTGACCGAAATTTTCGATTTTGACCTTTTCCGGCGCGACGATGACGACCGGATCGCTATGCAGCAAGGCGACGGCGCGCGCCCGTTCCGACTTGCCGACGTCCGTCCGCGTGACCGCCATTTTGGCCTCGCCATTTTGCACCTTTTCGAGCGATTCGACCGGGCCGGACGTCGGCAGAATCTTGAGTCGAATGCTACTGTTTTCGGCGCCGAGCGACCGGCTCCAGGCGTTGACGAGGTCGGCGTCGTCCGAATGGGCGGGTCCCACCGCGACGGTCAGCACCGTCGGCTGGTCGACATGGCGCCAGGCCGCTCCGCCGAGGCCCAAAGCCAGGACCAGAGCGATCAGGGCGAGGATGCGCCGCCAGAAATTGTTCAATAGTTTACTCCTCACGTGAAACCATCTGATCGCTTTACGGGAAATTCAACTTCGGCGAGACATGCCGATGCCCTGGCGATCTTCCTGGCTCGCCATGGACCGGTCTTGGAGATCGAGCGGCGAAGCGGCGATGACCGCATCCAGGTGCGCGAGATATTTTCGAAGCCTTTCGACGCGCGCCGGCGGCAGAGGAGAACGCGCGAGGCTGACCAGGGCCGAGCGCATACGGCGCATCACCTGGACCGACGTCACCCCGTAGAGCCGGATTTCATCGAAGGCGAGGGTCAGATAGTCGTCCCATGACGGCATGGGAAGGACGAGCCTGACAATTCCATCCGCGTCCTTGATGACGCCGGCCGCCAACTGACTGCCGCCGAGCCTTCGCAACAGGTCCTCGATCTGGTCGATGGTCTGGACCGCCGTCGTCGGGTCGTTGATGGCGGGGGAGAGCGCCTTGATCGCCACGTCCACCAGGAGACGGATCGGGTATTTGGGGTCCTGCTCGAAAGTTCTTTCGCGCCTGAGTTCGATTGTCCGCAACAACGCGTCGTCGCGAATCGCCTCCCCTTTGCCCCTGACCCGCAAAAGCGGCGTGTCCTCGACCAATGTGTCGCCGACCGCGCTCAGCATGACGATGGTCGCCCTGGCCCCTTGCGCGAGTTTGACGAGAGCGTCGGTATTGATCCTGGCGATGGTGCGGGGCGGGCCTGAATAGCGCAGCTCCAGCATGACGGGTCCGAACGCGTGATCGTCAACAGCGGCGCCCGCCGTCTCGTCGGCAAGCAGCGCATTTTCCGGGAGCGGCGGGAAAAGTTCGCGAATGACGGCGCGGCCCCGGTCGCCGATCGTATGAAGCACGTTCGAGATCTGGAGGTCGCCGAGCCGCTGGATCAGCTTCGAAAAGAGGAAAAGGCTGACAATGATCAAGCCCCCCACGAGAAGCGAGGACACGAGCGGCACGCTCCCATCGCCCTCACGATCGACCCAGGCCAGTGTAAAAAGGGCGTAAATGAAGGTGGCGCTGAAGACGCCGAGCGCGTGAAAGAGGATCGGGTCTCGCCCAAACCAAAGCACGAGCCTTGGCGAATACGCGATCGCGCTGAACTGCACCATAACGAAAGCCATCGCGAACACGATGCCCGTCAACGCCATCATCCCCGAGGCGGCCGCCGACAGATAGGCCTGCGCCGACCCTACCGACATGCTGATGTTGTAGGACGCGAGATAAGCCTGCTCAAGCCGCGGCAGGGTGAAGCCGGCCAGGACAGCAGCCCCGACATAGTTCATCGGGATGACCCACATTCGCATTTCAGCCTCGCTTTTGCGCGCCGCCGCCGACGCGCTCATGGCCCGTCAAGAATTGTCCCGGCGAACGCTCCCGTGCGCCGCGCTTCCCCACAGATTGTCGCGGAGGATGAAGACGCTGACCAGAAGAACCCAGGACGGAAAAATGAAAAAGACCCAGTCCAGATACGCGTTGCCGACGAGAAGAAACGCCGCGAAAGCGTAGCCCAGAAAGGCGATCCAGCGTGCGGTCAGTTGAGTGCTGATAGCCAGGGTCGAGGTCGTGACCATAAAAACCGCCGCCATCTTCAGGACGTAGATATGCATGAGATCGTATGTGAACGCGCGGACGAAGGCCAAGGTGGCCGAGCCTGGAAGCACATCGGGAGTCGAGGCATGCGCTTGAACCAGCGCCCCCATGGCCGTCGCGGCGACGAACATCATGCCCAGGAACATAAGGCCGCTCCCGAGGAAAACCGTAGCGAAGAACTTGTCTTCCTTTTCCCCCAGGCGATCGCGCAAGACGCCGAGGAACCAGAAAAAGGCTATGCCGGCGAAGGGCAAGAGGCTCAGGGCGAGCGACACATTGCCGGAGCCCTCCTTCAGCCAGAGGCCGGTGTCGCGCGGGTCCACGGGCAGCGAGCGCCAAAGTAACGACAGGCTGCAAATGAATAGCACCGAGAAAACGATCCCGGCGATGGCCGCTGCGCGAGGCGTCCTCAGCCTGGAGTGAACCAGGCGCACATGTGGGGCATCCGCATCGCGTGACCGATCAAACATAAGCCTTGACGCCTGACGTCTAGCGCCTCGGAGAACCGAAGCGTTTCGTCGCGCCAGTCTCCACTATGGAATCGATCTAGTCGAGCGCCGCTCCCCGCGCTATCGTCCCGACTGCGGGCTACCGCAAAATTGCCGAAGCGGCGCCATTTTAGACGGAAAATGCCCAAACAACGTTCCAGTCAATCGCGCCGCCCGCAGGGGAATCCAAGAAAAGCAGCCGCAAGCAAAACAAATGGGCCGAAGAACATGCCCGCTCACGAAAAAGTGATGAAGCGCGCCCGGATGCAGACTGCCTATTTTGATGGAGTTCAACGCAATTAGACTTGGCGACCGTGTCGGCGCGGTGACGTCGTCGAAACAAGAGGTAGATTTTTCAGGCGATTTTTTGGCCTGCTCATGAGCACGGGAGCGGGCGGGTGATGGATCCAAAGCTAGGGCCGGGCGTTTCAGCATGGTCCGATCATTCGAACGGGGCTTGATTGTCATGACGTTAACCGAAACTGACAAACCGGTTCATGTGCGCCACGAGAAATACGAGCGGCTGATCGCGCGGGCGCAGGAGGCGCCCTCGGCGACGACGATCGTCGTCCACCCCTGCGACGAGACCTCGCTCAGGGGCGCGGTGGAAGCCGCCGAAGCCGGCATCATTGTCCCGGTCCTGGTTGGACCCAAGGCGAAAATCGAGAAAGTCGCCCGCGAAGCGGGTCTCGACATTTCCCGTTACACCCTCGTCGACGCGCCGCACAGCGAAGCTGCGGCGGCGCAGGCCGTCGCGCTCATTCGCGAAGGCAAGGGCGAACTCCTGATGAAAGGCAGCCTGCATACCGACGAACTGATGCGCGCCGTGACCTCCGGAACGACCGGGCTGCGCACCGCACGGCGGATCAGCCATGTCTTCATCATGACGTCCCCACCTATCCCGACGTGCTGTTCATCACGGATGCGGCGATCAATATTTTTCCCGATCTCAAGGTCAAGCGCGACATCGTCCAGAACGCGATCGACCTGTTTACCGGTCTCGGCATGGGCGTCCCGCGGGTCGCCCTGCTCTCCGCTGTTGAGACGGTCACGCCCGACATTCCCTCCACGATCGAAGCTGCGGCCCTGTGCAAGATGGCCGAACGCGGCCAGATCACCGGCGGCGTGCTCGATGGCCCACTGGCTTTCGACAACGCCATAAGTCTTGAAGCGGCGCACATCAAGGGCATCGAATCCGAAGTCGCGGGCCGGGCCCAGATTCTGGTCGTTCCGGATCTCGAGGCGGGAAACATGTTGGCCAAGAACCTCAGTTTCCTCGCCAATGCCGACGCGGCGGGAATCGTGCTGGGCGCCCGCGTCCCGATCATTCTGACTTCGCGCGCTGATTCCGTCCGCACCCGCATGGCGTCCTGCGCCATCGCCTCGCTTTACGCCGATGCGCGCCGTCGCATGGTGGCGTCCCCGGCGGAGTAAGCGCCATGGAAACGATCCTTGTCGTCAATGCTGGCTCGTCGAGCCTCAAATTTCAGGTGTTTGCAGTCGGAGGATCGCAAGGTCTCAATTGTCTGGTCAGGGGGCAGCCGTCGGCGTCGCTCACCGCTCTTCGCGCCGGACCGCGCGTCGCGTCAACCGCAGGCATGGCTATTGATCTTTTGCCGTGAGTCGCGCCCCTGTCACCGTTGGTTCGATTTATCCACCGTGAATGCAAGGGCGCGGCGCTCCGCTTGGATGACAAATAAAAAAGAAGGGGAGGGTAGCAAAATGGCTTCCAGCAAATTGCGCATGTTGGCCGCGGCCGTCGCGGCGGTTTTTATGCTTTCCGACATCGCCGCGGCGATGCCGATCGCCCCAGTGTCTGACTACAGTGGCGTTTCGCCGATTCTCGTGCGGCGCGGTGGCGGCGGTCGGGGCGGCTTCCACGGCGGTGGCGGTCGCGGTGGCTTCCACGCCGGCGGCGCACGTGGATTCCACGGTGGCGGCGCTCGCGGCTTCCACGGCGGCGTCGCGCGCGGCGGCGGCTATCGCGGCGGCGTCGCTCGTGGCGGGGCCTATCGTGGCGCGGCTTATCGCGGCGGCGCCTATCGTGGAGGGGCTTATCGCGGAGGCCGTGCGGTCGTTGTCGGCGGACGCGGTGCCTGGGGGCGCGGCTATGGCTGGGCGCCGGGCGGAGCGATCGCGG
>NZ_JBKQOU010000059.1:0-4387 GCF_052145335.1 Rhodoblastus sp.
TTTGGCTATAAGGCATGATCGGCGAACGGTCGGGACGCGCCGGATTCCCCGAAAGGCCGGCCAGCGGTTTTGACAACGAGCCTAGACCGTCAGCGCTGATTTCAAAATAGGAATTCATGCGGCCCGCCGCGTAAACGCCGGCCTGAGCATTGTCGCCGAAGGTAAGTGGGCGGCGCCCACGTTCAGCCGATGGCGCGTTGAAAAAGGCGTTGGTGTCGAACACGAGGTAGTCGCCGGGTGGGAAGGCGTTGTCGGATATAACCGCGTTGTTCCAGGTCGTCAGGTCGGTCGTGTAGAACAGGCTGTCAAAAGCCGCCGACTGATCGATGGCAAAAACCGAGTTCGGGGTCTTGACCGAGCGAAAATCTACGGTCGTGCCATACACGGTGGATTGAATGAAAGCCCAGCCGAGGGTCCCGTGGCCAAATTGCCCCATCGACGTAAAACCGGGCTGATGGTCGATATTGGTCGCCAGTACGGTCTGCAGATAGAGGGCGCCCACGACCGATTTGGCGATATTATATTTTGAGCCAGGGGCGCAGGTTTTCGACCGCAGCATCGTCGCGCTGTAAGGCGTCGGAAAGTCAATCGCCGCCGAATAGGTGAAATTATTGGAGGAATCGCCGACGCAATCGGTCCACATGATGAAATCGCCATAGGCCAGGCTCGGCGTGATATAGGCAGTGTCGCCAACCGCCCACCCAGTCAGGTTGGCATTGCCGAACGGGTTGATCGAGACCGTCTGCACCCCGGCGCTGTTGGACTCGGCCGTGACCGGAAACTCCTGCCCTTTGAGTGCGCCGGTGGTGAACTGCAGCGCCGCCCCGACCTTCCACCATTGCGCCAGCGAGGCGCCTGCAGATGTCAAATTGCCCAGACTGTGCGCATAGAGATGAGTGGCGTCGAGGATCTCATCGACTTGCCAGACGCCGTTTTCGCCGGTCACGGCAAAGCGTGAGCCGGCTACAAGATTGGCGGTGAAATCCGGCGCGAAAAAAATCGGCGCGCCTGTGAAAAGGCAATGGATCGAGCAACCGGCGGGCGAGTTCATCTTGCCGCTCTGCGAAACAGCGCCGCCGATCCAGCCCTGGCGGGAAGATGTAGAAAGGTTTGGCAGCGCCGGGGTGGCCGCCAGCGTCACTACGGCCCCTGAGACCGCCGACACAATTACCGGATCGGCGATGAACTCCGTCCCACGCTGCGACCCCGTCATGGTTGTGGTGGTGAGTGAACCGGCCCCGTACAGGAAGGGTTGCGATTCGACGCCTGCCAAGGTTGACGATTGCATGACCAGATTCTGGTAATTCTCGGTCGTCGAATTCAACCCGGTGATCTGGCCCAGATCGGGATGGCCGATGTTGAACAGGAGAACGGTGTCGCCGACGGCGGGAACCGCGGGAAGCGCGCCCTCTCCTTCGAGAACGGGCGCTCCGGAGGGGCCGAGAACCAGCGTTCGCGCATTTCTGAAGTCAGGGTCGCAAACGCCGAAATGGCCGCCATTGCATTCGAGGACGACATAAGGCGCGTTCGGGGCGACCAGAATCCGATTGCCGCAGGTCGGATCGGACACAGGGCCGGTCAGCGCATCGCTTCCATTATTGCCATAATCGCCGACGAACATAACGCCGCCATTGGTTAGCGAGCCCTTGGAGCCGAAAATGGCGTACTGAAAATTGTTGCCGTGGAAAATACCTCCGCCAAAAGCCTCCCCTCCCGATGGTGTGGTTCCGGTCGAGATAAATGTCGTCGTCGACGCAATGTCCTGCGGCGACGAAACCTTCCATTTCGTCGGCGCCAGTTGACCGACGACAGATACACTTCCGCTTATCCCGCTCCCGGTGAAATACAGACTTGGAATAAGCGGACTCGACGGCTTTCCCGAAACCGTCAGCGTCGTCCCGGAAATCGTTCCTTGAAATATCGTCGGCGTGATCGCCAGTTGCACGATCGTTGCGCCATGCGGGTCGACGTAATGATTGGTGTTGGCCGTCGTTCGCGCGCCAGAGGCGCCCGGCAGGGTGACGCCATTGGCGCAGTAGTTGATCGCCGCGACCTTGATGTTTTGCGCGAAATCATAGGTGTCGCGATTGAAAAAGGGCTGGTTGGCGGTGGCGTTGACATGGAGATAGGCGCGGCTCTGAAAGGAGCCATTCGCCGGCGAGCCAAATTCGGAAAAAGTATCGAGCGAATTGAGGACATTCCAATTGCGATAGAGATTGCCTTTGGTGATTTCGACCGTCTGCGAAAGCGCCGGCGAATCAATGATCGCGGCATAAGTGCCGGTGCCCTCGACAAACAGATGGCTGAGGTTTCCGGTAGGGCTCTCGGGCGAGCCATATAGGCAGGGAAAAGCGGAGCCCGAAACACAATTTGCGGAAGTGAGGTTCGGGCCGCCGGCGCCATAGGGATCGACAAGCTGCACATTGCGCAACACGGTAACCGCGTGCGGCGAGCCATTCGAGAAAGCGCCGATCATGCTCATGTCGAAAATCGCTGTGTCGAACAAGACGTTCTGGGCGATCAGTTTGAAATAACCGCCGTTTTCGTAGCGTGACGATTTGCTGATTTTGTAAGGAGCGCCGATTTCGGACGGGAGGAACTGAATCATCCGCGCCTGGGTGAAATTCGCGGCGCCCGTCGAAACGTCGTCAAGGAAGGTCTGTCCCGATGTCACATAGATAACAGAGCCGGAAATCGCGGTCGACTGCGCATGATTGAAGCTGGCCCAGGCGCAATCCTGATTGGGAGCTTCGCCGACCGGAGCGCCCTTTCCCTTCCCGCTGCACAGGCTATCGGAGCCCGAATTGTCAAGATAATAGGCCTGATGGGTCAAGGATCCGTTGGTGTTGAGCGTCAACGGCAGCATGAGGCGGCGCACATGGCCATTGACCGGATAGACATCGGCGAACAGCACGGCGTCGCCATCGTGAAGCGAGCTTTGGATATTAATATTGTAACCGAATGTGTCCGTGCGGGGGTTTTTCGATGGCGCCGTCACCGTCTCGGTCGCGCCCTCCAGATAAAACACCACCTTAGCGATTTGTGCGCGGTCGGCGTTTCCGGCGACGATGCCGATGACATAGTTCTTGCCCTCGCATTTGCCGGCGCAGCCGGGCTCGATCCACATTTTCGGCGGCTCGTCCCATACCGCCGAAGGCTGGAGCTGGTAGCCGGAGGTTCCCTGCAAGGCGGTGACGACAGGTTTGGGCGGACATGACGCCCCATAGCCGTAGGAGCAATCGACCCCGGGCCAGTTCGGCGGCGGCGTCAGGATCGGGATCAAAGACGTTGCGGCCAACGTGACTTGCGGGAGCCAGTCGGGAGACGCCAGCGGCCCGAAAGCGATGACCGCCAATCCCCGTATGAGGTGGGTGAAGAGCTTCTTCATCATAATGCATCATAATATGCGCACGATTCGGCCGGTGATGGAATGACGCCCCCATACTATCAAAAACGGGTCAGTTCTCAGTGGCGATCAGCACAGTTTTTCGGAAGAGCCATTCTCCGACCATATTTACCGCCTCGGCAAATGGAACTTTGGCCCTCACGTTCAGGTCGTCTGCCAAAGATTGCACGGAAGCCACGGCCGAGCGGATGTCGCCCACTCGGAATTTTCCACAGATTTGCGGTTGCGGCGCCTTGTGCAGGCGAGCAATGACCTTGGCGATATCGTTGATGGTCAAGACGGCGCCCATCCCCACATCGTAACAGGATTTGGTAGCGTCCACAGACGTGGTGGAGATTTTCTGATTTGAAGCCGGCGGCCGGAGCTCCGCTTAGCGGAGCCGGCCGGCGGGCCGGGGGCGGTCACCGCGTCCTCTTCGGTTATAGTCGAGTTGCTAAAGCTTGACCCAACCGAACCGAGGAAACGATGACCGACGACACAATGGCATTTCTTCATCAAATTCGCGAGCGCGGCGGGCAGGATCTGCTCAAAGACCTCGCCGAAGCAGTGTTGCAGAAGCTGATGGACTTCGACATCGAAAATCGGGTCGGCCCGCGCGCTACGAGCGCTCGGACGCCCGCACGACCCAGCGCAACGGTTTTCGCGAGCGCGAGCTCGAAACGCGGCTCGGCACGCTGGAGCTGAAAATCCCGAAGCTGCGCAAAGGCAGCTATTTCCCCGCCTTCCTGGAGCCGCGCAAGACCGCCGAGCGCGCGCTGGTCGCCGTCATACAGGAAGCGTGGATTCAGGGCGTCTCGACACGCAAGGTCGACGATCTGGTGCAGGCGATGGGCATGTCCGGCATTTCGAAAAGCCAAGTTTCGAAACTTTGCGAGGACATCGACGAGCGGGTGAACTCGTTCCTCGACCGCAAGCTCGAAGGCGACTGGCCTTATCTTTGGCTCGACGCTACTTATCTCAAGGTGCGCGAAAACGGCCGGA
>NZ_JBKQOU010000060.1:0-7974 GCF_052145335.1 Rhodoblastus sp.
ATCGCCGGAGGGCGCTGCGACGGACGACCTTGCCCTTGTTTTCCTCGTCAAGGCCCTTGGTCATTTCGGTCTCCATGAAACCGGGCGCCACGGCGTTCACGGTAATGCCAAACTGGCCGACCTCTCGGGCAAGCGATCGCGTAAAGCCGACCGCCGCGGCCTTCGTCGCCCCGTAAACGGACAATCCGCTATAGCCGTTGAATGCTATGACCGAGGCGATGTTGACGATGCGGCCGCTCTTTTGCAGCATCATCTTGCGCACGACGTGTTTCGTGAGAACCGCCGGAGAAACGATATTAAGGTGGCACAATTGCTGGATTTGCGCGCTTGGCATGTTCGACAGAAGGCCGGCGGCGCCCGATGCGGCGTTGTTGACCAATCCATCCAGGGAGCCGAAGGCCTTGGAAATGTCTCGCACGAAAGCGGGGATGCGATCGATATCGTTCAAGTCGAAGGTCTTGAAATACAAGTCTCCCTTGCCGGACGCCTGAAGCTCCTGGTGCAACTTAAGGATCTCGTCGGTTTCGTTCCTGGCGATCGCGATAACGCGATCGCCATTCGTCGACAATCGACGCGCGATGGCCAGGCCAATTCCCCTGCTGGCGCCGGTCACAATGATATTACGCATTGCGACGCACCAGCTTTCCGCCTGCCGACATTTCGAGCGATTCCACCACTCGAATTGTCGCCGGCACCTTGTGGACCGGCAAACGGCTGCGGCACATGGCGAGGATTTCCTCTTTGATCGCCGCGACCTGTTCGCCGCCCTTTTCGGTGGTGGGGACGCTCTTCAAAACGATCTCGGCGACGACGATCTTGCCAGTGATCGGATTTGCGCGTCCCTTCACCAGGGACGCTCGAACCTGGTCATGCCGATTGATCAAGGTTTCGACTTCTTCGGGATGAACTTTCAGTCCGCCGACATTGATCACGCCGTCGCGTCGTCCGCCGAAATACCAGCGCCCATCGCGCCTTTCCACCATGTCGTTCGTCGAAACAAAGCCGTCATCGTCACGTAACCGAGGGGCGGCCAAACCGAGATATCGCATCGCCGTCCGGGCGGAGCGGACGCGTAATTCGCCGTCGACGACCCGCACTTCCACGTCCCCGCCGCTTTCGACAACGCTCATGGGAAAGCCTTCCAGTCCATCGCGAACCTCGAAGGCGACGCCGGCTTCTGTCGATCCGTATACATTCACCATTTCTATGAGCGGAAACGCCAGGCGCATTCCGTCGAGGAGGGACTGGTCGGCGATTTCGCCCGACATACGCACGTAAACGGGTTGAAAACGGCGCACATCCGGAGTCATGAGAGCGCGTCGCCAATGGGACGGGGTGCCATTCATGTGCGTTACGTCATGGGCGATGACACGTTGCAGGTAATCGGCCACGGACTCGTGCGGGTGCGACAGGACAAGAGAGCAACCGCCGATAATCGCTCTCAGGAAGGCCTGTAATCCGCCATAGCGGCGGATGTCGAAAAACGTCGCCCAGGTTCCCAGGACGGCTCCGGTCCCTTCGCTTCGGATCGGGTCGCTCAGGCTGTCCAGCGTATGCGCGACAATCTTGGGGGGACCCGAAGTTCCGGAAGTCAGCAGGGCCCATTCCGTCAGGCAGGTTTCCGACGCTTTCTCGACGCGGGGAGCAAGCGGCAGTCCGCAGCGAATGATCGAAACCCCGGGGAAATCGCCGGACAGGCGCTGATCCTTCCCAACCACGATCGCGTCCGCTTCGGCGTCAACGATGACCTGGGGCAACCGACTGGGGTCCAGGTCAGGCGGGCAGAGCACCATCCGCCGGGCTGTTCCGTCCAGTTCGATGAGCGCCAGGCCGGCGCTCAATTGATCCTCTACGAAAATCACCACCGATCGGCCGCTGATGTCCCTTTCGCGGCAATCGAGACTTGTCGCCGCATCGAGATCGGAAAGAACGACGGATTGTTCCAATCCCGAGAGCATGCTGCCCCTCGAGGCATGTTCCGACACCAGTTCCCGCAGCATTGTCATATCTCCTTGACCAGCGCGCGCTCATTAACCGCGCGCTCATAAAGCTCCGCGAAATCGCCGAATGTCACCGGCGCCTGGATGTTTTCCGACTCCGTAAACGGGTCCACTCCAAGCTCGTCTTCCAACTTGACGACGAGCAACGCGAAGGCCAGGGAGTCGAGACCGGAATTCAGCAATGGCAGATCATCGGTAAGCGGCGGAAAACGCCTCTGCTGCTCGATCGCAATGCTTTTCACGGCCGACTCGATTATTTTCCGGATTTCCATAAGTGCTCTCCACTTTGACTGTCATGAGGCAATTAGTTTCGCGGCAAATACGCTCCTGCGTCGGAGACGCCACGCCGCTCTTTTGCTCGCTTGCAAATTCGGCTTTTCCGAAAGACTATTCAGATATCCAGCGCAGATCGCGCGCCGACGCCGATCTGCTTTTCCGGGGGGAACGAGATGGCTCTTGATCCTCGCGTGCAACGTCTTCTCGCAATGCTTTCGATCGGAGGCGAAGCGAGCGCTCCTAGCGAAGACGTTTCGGCGCGACGCCGCGCTTTCGCCGAGATGATGAGCCTGACGGGATTGCAGCCCGCCGCGGACGTCGACCATTCCGACATCATCGTTCCCGGACCCGGCGGAGAACTGTTGCTGAGGCATTACGTTCCCCGATCCACGCGCTCCGTCCTTTCTCCCGCCATCGTCTATCTGCATGGCGGCGGCTGGATCACGGGCGGTCTCGAAACCCATGATGGCCTGTGCAGCCGGCTTGCCGAGGCAAGCCATTGTCGTGTGCTGGCGGTCGACTATCGCCTCGCGCCGGAAAACCAGCATCCTGCCGGGCTTTACGACGCGGTGGCCGCGACCAGGTGGATCATCGACAATGCGATGTCGCTGGAGATCGACCCCTCCCGCGTCGTGATCGCCGGCGACTCGGCTGGCGCCAACCTCGCCGCTTCGCTGTGCCGCCTGTTCGCGCAACAAGGAGCGTCACCCTTCGTGCTCCAGCTTTTATTGTATCCGTTTCTTGACCTCGTTGCGGACACACCGTCGCGCCGAGCCTATGGGCGCGGGTATTTCCTGGACGTCGCGGCGATGAAGGCCGACCTGGCGCTCTGTCTTCCCGCCGATGCGGATTTGACCGATCCGATCCTGTCGCCATTGCGCTCCGACGACTTCAGCGGCTTGCCGGCGGCGCATATTCACACGGCCGAGTACGATCCGATGTGCGACGAAGGTGAAATCTATGCGTCGCGCCTCGCCGCTGCGGGCGTCGAGACGCGCTACACCCGCCACGCCGGAATGATCCATCAATTCCTGGCGATGGGAGGCGCGATCCCCTATGCGGCGCCGGCGCTGCGCGAAATAGGCGCGGCGGTCGCAGAGGCGCTGGCTGCCCGGCGCGGCGTGGATCCGGCGCATTGAAGAGCATCACAGCCGCACCAGACCGGCATTGATCAGATCGAACGTCCGCGGCTCGACTGGAGCGTAGGCGGCATGGGCGCGGTCGAAATAATAGAGTTCATCCGTTATTTTTCGCGGATCATAGCCTTCTTTGGCGAGATGATGTTTCTTGTGCTTGAATGTTTCTGTGACCTCCATTTCCGCACGAATGCGGATGAAGACAGGGCGCGCATAATCTGGAAGGCTTGCGATGATATGCCGTTGCAGCCTGGCAAAATCGAAATTCCGATCGACGACAAGCGCCGCCATGCCCGCGCGTCCTTCGCAACGCTCCACTCTCACGCCATAGACGTTGGCGTCGTGGACGCCGGGGCAGCGGCATAGCGCTTCTTCGATTTCCAGGGTTGCGACGTTTTCCCCTTTCCATCTGAAAGTATCCCCGACCCGATCGACGAAATAATAGAAACCTTGTTCGTCGCGGCGCATCAGGTCGCCCGTGCGGAACCAGGCGTCATGGGGCTCGAAGACATTTCGAAGGATCTTCCGCTCGGTCTCCGACTCGCTGGCATAGCCTTCAAATCGGCCCGCTGCGCCGGCGCCTATCTTGCCGATCGCCTCGCCGACTTCGTTCCGGCCCGCCTTGACGCATCGCCCTTGCGAGTCGCGAGCGGGTTCGCCCGCAATCGGGTCGACGACGACCAGCGAAATCGGAAAGCGATGCGTCAGGAAGCTTGGCACCCGGCCGATAGCGCCAACGCGGCCCTCGACATTGTAAAGGGAGAAATTGCCTTCGGTTGCTCCATAGAATTCAAGGATTCTGGGAATCTGGAACCGCTCCTTGAAGCTCTCCCAGACATCGGCTCTCAGCCCGTTGCCGCAACAAAGGCGCAGTTTGTGGCTTTTGTCCTTGAGAGACGGCGGCTCGTTGAGGAGATATCGGCACAGTTCGCCAATATATTGAAACAACGTGCTTTCGGTTTCCTCGATGTCCTGCCAGAAATTCTTCACCGAGAATTTCTCGCGCACGACAACCGAGCCGCCGCTGGTCAGCATGGCGCCGGCCGCCGCTACTCCGCCAACGCTGTGATAGAGCGGCAAACAATCATACATCCGGTCGCTCGGGCCAACTTGCATCAGTCCTGCGAACCATCGGCTCCCCGACACAATTCGATGATGGCTGATGTTCGCCGCCTTGGGCCGGCCGGTCGTTCCAGACGTGTAGATATGCAAGGCCCTGTGCGACAGGGTCACTAGCCTTCGCTCCGCCCCCTTCAGCGCTTGGCCGGAAAAGCGCTTGATGGTCTCGTTGATCGGTGGATCGGATATCGCCGCGGCCCCGTGGCGCCACAGTTTGTGCGGACAGGCGGCGTCCATCCTGGCGCTGGCGTAGGACGCCATGGCGCGATCGTCCGCGATGACATGTTTGGGCGCGACGACGCCGATGCAATGGGCCAGCGCCGGTCCGGTAAGATTCGGATTGACCAGCGCGACGACGCCTCCCACGCGCGTTATCCCGATCCATATCGCGAGATATTCGGGGCAGTTTTGCATGATAAGGCAAACCACATCGCCAACCGCCACGCCTTCGTCGAGAGCCCATCGCGCATATCGGTTCGACAAGGCCACGAGCTGCCGGTAGCTCAGGCAGGTCGTCGTCGAAATCAGAGCGGGGGCGTCTCCCGATCTCCTGGCGATTTCGTCGATGATGAGGGGCAGGGTAAGTTGCGATTGCTCCGCAATATTCGCGGTCGCCTCCAAGGCGCGGAGCCACGCTCCGTTCACCGAAAAACCGGTCAGGGGCGAACCGGGCTCGTTCGATATCTGAGGTTTCAAATCCATCATCGGAGTTCGGCCATCATTTGCGAGGGAACGCGGGTTCGGCGGATATCCGCCACCTGCTGCAACCAGTTCCGGTAAATCGAAATCGCCGACTTCCGCCAGCGAGGCGAGGGGCGCATTTGCTCGCCGATGTCGGGGATTGCCGCCGCGAGTTCGGGACTTCGCAGCCCCGTCGCCCGCAACGCGAATGACTGGCACTTTCGGATATCGTCTGGGTCCAGATAATTCGCCGGCAGGGGCGGATAATCGTCGCGCTCGCCCGTCAGGAACCTGACGACGTCCCGGCGATATTCGCGCCAGAGGCTTGTCGCGTCGTATTCCGGATGGCCTTGCAGGAAGACAAACAGGCTGCTCTTGTGCTGTTTGACGAACATATCGACTCCGGCGGCCGCCGAGCGCGTCAGAATGCTGTACCCGGCCTGAAGCAGATCTTCTTCCGCCAGGTCATTGTACCGGGAGTGGGGAATCAGCAGGCTCGCAGGAAATCCGGAAACCATTGCATGGCCTGGTTCGGTTTCGCAGCGGAACACGCCGAAGCGCTTCATCCCGATCGGCCGCCGGTCGACGCCATCGATGTGCTTCACCGCGGCGTGGGCCGCCAGGCACGACCAGATCACCGAGCCGACGTTGTTCCCCGCCCAATCGATCAGTCGCGTCAGCGACGCCCAGTAGACCTCATCCTGAAGATGGCGCGCCCGCGGCTCGGCGCCGGTGACGATCAGCGCATCCAGGCCCAATGCGGCTATATCGTTCACGTCGTTGTAACGGTCTCTTATTTCAGCGGCGGCCACTTCGCCGCGCGCCACGTCCGGAATAGCCAGCAGATGCAGCCTCACCTCGAACTGGTTGCCGGCGGCCTGCTGGAGAAGCTCTTCAAACTGGCGCTCCGTGCGATGGAGCACGGGGTCGGGCATGTTGTTGACAAGGCCAATGTCGATGGTCGGCTGCCTGCGCCAGGCTCGACTGCCGCCGCATGAATCCGTTAGCGCCGGGTCCCTGCCGCCATCATGAATTGTTCGAGATCCGTCCAACATGGCGAGCCTCCCGTGTTCGAGACGATGCAGCGGCGCGAGCCAGAGCGCGCGGCGAAATGTGCGCGGTCTCCTTCGCAGGCCGTTCAAGTGTTTTGGTGCAATTCGAACTCGCCGGGTTCGAAACATTGGCGCCTGGAGCCGGCGCTTTTCTCAACGGCGGCGTCGAGGGCCTGGTCGATATCGGCGATGATGTCGTTCGCATGCTCGATGCCGATGCTCAGTCGGATAAGCTCCGGCTTAACGCCGGCGGCTTTCTGCTCGGCGGCCTTCATCTGCCGATGCGTCGTCGAAGCGGGATGACAGGCCAGCGATTTTGCGTCGCCGATATTGACGAGGCGCTTGATCAATTTCAGCGCGTCGTAAAAAGCCTTGCCGGCTTGCAATCCGCCCCGCACCCCGAAGGTGAACAGCGGCGGCGCCTGTCCGGCCAGATATTTCTGCACAAGTTCGAAATAGGGACTGTCCGGAAAACCTGAATAATTGACCCACTGCACCCGAGGATCGTTTTTCAGGAATTCGGCTACCGCGCGGCCATTTTGGACATGGCGCTCCATTCGCAGCCCGATGGTCTCCACGCCCTGCAAGATCAGAAAAGCGCTCAACGGAGAAAGGACAGAACCCGTCGTACGCAGATAGACGCTGCGGCACCGTTCGATATAGGCCGTCGCCCCAAAGCGCTCGACGTAGACGAGTCCGTGATAGGATTGGTCGGGTTCATTGAACTGCGGGAATCGCCGCGCCTGTTCGCGCCAGGGAAATCGACCGCTATCGACGATGGCGCCGCCAAGCGTCGTTCCGTGTCCGCCGAGGTATTTTGTCAGCGAGTGGATCACGATATCCGCGCCATGTTCGATCGGTCGCAACAGGATCGGTGTCGCCACCGTGTTATCCACGATGAGCGGAACGCCGTTCGCATGAGCGACCTGCGCCAAAGCCGCTATGTCACAAACGTTGCCCGCGGGGTTTCCCACCGTCTCGCAGAACACGGCGCGCGTCTCGCCGTCGATCATTCGCGCTATTTCTTTCGCCTGATCGGTCTTGGCGAACCGCGTCGCAATCCCTTGTCGCGGCAGGACGTGAGAAAACAATGTGTGGGTTGTTCCGTATAATTGCGGCGTCGCGACGATGTTGCCCCCGCAATCGGCGACATTCAGCATCGCGTAATTCAGCGCCGCCTGACCTGAGCTGACGCACAAGGCGGCCGCACCTCCCTCCAGGGCGGCAATTCGCCGCTCCAGCACTGCGGTGGTCGGATTTTGGATCCGGCTGTAGCGAAATCCTTCGGCTTCGAGATTGAACAGGGCGGCGCCATGATCGGCGCTGTCGAATTCATACGCGACCGTCTGGTAGATCGGTACGGCGACCGCTTTGGTCGTCGGATCTCCCGAATATCCGGCATGAACCGCTATCGTGTCCTTGTGCATTTTCCGCGCCACCATGTTGAATGGTTGATGCTCGAGAATCCGGCTACATCGTGCGCGTCTCGACGCGCGAAAACTCTTGCGCCGCGCTGGACTGCAGCGTCGCAATGAGCGCCTCGATCGCCGCGATCGACGCGAAATTCTCCGGCGTCATCGCCGATTGCGGAATCGTGACGTCGCAGGCGACCTCTACCGCCAGCATCAGATTGACCATATCCAACGACGTCAGTCCGCTGTTCTTGAGATCGCTTTCCCGCCCGAGCGCGGTTGCTACTCCTCGACGGGC
>NZ_JBKQOU010000061.1:0-22297 GCF_052145335.1 Rhodoblastus sp.
TACGAAACTTTCTTGAAAGGGCCGCTCTCACATCGGCAGCCCGCCTGCCAGGCGCAAGCGCATTGCTTTGCCCAGCATGGAAAGGATAAGTCGGGGAGGCTCGCGTTGCAATGCCACAAAATAGAAAAATTATGCTTAGTTATGGCGATTTATAGGCGAAAAATGCTGTAGTTGACCGAAATGCTGGCCTAATAGGAGAAATTTATGCTCCATTCGGCCAAAATCAACGTGGAGCTGGCGCCGGCGCGCCATTCGCCATTCGGACCGGCCTTATGCTAGGACAACCCCAAGAATCGAGCGATTCAGGGACTTGCATGAACACCACCGGGAAAACCCTCGTCACCGGCGCGACCGGCTTCGTCGGCGCGGCCGTCGCCCGCGCCCTGATCGCGCGCGGCGAGCGCGTCGTGCTGCTGGCGCGAAAACAATCGCCGCGCGGAAACATCGAGGGGCTCGACGCGGAAGTGGCGATCGGCGACCTGCGCGACGCCGCTTCGCTGGAGCCGGCTTTTCGTGGTGTGGACAAGCTTTATCATGTCGCCGCCGACTATCGCTTCTGGGCGCCCGATCCGAACGAGATCATCGAGGCCAACCGCACCGGCGTCGGCAATATCATGAACGCCGCCCTTGCCGCCGGAGTGAGCCGTATCGTCTACACGTCCTCCGTCGCGACGCTGAAGCTCAACGTCGAAGGCATACCGGTGGATGAGACTTCGCCGGCCAGGCCGGAACAGGCGATCGGCGCCTACAAGAAAAGCAAGACCATCGCGGAAAGGCTGGTCGAGAAAATGATCGCCGAACGGGGCCTGCCGGCGGTGATCGTCAATCCTTCAACCCCGATAGGGCCGCGCGACATAAAGCCGACGCCGACCGGGCGCCTGATTGTCGAGGCCGCCAATGGACGAATGCCGGGCTATGTCGATACCGGCCTCAATCTGGTTCATGTGGAGGACGTCGCCGCGGGTCATCTCGCGGCCATGGACAAGGGACGAATCGGCGAGCGCTATATTCTCGGCGGCCAGGACGCGCCGCTCGGCGTCATTCTCAGCGATTTAGCCAAGCTTGTCGGGCGCAAGCCGCCGCGATTGAAAATTCCGCGCGGGCCGCTTTTCCCCTTCGCTTATGCAGCCGAGGCTTTGGCGCAGATCACCAAAAAAGAGCCTTTCGCCACGGTCGACGCTTTGCGCATGGCGAAATATCGCATGTATTTTTCTTCCCGGAAGGCGGAGCGCGAACTGGATTATTCCGCGCGTCCTTACCGCGAAGCTCTTGCCGATGCGGTTGAATGGTTCCGGGAGCAGGGCATGGTCGCTTGAACGCGCTGGGCTTTCTCGTTCTGGCGATCTGGTTGGCGCTGGTTTTCGCACGCGGCGGCTTCTGGCTGTGCCGCGACCGCGACGATGTCGCCATGCCGACCCCGCCGACGCCGAAAAGCTGGCCGCGCGTGGCCGCGGTGATTCCGGCGCGCGACGAGGCCGATGTGATCGCGACCAGTATCGGTTCGCTGCTGGCGCAGGATTACCCCGGCGATTTCCGCAACGAGCTGGTAGACGACCAGAGCAGCGACGGCACCGCGAAGGCGGCTCAAGCCTGCGCCGCAGCCTCGGCGTCGCCCGAGCGCCTGACCGTGCTCACAGGAGCGCCGTTGCCGTCGGGCTGGGCGGGAAAACTTTGGGCGGTGTCGCAGGGAATCAAGTTCGCGGAAATGAATTTCGCGCCGGACTATCTGCTGCTGACCGACGCCGACATCGCTCATGCGCCGGACAATCTTCGCGCCCTGGTTTCACGGGCGGAGCAGGGGGGATACGGCCTCGTCTCGCTGATGGCGCTTCTGCGTTGCGAAAGCCCTGCCGAGAAGCTGCTGGTTCCGGCCTTCGTCTATTTCTTCCAGATGCTCTATCCGTTTCGCTGGGTCTCCGACCCGCGCAAAAAACTCGCCGGGGCGGCGGGCGGCTGCATGCTGGTGAGAGCCGATCTGCTGGCGAGGGCCGGCGGCGTCCAAGCCATCGCCGGCGCCCTGATCGACGATTGCGCCTTGGGCGAGCGGATGAAAAAGGTCGGACCGATCTGGCTGGGACTGACCAAACGCGTCGTCAGCCTGCGGCCCTATCCGCATTTCCAGGATATCCGCAAGATGGTCGCCCGCTCGGCCTATGCGCAATTGCATTACTCGCCGCTGCTGCTGGTTGGGGCGCTGGCCGGCATGGTCCTGACCTATTTCGCGCCGCTGTGGCTGGCTCTATTCGGCGAAGGCGCCGCCCGGGCTTGCGGGCTGGCGGCTTTCGCCCTGATGAGCCTGACTTTCTGGCCGATCCAGCGCTTTTATGGCCTCTCGAGCGCCCGCGCCCTGACCTTGCCGCTTATCGCCGCGCTTTATATGGTCTATACGCTCGATTCAGCCGTGCAGTTTTTTCGCGGGCGCGGCGGCATGTGGAAAGGCCGCGCGCAGGCGCACAGGACGGAGGGGGCATGAGCGCCGCCATTTCCCAGAAATCTTCCGGGCCGGTCACGGCGGAGAGTCTGCGTTCGGGCAAGGGCGGCGGCGACGAGAATTTCCCCGTCGCCTCGCTGCTGATCGCCGCGCCCTTGCGGCCGGTCATTCTCGCTTTCTATGATTTCGTGCGCGCCGGCGATGACGTCGCCGACAATCCAACCCTGCCTCCGGAACAGAAACGCGCGCTGCTCGACCAGCTCGACCAAAGCCTGATCGGCGAAAGCGACGCTGAGCCGTTGGGGGTTAAATTGGCGGCGCAACTCGCCCAGCGCGGCCTCACCAACCGCCATGCCCGTGACCTGCTCGACGCCTTCCGCCAAGACGTGGACAAGAACCGCTACGCCAACTGGAACGAGTTGATCGCCTATTGCGCGCTTTCCGCCATGCCGGTCGGGCGTTTCCTGCTCGACGTCCATGGCGAGAGCCGCGACTTGTGGCCGGCCTCCGACGCCATTTGCGCCGCCTTGCAGATCAATAATCATCTTCAGGATTGCGGCAAGGATTTCATAGCCATGGACCGCGTCTATGTTCCGCTCGACGCGCTGGCGCTTGCGGGCGCCGAGGTTGAGGGCCTGGGCGCTGCCAAGGCGTCGCCGGCCTTGCGCGCCTGCCTGAAAATGCTGGCGCAGAAAAACCGCGACCTGCTCGAACAAGGCGCGGCTCTTCCCGGCGACATCAAGGACTTTCGGCTCGGCCTGGAAATCTCGGTCATCCTGCATCATGCGCGAAAAATCGCCGACCTTCTCGTCGCGCATGACCCGCTGAGCGAAAACGTCAGACTGAGCAAGACGCAGATGCTTTCGGGCGCCGTCACGGCGGCGGCGGGCGGCGCTTTTTCGCGGCTGTCGCGGCGGAGCCATTCATGACCCCGGCGCAAATCGAGACGGCGGAAGAAGCCCGGTTGCGGGCGCGGAAAAGCTCTTTCTATCGCGCCATGGCGATCCTGCCGCGTGAAAAACGCGACGCCATGTTCGAGATCTATTCCTTCTGCCGCGCGGTGGACGACATCGCCGACGAGGGCGGCGACCGGCCTACCAAGCTGGCCGGTCTCGATCAATGGCGCCGCGACATCGACGCGCTTTACGCGGGCGGACCGCCCGGTCTCGCCGCCGGGCTCGCCGCGCCCCTGCGCCGTTTCGGTTTCGCGCGAGAAGACTTTCTGGCCGTCATCGATGGCATGCAGATGGATGTCGACGCCGACATTGTCGCGCCCGATGCGCAGACGCTCGATCTCTATTGCGACCGCGTCGCCAGCGCCGTCGGACGCCTATCCGTGCGCGTGTTCGGCTTGCCGGAAGCGGAGGGCGTCGCGCTGGCGCATCATCTCGGCCGCGCTTTGCAACTGACCAATATCTTGCGCGACATCGACGAGGACGCCGGGATCGGCCGGCTGTATCTGCCGCGCGAAAATCTGGCTAACGCCGGAATCGCCGATTCTACCCCCGAAAAAGTGGTGGCGCTGCCCAATCTCGACGCGGTCTGCGCGCCTTTGATGGCGCAGGCGAAACAGCATTTCGAGCGGGCCGACGCCATCATGGCGGGCCAGAAGCGCGAAACCATCCGCGCGCCAAAAATCATGAGTCTCGCCTATGGCGCGATCTGGCGCCGCCTCGCGGCCCGGGGCTTCGCCAGGCCGCGCGCAAAAATCAAAACGCCGAAAATCGTTCTGCTCGGCGCCATTCTGTATTACGGAATCTTCTGATGGCCCGCGTGCATATCATCGGCGCCGGTCTGGCGGGATTATCGGCGGCCGTCGAACTGGCGGACAGCGCGGAACTCCTTCTCCACGAGGCGGCGCCGCAGGCGGGCGGGCGCTGCCGCTCCTATTTCGATTCCACCCTCAACATGACCATCGACAATGGCAATCACCTGCTGTTGTCGGGCAATGACAGCGCCCTGGCTTACGCCAGGAAAATCGGCGGCGCGGAAAAGCTCGCTGGCCCCGACGAGGCGGCCTTCGACTTCTGCGATCTGGAACAACGTCAGCGCTGGCGGTTGCGGCCCAATGCCGGGCAATTGCCGTGGTGGATTCTCGCGCCCGACCGGCGCGTGCCGCAGACCGCCGGTCTCGATTATGTCGCCCTGGCGCGATTGCTTTTCGCCGGGCCGAAGCAGACCCTGCGGCCTTTCCTCGGCTCTGGAGATTTGGCGCGCAAACTCTGGGACCCGATTTTCGTCTCGGCGCTGAACACCGATCCTTCCGAGGCCTCGGCCCGGCTTGCCGGCGCTATCGTCCGCGAAACCTTTGCCCGAGGAGGGGAAGCTTGCCGCCCGCTGGTGGCGGTCGAGGGTTTGAGCGCCGCCTTCGTCGATCCCGCCCTCGCATATATCCGCGCGAGGGGTGGGGAAATCCGGTTCGGCGCCAAATTGCGCGAGATCGCCTTCGCCGAAGGGCAAGCGGCGGCGTTGGATTTCGGCGAGGCGATGATTGAACTGGGCGCCGAAGACAAGGTGATTCTGGCCGTGCCGCCGCAGGTCGCCATTTCGCTCGCGCCCGGCCTCAAGGCGCCGCTGGAATCGCGGGCCATCGTCAACGCGCATTTTGCTTTTCCGGCGCCAAAGAACCTGCCGCTGCTGACCGGAGTGATCGGCGCCGCCTCCGAATGGCTGTTCGGTTTTTCCGACCGCCTCTCGGTGACGATAAGCGCGGCGGAACGCTTTCTGTCCACGCCGCGCGAAGATCTGGCGCGGAGCATCTGGGACGAGGTTCAGGCGGTCGCGGGAATCGAGGCGCCGTTGCCGGCCTGGCAGATCATCAAGGAAAAGCGCGCCACTTTCGCCGCCACGCCGGAACAGGACGCGCTTCGCCCCGGAACCGAGACCCAATGGCGAAATCTGTTTCTGGCCGGCGACTGGACCCAGACAGGCTTGCCAGCGACCATCGAAGGGGCTATTCGCTCCGGCGTTCGCGCGGCGAAGGCCTGCGCCAAATGACCATGCTGGCGCAATTCATGCTTGTCGCTTCGCGGAATCGGCGCGCTCGAACCATTGCTTTGGCTCAATGCGGCCAAGCTTGGCGCGTGCTAACCACGAATTTTGCGGGCGGGCTGATGTCGAAATTTCCCTGGTCCTCGATCCGAAAACTGTTTTCGCGCCGCTCCGGCTTCGGAGCGGCCGCATGATGCGTCGCCGCCACAATCCCCGCATCGCCATCGTCGTCGGCATGAAGGCGGAAGGGCGCATCGCCGACGCCGGCCACGACCTGACCATTGTTGGGGCCGGCTCGGCGGCGCAGGTCGAACAGGGCCTCGCGCAAGCGATGGATCGGGCGCATTCGCAAGGCCGTCCGCTGCAAGGGATTTTGAGTTTCGGCGTGGCGGGCGGCCTGTCCGCCGAATTGCGCCCCGGAGACATCGTGCTGCCACAGGCGATTCACGCGGGCGAGCACGCTTATGCCTGCCATGTCGGCTGGCAGGCCAGTCTGGCGCGGCTGCTGCCGGACGCCTTCGGCGGGGCCTTGGCCGGCGTCGATGCGCCGGTCGGCGCGCCGGAGGCCAAGCGGCGGATGCATCGTGACAGGGGCGCGGTGGCGGTCGATATGGAATCGCACGGCGCGGCGCGTTTCGCCATGAGCCGGGGCCTGCCCTTCGCCGCCTTGCGGGCTATCGCCGATCCGCAAAGCCGCGCCCTGCCGCCGGCCGCTCTGGTCGGCATGAAATCCGACGGTTCGGCCGACATTCTGGCGGTGCTCGCCGCCCTCGCCCGCCGCCCGGCGCAAATGCGCGGCCTGATTCAGACCGCTTTCGACGCCAAGGCGGGAATGGCCGCCTTACTCGGCAGCCGCCGCCTGCTTGGCGCTTCTTTCGGCTTCGACGATTTCGTTTAGCTTTTCCTCGACGTGGGCCGAATAGGCATATTCCGCCGGGCGCTGGCGATCGAGCGCAATGTCCGGGGCAAACGGCTTTTCCGTCTCGACGCCAAATAGGGCGACTTTCAGCGCCGCCAGCGGGTTTTTCACCGCATGGGCCACAGCGCTCGGCTCGAAGCCGCAATGGACCATGCAATCGGCGCATTTCTCGTAATTGCCGACGCCATAGGAATCCCAATCCGTGGTTTCCATCAGCTCCTTGAAGGTCGCGGCGTAACCCTCGTTCAACAGATAGCAAGGGCGCTGCCAGCCGAACACCGTGCGCAGGGGATTGCCCCAGGGCGTGCAGCGATAGGCCTGGTTGCCGGCGAGAAAGTCGAGGAACAGCGAGGACTGGAAAAAGTCCCACCTGCGGCCCTTGTCGCCGCGGCGAAAGATGGCGCGGAACAATTCCTTGGTCTTGGTGCGATTGAGGAAATGCGCCTGGTCGGGCGCGCGCTCGTAGGCGTAGCCAGGCGAGACCGTGGCGCTGTCGACGCCCATGCCCTTGAGCGTATCCAGAAAGTTCGCGACGCGTTCCGGGTCGGCGTCGTTGAACAAGGTGCAGTTGATGGTGACGCGAAAACCCTTGGCCCGGGCCGCCTGGATCGCCGCGACAGCGCGGTCGTAGACACCCTGCTGGCAGACCGACTTGTCGTGCATCTCGCGGTCGCCGTCGAGGTGGACCGAGAAGTTGAACGCCGAGGAAGGCTTGAACTCGCTCATTTTCTTTTCGAGCAGGAGCGCGTTGGTGCAAAGCGTGACGAATTTGCCGCGTTTCAGCGCCCCCTCGACGATCTTGCCGATCTCCTTGTGCAGCAGCGGTTCGCCGCCGGCGATGACCACCACGGGAGCGCCGCACTCGTCGATCGCCTCCATGCAGTCCTCATAGGGAAGGCGCTGGTTGAGGATCTTGTCGGGATAGTCGATCTTGCCGCAGCCGGCGCAGGCGAGATTGCAGCGAAACAACGGCTCCAGCATCAGCACCAGCGGGTAGCGTTTGCGGCCGAGCAAATGCTGCTTGACGATATAGGCGCCGATTTTTGCGCCTTCCATGACCGGAATTCCCATAGTCGCTCCTCGTCCGGCGGGCGCCGCGGCGCCGCTGTCACAAAAGAAATTTGCGTCGAGCTTTAGGCCGAACCCGTCGGCGTCCGCAAGCAAAAACCCGCGACGCGCGACGGAGGTTGCAGCGAAAAAGCCGCCGGGAGGTTTCCTTTCGGGCGAAAATGACGCATTTACCGCCAGCTATAGCGATCGGAAAACATGCTGAAACCCGTTCCTCCCTTTGTGCAACCCCGGATCGAGCAGATCGGCTTTGTCGCCGGTGTGGTGTCGTTTTGCGCGCGGCGCAAATGGGCGGTGCTGGCCGCGGCCCTGGCGGTCGTTGTGTTGGCTGGTTTTTATGCGGTCGATCATTTCGCCATTTCGACCGATCTCAACAAGCTGATCAGCGCCGATCTGCCCTGGCGCCAGCGCGAAATTGCGTTAGGGCAAGCCTTTCCGCAGCGCGACAACATGATCCTCGCGGTGCTCGACGCGCCTGATCCGGAACTGGCGAATAAAGCCGCGCTCGAGTTGCAGCAGGCGCTGGCCCCGCAGAAAAACTTCTTTGCCGACGCGCGCTGCCTTGAGGCCAGCGACTTTTTTCGCCGCGAAGGCCTGTTGTTCCTGCCGGCCAAGGATGTCGAAAGCCGCATGGACCAACTGATCGAGGCGCAGCCTTTCCTCGGCGCGCTGGCGCAGGACCCCAGCCTGCGCGGCCTGGCCGGGACGCTCGGCCTGATGGCGCGCGGCGGGGCCGAGGAAATGGCCGGTCCGCTCACGGCGTTGGCCGGCGCGATGGAGCGTGCGAGCGCCGATCAGCCAAGCGATTTTTCGTGGTCCGCCTTGTTTTCCGGCGCGCCTGCGGCCCTGCAGGAGAAGCGGCGCTTCTTGCAGGTCAAGCCGGTTCTCGACTTTTCGGCTCTGGAGCCCGGCGCCGACGCCTCCGAGGCGCTCCGCATCACCGCGCGGAAAATCGGACTGACCCCCGAGAACGGCTACAGCCTGCGGCTGACCGGCGACGTAGCCTTGCAGGATGAGGAGTTCTCCACCCTTTCCGAGGGCGCGGCGCTGCATAATTCTGTGATGGGTCTGGCGGTCTTGTTCATCCTGTGGCGCGCCTTGCGCTGGGGAAGGCTGATCCTCGCGGTGGCGGTCAACATGCTGACGGGCCTGGTCCTGACCGCCGCCGTCGGCCTGTTTCTGGTGCACGCGCTCAACCCGATTTCCATCGCCTTCGCCATTCTTTTCGTCGGCATCGGCGTCGATTTCGGCATCCAGTTCGCGGTGCGCTACCGCGAGGAGCGGTTTCACGACGACGATCTGGTCCGCGCGCTCGATGCGGCCGGGGAAAAAGCCAGCCTGCCGTTGGCTCTGGCGGCGGCGGCGACGGCGGCGGGTTTTTACGCCTTCATGCCGACCGATTATCGTGGCGTCTCGGAACTTGGCCTGATCGCTGGGACCGGCATGATCCTGGCCTTTTTCACCAGCATCACGTTGTTGCCGGCGCTGCTGGCCCTGTTCGGAGCGCCGGCCGAGACCGCGCCGGTCGGCTACGCGTTTCTTGCGCCGGTGGACCGGTTCCAGACCCGCCACCGCCGCGCCATCATCATCGCGGCCATCGGACTGGCCGTGGCGGGCGCGCCGCTGCTGGCAAAATTGCGCTTCGATTTCAATCCGATGAATCTGCGCAGCGCCAGGGTGGAATCGGTGGCGACGCTGCTCGATCTGATGCAGGATCCGCGCACTTCGCCCAACATCATCGAAATGCTGGAGCCCTCGCTGGCGGCGGCGGACTCCCTGGCTGCGCGGCTGAAAACGCTGCCGGAAGTCGAAAGCGTCACCAGCCTGTCCGATTTCGTCCCCGGGGACCAGGCGCCAAAACTTGCCGCGATCCACGAGGCGCGCTCCCTGCTGGCCCCGAGCCTCTCGCCTGCGAAATTGCCCAGGGAAACCACGGACGCCGAGGACGTGCAGTCTCTGGCCGCTACCGGAGCGAGCCTCACAGAGGCGGCGCGCGGAAAACCGGCGCTGGCGCGGATCGGCGCCGCCATGACCCTTCTGGCGCAGGCGCCGGAAGCTTCGCGCTCCCGCGCCCGGAAAGTGCTCATTGTTCCGATGCGGGCGCTGCTCGCCGATACTTTGCTGGCTTTGCAGGCCGAGCCGGTCGGTTTGGCCGATCTGCCGGTCGATCTCAGGAGCGACTGGCTGGCGGCGGACGGGCGGGCGCGGATCGAGGTCGCGCCGCGCGGCGACAAGAACGACAATGACAATTTGCGACGTTTTACCGACGCCGTGCGCAAAATCGCGCCAGAAGCCTCCGGCGCGCCGGTGTCGATCCTGGAATCCGGCGACACCGTCGTGCGCGCCTTCATCCAGGCCGGAATCATGGCGCTGGTGTCGATCTCGCTGCTGCTTTATCTGGCCCTGCGGCGCGTCGGCGACGTCGCCTTGACGCTCGCGCCCTTGCTGCTCGCCGGGGTCTATACGATGGAAATCTGCGTGCTGATCGACCTGCCGCTGAATTTCGCCAATATCATCGCTCTGCCGCTGCTGCTCGGGCTCGGCGTCGCCTTCAAGATCTATTATGTCATGGCTTGGCGGGCCGGATCGGCGGAATTGCTGCAAACCAGCCTGACCCGCGCGATCTTCTTCAGCGCCATGACCACGGCGACGGCCTTTGGCAGCCTGTGGAGCTCCAATCATCCCGGCACGTCGAGCATGGGCAAGTTGCTGGCCCTGTCGCTGGCGACCACGCTCTGCGCCGCCGTGTTCTTCCAGCCGGCGCTGATGGGGCCGCCAAGGAAGCCGGAAGCCTGAAAGGTCGAGGAAAACCATGTCCGCATTGCCCGCCAAAATCGGTGTACTCACCGTCTCCGACCGCGCCAGCGCCGGCGTTTACGAGGACATTTCCGGCCCGGCTATCGAGAAATGGCTGCTTAGCGCCCTCTCGGTACCCTTCACTTTGGAAAAACGCGTCATTCCCGACGGTTTCGAAAGCGTCCGCGACGCGTTGATCGACATGGCCGATCATGCCGGATGCTGCCTGATTCTGACCACCGGCGGCACCGGCCCCGCGCCGCGCGACCTGACGCCCGAGGCGACGCTCGCCGCCGCGCATCGCGAATTGCCTGGCTTCGGCGAATTGATGCGCGGAAAAAGCCTGGAGCAGACGCCGACCGCCATATTGTCGCGCCAGACCGCGGCGCATCGCGGCGCCTGCCTGATCGTCAATCTTCCCGGTAGCCCGCGTTCGATCGATCTCTGTTTGCGGGCGGTGTTTCCCGCCATTCCCTATTGCGTCGAATTGATCGGCGGCGCCTTTCTCGATACCGATCCGACTTTCGTCAAAACCGTGCGTCCGGCGAAAAAATAGCCGGCGCTCTCCCACTGCACGGAATTTTACCTTGGACGACTATATTATTGCGTTATAGCCGCTAATGTCACACGTCTAGTCGTGTAACACCGGGCGATACTTATGGGAGGGGCGATGCTGGGTTCGGCGCCGGAAAACGCCTCTAGCGCCAAGGCAAGGCGGCTGGTGGAAATGACGGCGGCCTATCGGCCGCTCGAAGGCGTTCCCGACGAGTTCATCGGCGCGGACGGGCGTCCGCGCGGCCATTGGCTGGAATTTTTCGATAAAATGGCTGGTCTGGGCGCCGACGACATCGGCCGCCGCTTCGAAGCCATCGAGCGCAATATTCGCGAACAGGGCGTCTCCTACCGCGCCTATGGCGAAACCGTCGATCGCATGTGGCCATTGAGCCATATGCCGCTGCTCATTTCCGAAAAGGACTGGGCGGTGATCGAAGCCGGCGTCACCCAGCGCGCGGAAGTGTTCGAGGGGCTGCTCAGCGATCTCTATGGCCGGGGCCAATTGGTCAGCGACGGTTTGATGCCGGCGGCGGCGGTGACCGGCAGCGCCGATTTCCTGCATCCGATGATCGGCGTCACGCCGCGGGGCGGCCGCTACCTCAATCTTTATGCCGCCGATCTCGGCCGCGGCCCCGATGGGCAATGGTGGGTGCTCAACGACCGCGCCCAGGCGCCTTCCGGCCTCGGCTACGCCCTGGAAAACCGCCTGAATCTGTCGCGCGCCTTCCAGAGCATCTATCGCGAGATGAACGTGCGCCGGCTGGCGCCGTTCTTCCAGCATTTCCGGGCCGGCCTCGCCGCCATCGCGTCGCGCTCCGATCCGCGCATCTGCCTGCACACGCCCGGCCCCTATAGCGAAACCTATTACGAACAGGCCTATCTCGCGCGGTATCTCGGCTTCGTTCTGGTCGAGGGCGCCGATCTCGTCGCGCGCGACGGACTGGCGCATGTGCGCACCATCGCCGGGCTGAAGCGCGCGGATGTGATCTGGCGGCGCATCGACGCCGATTTCGCCGATCCGCTGGAGCTGAAGGGCGGTTCGCGCCTCGGCGTCCCTGGCCTGGTCGAAGCCATCCGCCAGGGCAATGTCTCCGTCGCCAACGCGCTCGGCGCCGGCGTCGCCGAAACCCCGGCGCTGCTTGGCTTCATGCCGACCCTGTCGCGCCGCCTGCTCGGCGAAAAACTCATTCTTCCGACCATCGCCACCTGGTGGTGCGGCCAGGAGGCGGAGCGCGAATATGTGCTCGAAAGGCTGCAGGACATGGCGGTGGCGCCGGCCTTCGGCGCCTCGACGACCCGCACGTTCCTCGGCCGTTCCGTGGTCGCCGGCGAATTGTCGCAACAGCAGCGGGAAAAACTCGCCGCCTCGATCCGCGAGCGCGGCGCAGACTATATCGCCCAGGAAGTGGTGCGGCTGTCGACCACGCCGGTCTGGGTGGCCAATCGGCTGGAGCCGCGCCCCTTCGTGCTGCGCGTCTATGCGGCCTTGGGGCCGGACGGCAAATATCAGGTCATGCCGGGCGGCTTCTGCCGCATTTCCGACCGGCTGGATTCGCGCGCCGTCGCCATGGGGCAGGGGGTGCAGACCTCGGATGTGTGGATCGTCGCCAATCGTCCGGTCGAAATGACCACGCTGCTGCCGCAGAGCGACGCCGTCGCCATCCGCCGAATCATGGGCAACCTGCCGAGCCGCGCCGCCGACAACCTGTTCTGGCTCGGCCGTTATCTGGAGCGGGCGGAGGCGACCCTGCGCGTGATCCGCTGCCTGGCGCGGCGAACCATCGAAAACGAGGACATGTCGCCCGAAGGCGCCGCGACCACGCAACGCCTGCGCAAACTGCTGACCGACTGGGGCGCGGTCCCGGCCAAGCCGGTCGCGCCGCTGACGCCGGTGGGCTTTCTCAACGCCGCCCTGTTCAATGTCGACGAATTCGGCTCGGCCGTGTCGCTGGCGCGCGATTCGCAGCGCACCGCCTCGGTGATCCGCGAGCGCCTTTCCGGCGACACCTGGCGCATCATCGTCGAATTGTGCAAGCAACTGGAGGCTGGGCGCGGCCCTCTCGACGAGCCGGAAATCCTGGAGCGCGCCGACATTGCGCTGGAAGAGATCGCCAGCATCTCCGGCCTGGCGCAGGAAAACATGAATCGCGTCGCCGGCTGGCGTTTTCTGGAAATCGGACGGCGGCTGGAGCGCGCCGTCAATACCTGCCGCTTCATCCGCCAGTTTGGCATGGAACAGGCGCGCGCCACCGATTTCGACGTGCTGCTCGACCTCATCGATTCGCAGATTACCTATCGCTCGCGCTATCTCGTCGGCGTGGCGCCCTATCCGGTGCGGGACATGGCGCTGCTCGATCCCTATAATCCGCGCTCGGTAGCCTTCCAGACGGAACGGCTGACCGAACATATCGCCACCCTGCCGCTGTTGAGGCAGGACGGCATGCTGGAGCCGCCCAACCGCATCGCCATCGAGCTTAACGCCGATCTCGCGACCAAGGTCGCCTCCTGCATCACCGCCGAATTCGTGCTTTCCGTCGAACGCCGCCTGATGGGCCTCGCCGACGCCGTCGCCACGCGCTATTTCCTGCAAGGGGCCAATGCGGCGCAGGCGGAAAAACAGGTGGGGCTCGCGTGATCTACGATATTCGCCACGTCACCACCTATAGCTACGAGGCGCCGGTCGCCTATTCGCTCTGCGCCTTGAGGTTGCGGCCGACCAGCCGCGCCGGCCAGCGCGTCATCGACGTGCAGGTCGACATCGACCCGCCTGCCGCCCGGCGCATCAGGCGGACCTGTTTCTTTGGCAATAGTTTTGAGATCGTGAACATCGAGTCGGAGCACCGCGAACTGACGGTCACCGCCAAGGCGCGCATCGCCGTGGCCCGGCCGGCGACGCCGCTCGTCTCCCCGGACTGGGAGGATGTGCGCCAGCAGGCTTTTTCCGCCAATGATCTGGGCCCGCAATCGCCGGCCCATTTCATTTACGCCAGCCGCGTCGTCAGCCTCGACGAGGCGACCGTGGCCTATGCCCGGCGGAGTTTCCCGGCCGGGCGCCAAATTCTGGCCGGCGCCATCGAATTGATGGAGCGGATCTGGGATGATTTCGACTACGATCCCAAGGCGACTCTGGTTTCGACGCCGCTCGCCCAGGCTTTCGAGCAAAGGCGCGGCGTCTGCCAGGATTTCGCCCATATCATGATCGCCGGACTGCGCGGCGTCGGCCTCCCGGCGCGCTATGTCAGCGGCTATCTGCGCACGGTGCCGCCCGCTGGAAAAGAGCGGCTGGAAGGCGCCGACGCCACACACGCATGGGTGGCGGTGTGGTGCGGGCCGTTCGACGGCTGGGTCGGCCTCGACCCGACCAACAAGATGCTGGTCGGCGACGACCATATCATCCTCGCGGAGGGCCGCGATTACTCCGACATTTCGCCGATCGACGGCGTCATCATCGGTTCCGGCGACCAGGATGTCGATGTCGGCGTCGACGTCATCCCGATCAAGTCGGAAGAAGCGCCGCCGACTTTCGCGTGATCAAGGGCGCCTTCCCTTACCTGTTCTACTACTGGTAGTAGTAGTGGTGATGGACGTGGTAGTGGTAGTGGTGGTGGACGTGCATCGCGCCAGTGTCCGTGGCCGCCACGGGATCGTTCAGGAGTACATTGAAGGGGGGTGGCGAAGGTGGCGGGGCGGGATCAGGGGTCCCGTTCAGGAAAGTGAAGGGCAGTGCGTGGGCGGCGCCGGCGGCCAACAACGCGGCGGCCAGAACTCCTGTCTTCAAAATTGAGGACATCATGCTCGCTCCTTTTGGCGGTAACTGGCGCACCGGGAGTGTTCGCTTATCATCGGGGCCGACGGCGAGGGCGCGCGCACGACGTCATGGTCCCGATCGGGGCATCCGACAGTTTGCCTTTAGCGATTGAAACCGCATTTCCGGTCAGTCGGGGTGCGCAACTCCTCCGCCGCGAAAAGGTTCCGCCGGCGGGAAAAAAACTGGACGCCCCGCCCACCCACGTATTTGGGCGTGGTGTGACCGGGATGGCATTGCGTGCGGTCATTCGATCCGCTCGGAACAAGCGCCGCCGAATTCGGGGGACGCCTGCCGCGCTTACTGCTGCTCGCCAGGCTCGCTCATCCGGCCACTTGCCGAGTTTGGATCTCTGTGAATGGCGGGTCCGCTGGGACCGCCTCCGCGCTCCGGGGATTTTGCGGAGGGAGCGGAACCTTCGTATTGCCCATCCCCAGAGCCGGGCCCTGCGCCTCCGCCACCGTTCATGCCGGGGCCCCCCGCGCTCTGCGCGAGAGCCGCGCCAGACATGGCAATGGCCGCCGCCAGTTGCCTTTGCAGTTATCCCGCCCCTGGGCGCCAGGCGCGGCGGGCTTTTAGCGCTCGAAATCGCATTCGCGCCAAGAAGGCGGCGACTTCGGGTCGGTCGAGCATCCACAACGCCGGCGCCGCGAAACCGTTCCCGGCGTATTGCGTCGTGGCGCTGGGCGGTCGTCAAAGAAGTTGAGCTGTGGCGTTCGGTTCTTTTGGCGTGCGGACTGCCGCGACTTTAGGCAATTCGCTCGGCGGGGAGACGAATAGCCAACTTTTCGGACGTGACATGACGCCGTTTTCATCGGCATAAAGAGGCGCAGACTTCGATCCTGCCGAGAGCCGAAAAGAGAGGCGAAAGCCAACCATGGCCATTCTCACCAAATTGCATCATTCGACCCGCTATACCTACGATCGCCCGGTGGCGCTCGGGCCGCAGATCGTCCGGCTGCGTCCCGCGCCGCATTGCCGCACGCCCGTGACGGCCTATTCCTTGAAAATCGAGCCGGAAAACCATTTCATCAACTGGCAGCAGGACCCGCACGGCAATTGGCTGGCGCGTCTGGTGTTTCCGGAAAAGACCGAGGTATTTTCGGTCACCGTCGACCTGACCGCCGAACTGGCGGTCTATAATCCGTTCGATTTCTTCATCGAGGAATATGCCCAGAAGGCGCCGTTCAAATATGCGGAGTCGCTCGCCAAGGACATCGCCGCCTATATCGGCGCCGATCCCGCCGGGCCTTTGCTGCAGGAATATATGAAAACCCTGCCCACCGGGGAAACGGCCACGGTCGATTACCTCGTCGCCCTCAACGCCGGACTGCAGCAGAAAATCCGCTATGTCGTGCGCATGGAGCCGGGCGTTCAGGCGCCGGAGGAGACCTTGCGCCTGGGCTCGGGCTCGTGCCGCGACACCGGCTGGCTGCTGGTGCAGGTTCTGCGTCAGCTCGGCTTCGCCGCGCGTTTCGTCTCGGGCTACCTGATTCAGTTGAAGCCCGACGTTCCCGCGCTCGACGGTCCTTCCGGCGCCGACCATGATTTCACCGACCTGCACGCCTGGGCGGAAGTCTATATTCCCGGCGCCGGCTGGATCGGCCTCGATCCGACTTCTGGCCTGTTCGCGGGCGAGGGCCATCTGCCGCTCGCCGCGACGCCGCATTTCGCCTCCGCCGCGCCGATCGAAGGCATGGTCGAGCCGGCGCAATGCGAGTTCGGCTTCGACATGCATGTCGAACGGCTCGATGAAAAGCCGCGCGTCACCCTGCCTTTCTCCGATGAATCCTGGCTGGCGCTCGACGCGCTGGGCAAAAAGGTCGACGCCGATCTGGCCAGCCAGGACGTGCGCCTGACCATGGGCGGCGAGCCGACTTTCGTCTCCATCGACGATTACCAATCCGAGGAATGGAACACCGAGGCGGTCGGCCCGACCAAGCGGGGCATAGCCGACGACCTGATCCGCCGCCTGCGCGACGCCTTCGCCCCAAACGGCTTCCTGCATTATGGCCAGGGCAAATGGTATCCTGGAGAGAGCTTGCCGCGTTGGACCTTCTCGCTCTATTGGCGCAAGGACGGCGAGCCGATATGGCGCGACGCCGAACTGATCGCGCGCGAAAAGCCCTCGGTTCCGGCGACCGCCGCCGACGCCAAAAAAATGATCGAAACCATCGCGCAAAAACTGGAGATTGCGCCGGATTATGTCATTCCAGCCTATGAGGATCCTGGCGAGTGGCTGCTCAAGGAAGCCGACCTGCCGATCAATGTGACGCCCGGCGATTCCCGGCTGGCCGATCCCGAGGAGCGCTCCCGCTTCGTCCGTGTGTTCGAGCGCGGGCTGGACAAGCCCGCCGGCTTCGTGTTGCCGGTGCAGCGCTGGAACGCCGAGCCCCCCAAACGCAGCTGGATCAGCCAGAAATGGCCGTTGCGGCGCGGCGCGTTGTTTCTCAAGCCGGGCGACTCGCCAGTCGGCTTCCGCCTGCCGCTGGCCTCGCTGCCCTATGTCGCCCCGGCCTCCTATCCCTATATCGTCGAATCCGATCCGACCGAACCGCGCGGGCCGTTGCCGAAAGCCGACGAGATCGCGCAGAAATTCACCCGGGGCGCCAACGCCGAAGGAGAAAAGCAGCAGCAGAACGAGCAGGTGCTCGATGATTCCGCCGACGTGCGCACCGCTTTGGCGATCGAGCCGCGAGACGGGCGTCTGCACGTGTTCATGCCTCCGACGGTTCGGATCGAGGATTATCTCGAACTTCTCGCCGCCGTCGAGGCCAGCGCCGCCGAACTCCATCTGCCCTTGCATATCGAGGGCTATCCGCCACCGCTCGATACGCGGCTCCAGGTCATCCGGGTGGCGCCCGATCCCGGCGTGATCGAGGTCAATGTCCATCCCGCCGCCGATTGGGACGAACTCGCGTCGATCTATCGCCAGACCTACGATCTGGCGCGGCAATCGCGGCTGGGCACGGAAAAATTCATGATCGATGGGCGCCATGTCGGCACCGGTGGCGGCAATCACGTGGTGATCGGCGGGGCGACGCCAGCCGATTCACCCTTCCTGCGCCGTCCCGACCTGCTGAAAAGCCTGATCGTCTATTGGCAGCGCCATCCTTCCCTGTCCTATCTGTTCTCGGGCCTGTTTGTCGGCCCGACCTCGCAGGCGCCGCGTGTCGACGAAGCGCGCCACGACGCGCTTTACGAGCTGGAGATCGCCCTGGCGATGACGCCGCGTCCGGGCGACGGGCCGACGCCGCCGCCCTGGCTGGTGGACCGGCTCTATCGCAACCTGCTCACCGACGTCACCGGCAACACCCATCGTTCGGAAATCTGCATCGACAAGCTCTATTCGCCTTCCGGCCCGACCGGCCGGCTTGGCCTCGTCGAATTCCGATCGTTCGAAATGCCGCCGGACGCCCGCATGTCGCTGGCGCAGCAACTCCTGCTGCGGGCGCTGGTCGCATGGTTCTGGCGCGAGCCGCAGGAAGGCGAACTGGTCCGCTGGGGCTCGAGCCTGCACGACCGTTTCATGCTGCCGCATTATGTATGGCAGGATTTTTCCGACATTCTCGACGACCTGCGCCGCGCCGGCTACGCTTTCGACGCCGACTGGTTCAAGGCGCAATATGAATTCCGCTTCCCCTATTACGGCGCCGTCGAACATTCGGGGGTCAAGCTGGAAATCCGCCAGGCGCTGGAGCCCTGGCATGTAATGGGCGAGGAAGGCGCGGTCGGCGGCACCGTGCGTTTCGTCGATTCCTCGGTCGAGCGGTTGCAAGTGCGCGTCGAGGGCTTCAACGAGTCCCGCCATATCGTGACCTGCAACGGCCGGCGCCTGCCGCTGGGAACCACCGGAACGCGCGGCGAGGCGGTGGCGGGCGTGCGCTTCAAGGCCTGGCAGCCCTATTCCGGACTGCATCCGACGATCCGGCCACAGACCCCGCTGACCTTCGACATCATCGACAAATGGAGCAAAAGGTCGCTCGGCGGCTGCGTCTATCACTCGGCCCATCCGGGCGGGCGCAATTACGAGACTTTTCCGGTCAATTCCTACGAAGCCGAGGCGCGCCGCCTTGCCCGTTTCCAGGATCACGGCCATACGCCGGGCGCCATTCGGCTGCCCTCGAACGAGGCGACTGGCGAGTTCCCGACGACGCTGGATCTGCGGCGCCCTTTGGGGGTTTAACCTTCCGGCGCCCCGCTTCCGAGGCCAGTTCTTTATCTTTTTCCCCCAGCCCGTCGAAAGATGGGCTGTGTCGGTATTCATAACTCCCGTTACGTAATAACGTATTCAGAAGACGTTGGCAGCCTGTTCACGCTGGAACAATTGCCTTTTCTCGTGCGAAAGCCGTCCAGCAGGAGTGCAGCATGAAGCTCTTGGTTTTCACTTCGCCAGACGCAGGCGCGATCACCAAAGAGCGCGACGGGTCGATTTTTGAATCTTCCTTCCGCGATTGCCGGGTCTTGTCGAGGCATCAGCCGGCCGCCGTCGCCGCCCGGCTTCAGCGCCTCGTCACAGACGCCGAAAAAGCCATCGAAGGCGGCGCGCCGGACCGTTTCGCACGGGCGCGCCGGTTGGAGGAAGCGGTTATCTATATCGCCTCGCTGCGCCCCGCCCACTCGCAATCGCAGGAATTGAAGCGGTGCGTCACCCGGCTGTTGCGCCGATCCTTCGATTCGCTGGATTGGCGCAGGCCTTTCGTGCCCGGACTTGATCGTAATTAAAAAGGTTTGGTGGAGGTTTGATCTGGGGTAGCAAAATCCCCGCCCGATCTCATCGGCGCGGGGATGTAATGTTACGCATTTCTGTTGGCGAATACGCTATAAGTGGCGCTTTCTCAGCTCCGCGACATCATGAACAAGAGCTGGGTGTCGAAGGCCGGAACCTTTTCGGCACCCAAAGCGCGCAGGGCCGAAGGCGCCTCTACATCGACGACCGTATATCCTTCAGCGGCGCTTTTTTCCATCAGTTCCGCGGTTTCGAGCGCAAAAGCCTTGGCAGCGTCGAGCCTTGCGGGCAATTCCTGCGGCGCCCATTTGGCGGCCCAGCCCCAAAGCGTATCGTGGCCGGCCGGAATATCACGCGAAATGAAGTCTTGGGGAATAGCTTCCCCCATGCGAACGAGCGTCATGTTTTCCCTCCCGCGGAGCCTGCCGAAAAGTTCGGCCTCTCACACGATTTGCGTTCCACCCACGGCGCTTTTCTCTTCAGGAGGAAGGAAAGCGCTCTCTATTGCTGCTATCCGCAGCTTATGCTTTAGTCGTAGCACATTCCGATAATCTGTGTAACAGACAAAATACGACCGCGATTTGATTCAGCGCAAATTCACCGGCCTGTGTCAAGGCCGGGGATGCGGTAGGCCGAGGTCGATTTGACCCGCTCCATGGCGAAGCGCGAGGTGACTTTCTTCAGCGGCACCGCGGCGATCAGGCGCTGGTAGAAGGCGTCATAGGCGCCCGTATCGGCGACGACGACTCTCAAGAGATAGTCAACGTCGCCGGCCATGCGGTAGATATCCATCACTTCGGGCATGGCGGCGACGGCGGCGGCGAAACGCGCCAGCCAGGGCTGCGAATGGTCCTCGGTTTCGATCGACACGAAGACCGTCAGTCCAAGACCGATCTTTTGCGGATCGACCAGAGCGACGCGGCCGAGGATGACCCCGGAGCTCTCCAGCTTCTGCACTCTCTTCCAGCAGGGCGTCGGCGAGAGGCCGACCGCCTTGGCCAGGTCGGCGATGGCGATGCTGGCGTTTTCCTGCAGGATGTTCAGGATTTTGCGGTCGATCGCGTCCATTCAGTCTCCCCTGCGCCGGAATCTGTCGACCTTTGCAAGGAAAGGCAAGCTTTTGCTGGACTTTTTCTATTGCTGGACCTGCCAGCTGGCCTGGCGCACGTAATCGACGTTCACGCGGGCGGCAGCCTGTTCCTTGGCGAAGCCGAAGGCCGCGCCGCGCCGGGGAGCCGCGCCGTAATAATCGAGGCCCTGGGCTATCCGCAAATGCTCGTCGCGCGGACAGATCCCCAAAGCGCAATCGAAGCCGATCCAGCCGATCGGCTCGACAAAAGCTTCGGCCCAGCCATGATGCGCGCCGGCCTCGCCGACGCCTTCCGCGCCGAGGAAAAAGCCGGAAATGAAGCGCGCCGGGACATTTAGCAAGCGGGCGCACGCGATGAAGACTTGCGCCAACTCGCGGGCCGAGCCCTTGCCGGCTTTGAACACCTCGGCCGCCGGACGTGGCGCCGGCGTCTCGCCGGGCTCGAAAACACAAAGCTTGGCCAGTGCGTCCATCAACAGATGCATGCGGGCGAGCGGATCGGCCTCGGCGCCAAGACTGTCATGGACGAATTCGTGCAATTTGGCGTCGGCGCGCGTCCCTTCGAGGTCGCGGAGAAAGACGTCGAGCGGGAATGTTTCGTTCTGGCCGCGCACGACGCCCGCCGCGTCGCGGGTCTCGATTTCGCCGCCGGCGAAAAAGGTCAGACGCTCCAGAGGCCCGTCGTGCGAGCACCTGTGGGCGATATTGCCGAAAGTGTCCTTGCTGCAGCGCATTCTGGCGTCGGGATCGACGCCGATGGACCAGTCCTGCGCATGCTGGCTGTCGAAATCGCGCGGCGTCAGCCGGAGCACATGCGTCAACGCCCGCACCGGCTCGGAAAAATCGATCTGCAGGTGGTATTGAATAAAGGCGCGCATGGCGGCAATCCTCCGTGCCCTCAGCCTATCAGATATTGTTCGGCGATTTCCGATCCCAGCTTATTATTGTCGGTGACGAAAGCATCGACAAATTCGTGCAGCCCGTTCTGGAAAACTTCCTTGATCGAGGCGTTTTCCAACCGCCGCTTGAGGTTTCGCGCGTGGCGCTGAGCCGGGCCCTGGAGTCCGTATTCATTGCCGATGGCGTCGAGGAAACGCACGATGTTTTCATAGCAGGAGATCAGCGAACGCGGCATTTGCGGGCGCAGGATCAGGAGGTCGGCGACGTTCCAAGGCTTGATGCTCTCGCGGAATACCCAATGATAGGCGGTCAGCGCCGAAACCGAACGCAGGATGGCCGTCCACTGGAAATAATCGACCGAGCCGCCGACAGCTTCCTGTTCCGGCAGCAGCACATGATATTTCACGTCGAGCACCCGCGCGGTATTGTCGGCTCGCTCGATGTAGACGCCGAGCCGCGAGAAATAATAGGCGTCGTTGCGCAACATGGTGCGATAAGCGTAGCCGTCGTAAAGGCTTGACGTGGTTTTGACGAAGTCCAGGAACTTGATCAGTTCCTCGCGGTCGATGCGGCCGAGCGCCTTGTAGGTCGCGTCGAATTTCCTCAGCTCCAGCCAGGCGCTGTTGATGCTTTCCCACATTTCGGTGGTGAGCGCGGTGCGCACGGCGCGGGCGTTGGTGCGGGCGAATTCGATGCAGTTGCGAATGCTCGAAGCGTTGCGCTCGTCGAAGGCGAGATAGGCGAGGACATTGTTCTCGTCCGCCGTTTCCAGGTGGTCGTAGAAAGTCTCGTCGGCGCCGGAGGCGATCAGCACGCTCTCCCATTCGTCCTGCGCGGCGGCGTAGGCCTTGGGCAAAGCCGAGATGCGGCTGGAGGCCTCGATCAGACGGGCGAGGAAATCGGCGCGTTCGAGATAACGCGAGACCCAGTAGAGATTGTCTGCGGTGCGGGAAAGCATGAGTTTTCGCAATCCTTATGTTTTTTCTCGTCAACAGCGACTTGTAGCGGTCGAT
>NZ_JBKQOU010000062.1:0-17778 GCF_052145335.1 Rhodoblastus sp.
CCCTGCAATTCGGCGTAATAGCGCCCCATTAGGCCCTGAACCTCGGGAAACTCTCCTACCACTTCCGTCACGAGGTCGGCCTTAGCCAGCACAGCCGCACGGGCAGCCTTTTCCGCAGCGGCGCCAACCGACGGCCCTAGCTTGAACGCCAGAGCGCGAATGCGGTCCACCCTTTGCCCCTGCGTTCCAAGCTTCTGATGAAAAACGATGTTCAGCGCCCGCAATTTGGCGAGGCGTTGGTCGAGAGGACGATTACGGTTATCGTCATTCACGTAATCCGGCAGGGGGGCCTGATCGGTTTTCCAGAAATAGAGCGCGTCGGACAGGCGCGCGCAGACCACGCGGCCGTTGCCGGCGGCGATGGCCTTGCCGCCGTCGGTGGCCAAAATATTCGACACCAGCAGGAACTTGTTCGCCAGTTTGCCGGTCTCGGGATCGCGCAGGACGAAACATTTCTGGTTGGCGCGGATCGTCGCCCGGATCACCTCGCCGGGGATGTCCAGAAAGCTCTCATCGAATTCGCCCATCAGCACCACCGGCCATTCCACCAGTCCGGCGACTTCGTGCAGCAGCCCCTCGTCCTCCACCAGTTCGAGCCCCTGAGCGAAGGCCAGATCCCTGCAATCGTGCAGGATGATGTCGCGCCTTCGCGCCGGGTCGAGCACGACTTTCGCCTTGTCGAGCGCCAGATGGTAATCGTCGAACCGCCGTACTTTTATCGGCTGCGGCGCCATGAAGCGGTGGCCATAGGTGACGTTGCCGGCCTTGATCCCGCCGATCTCGAAAGCCACGATTTCCGGATCTTCGGTTTCCGGCCCGAAAGTCGCCACGATGGCGTGCAGCGGGCGCACCCAGCGCAGGCAGTTGGGGTCGGCGGAATGGACGCCCCAGCGCATCGCCTTGGGCCACGGAAAGTTGCGGATGATGTTCGGGAGAATCTCCGCCAGCACGTCGAGCGTCGCCGCGCCCTTGCGTTCGATCACCGCGACGTAGAACTGGCCGCCTTTCTTGTCGGTCTCGATCCTGGCCTCGTCCAGCGAGGCGAGACCGGCGCTTTTCAAAAATCCTTGCACGGCGGCTTCGGGCGCGCCGACGCGCGGGCCTTTCTTTTCCTCGCGCTGGTCGGGTTGGCGCGCAGGCAAGCCGACGATGTTCAGCGTCAGGCGGCGCGGCGTCACAAAAGCGTTGGCCGCCTCATAGGTCACGCCGCGCTCGACGAGAGCGTCGGTGACGAGCTTTTTCAGCTCGGCGGCGGCTTGCGCCTGCATGCGGGCCGGGATTTCCTCGGAAAACAGTTCGAGCAGAAGGTCGGACATATCGGTCTTTCAGAGAATGCTTCCGGTTCCGCAGGAACCGGCTAGGAGCGAATGCGACGCCGAGCGAGTGCGAGGGGCGCCGATCGCGCTTGCGCGATCGGCAACGAATTAAAGCCCCGCGCCCTCGGTTTTCAGCCAGGCGGCGCCGCAGGCCTTGGCCAGTTCGCGCACGCGAAGAATGTAGCTTTGGCGCTCGGTCACCGAAATGACGCCGCGCGCGTCGAGCAGGTTGAAGGCATGGCTGGCCTTGATGCACTGGTCATAGGCCGGCAGCACCATTTTGTGATGCTCTTCGTCACCGCCTTCGCCGAAAGCCAGCAGCGCCTTGCATTCGGCTTCGGCGCGGGAAAAATCGCCGAACAGCTTTTCGACATTGGCCGCCTCGAAATTATGGCGCGAATATTCCTGCTCGGCCTGCAAGAACACGTCGCCGTAGGAAATGCGCGCGTCGCCGTCGAAACCGTTGAAATTGAGGTCGTAGACGTTTTCGACGCCCTGCACATACATGGCGAGGCGCTCCAGCCCATAGGTGAGTTCGCCGGAGACGGGGGCGCATTCGACGCCCGCCACCTGCTGAAAGTAGGTGAACTGCGACACTTCCATGCCGTCGCACCAGCATTCCCAGCCCAGGCCCCAAGCGCCGAGCGTCGGACTCTCCCAGTCGTCCTCGACGAAGCGGATGTCGTGGAGGGCGGCGTCGACGCCGATGGCGGCGAGCGAGTCAAGATAGAGATCCTGCAGGTTGTCCGGGCTGGGCTTCAGGATGACCTGGAACTGATAATAATGCTGCAGGCGGTTGGGGTTCTCGCCATAGCGGCCGTCCTTGGGGCGGCGCGAGGGCTGCACATAGGCGGCTTTCCACGGCTTCCTGCCGAGCGAGCGCAAGGTCGTCGCGGGATGGAACGTGCCGGCGCCGACTTCCATGTCATAGGGCTGGAGGATCACCGCGCCCTGACGCGCCCAGAACTGCTGCAAGGTCAGGATCAGGCCCTGAAAGCTCTTTTTGGGATCGAGAGCGGAAGGTTTTTGGGTCGCTTCCGCTTGGGTCATGGGGCGGGTCATGGGGCGCTCATAAAAGGTGCAGGGACTGCGCAAAGCAGGATTTCGGAAAAGGGGTCGCCGCTTTGGAGGCGCGGGGCAAACTAGAGCCCGCGCAAATAGCGGTCAACCGAAGCGGGCCGTCGTCTGGCGCTTAAATTTTACCGACTCAGGAACTGATCCTTGACCGAGGGCGTTTCGGCTAAAAAGGCGAAAGCCTCAACAAAAACGAACCGGCAAGGAGCGTGCGCGATGAGGCGTTCGAGCGGACTGCTGAAGATAGCAACTATCGTCTCGGCTTTGGCGCTGGCGCTGACGTCCACGGCGCCCGCTTTTGCGTTTGGGCGCGGTGGCGGCGGTGGCGGCGGTTCTCACGGCAGTGCCGGCGGAGGCGGTTTTCACGGCCGCGGCTTTGGCGGCGGATTCCATGGCCGCGGCAATGGCGGCTATGGCTTCGCGGGCCGAGGAAATGGCGGTCGCTATGGCGGTTATGGCGGTTATGGCCACTTTGGCGGTTGGGGAGTGGGTTATCCGGACTATTCCTGGGGCTGGGACGATTACGACGGCGGCTATCCGGGCTGTGTATACCGGCAGGGACCGGGCTATCGCGCCTACGAATATTGCTGACCTCCAGCCAGCGAAAAGCAGAATTGGCGCGACAACGGGCCGCCCGTTGTGCGGTCAGTGGAAGCTGGCGCTTGCGGCTTTAAATTTTCTTCCCTTAGGAACAAATGCTTGCGCGTGACGTTCGGCAAGAAAGGCGACGGCCTTAATGAAAACGAACGAACGAAGGAGCGCGCGAGATGATGCGTTCAAGAAGACTGATCAAGATTGGAACGGTGGCCTCGGCTTTGGCCCTGGCTTCCCTGACGCCCGCAGCGCCGGCTTTCGCCTTTCATGGCGGCGGCGGCGGATTCCATGGCGGCGGATTCCATGGCGGCGGTTTTGGCGGCGGCTGGCGCGGCGGCGGTTGGGGCGGCCGCGGCGGCTATGGCGGTTGGGGTTGGGGACCCGGCGTCGGCTTGGGTCTGGGCTTGGGCTATGCCGGTTGGGGATACCCCTATTACGGCTATTACGACGATGGCTACGGCTACGGCTACTGTCCTTTAAGAAGGGTGCCGGTGCGCACGGTCTATGGCCTGCGTTATCGCCTGGTCAGATATTGCTGACCTCCCAGTCTGGCGCAAAAGCCAGAATCGGCGCCAAAGCCGGCCTCGGGCCGGCTTTCTGTTGGGAGGCCGGTTTACCCTTTTCGCAGGTCATCGCTATGCGCGACGCGGCGTTCAGCTTAGGTTCAGGGTTGTAAGCTTAAGAGGTATCCATCTTAAGTCATTGGAGTCGGTACCATGGCGATTGCTGGCAAATTTCTCAAAATTGCGACCATCGCGGCGGTTCTCGCGGGATCGCTGTCGCTTGCCGAGCCCGCGTTCGCTCGTGGCGGCTTTGGCGGCGGCGGTTTTCACGGCGGCGGTTTTCACGGCGGCGGCTGGGGCGGCCGAGGCTGGGGAGGCGGCGGTTGGGGTGGCCGTGGCTGGGGAGGCGGCGGCTGGGGCTGGGGCGGCTGGGGCTGGGGCGTTCCGATCGTTGTCGGCGGAGCCTATTATTATCCCTATTATGACGACCCCTATTATGGCGACGACTATCCGGTAGCCCGCCGTGTCTACGTCCAGCCTGTCCACCGCGTCTATCATTCCTGCATCTGGCGGCGCGTGCGCGTCCACACCTGTTGTGGCTGGGCGTGGCGCAGGGTTCGCTATTGCGCTCGGTGAGGGTCCCACACATTAAAAAGCCGGCGTTCGAGCCGGCTTTTTTGTTGGGATTTCAGAAAAATCGGGTTCCGCGACGGTGAATTTCTTCCACCAGCGGCGTGAAGCTTCCGTCCTCGCCATGCAGGACAAGCCCCTGAAGCAGCGCCAACGGCGTTTTCACGCCCTTGCGCCCGCGTAGAATGATCCGTACGGCCTTCTCTCCCTGTTTCGGGAAGATCGGCAGGATTTCGACGCCGCCGAGACGCCCGGCCACGCCCGCGAGCAGCGCGCCGAGCGCGTCGGCGCGATGGATCGCCACGAAAACCCCGCCCGGCTTCAGCAGGGCCAGACTGGCGCGCAGCCATTTGGCGATCCCGCCTTCATCCAGCACATGCGCCATGGCGCGGTCGGCATCGGGGGACGTTCGCGATTCGCCGGCGTTCAGAAAGGGCGGATTGGTCACGACGAGGTCGGCGGCCTCGACCAGTCCCTCGATTTTTCGCGCGGAGGCGTCGAACAGATCCGCTTCGACCACGCGGACGCGCTTCTCCAGCCTGTTCGCCAGCAGGTTCTGTCGCGCCAAAGCCGCCGCGCGCGGGTTTTTCTCCAAAAGGACCGCCTCGGCCTGCGAATTGGTCTGGGCCAGAGCGAGGCCGACGGCGCCGGCGCCGGCGCCGGCGTCGACGATCAGGCCGAGCGGGAGCGCCGGCGCGCTCGCCGCGAGCAATATGGCGTCGGTTCCGACGCGATGGCCGTTTGAAGCCTGATGCAGGACCAGACGTCCGTCGAACAGGCGGTCCGCTTCAGCTTTCGGACAATTCGGCGCCAAATCCGGCCTCCCGCAGCAGGGCGCGCGCCTGTTCGGCCTGATCGTCGGAGGTGCATATGCGGCGCTGCAGAAAACCGGCCGAGCCTTCGAGCACGCTCATGTTCTCGTCGGCGACGAAGACGAAAATCCTCGCGTCGCGCAACAGCGCCTCGACGGCGGAAATCAGCACGATATCATTGGTGCGCAGCAATTCGATCATCGATGGGTCCGGCAATGCCGCATTACAAGTCCGGCGGCGAAGCCCGATCATAGGAGTGCGCCCGCGCCCTGACAATGCGGCGGTCTGGCGCTTGCCCCGCCGCGGCCGAGGCCCTATGGTCCGCGCGCGAAAACGAATGAGGAAGTCGCCTTGGGCCTGGTCATACCTTTCGACGACAAAGCCAGCGATCCCGGCCTAGAGGCGCTCGCCGCCCTGGTCGCCGCCGGTATGAACCGGGTCAACCAGACCATCCTTGCCCGGACCGGTTCGGATGTGGCGATGATCCCGGAAGTCGCCAATCATCTGATCTCCTCGGGCGGAAAACGCCTTCGGCCGATGCTGACGCTGGCGGCGGCGGCTTTGTGCGGCTACGAGGGCGAGGGCCATGTCAAGCTGGCGGCGGCGGTGGAGTTCATGCACACCGCGACGCTGCTGCACGACGACGTGGTCGACCAGAGCGACATGCGACGCGGAAAACTGGCCGCGCGGATGCTGTGGGGAAACGAGGCTTCGGTGCTGGTCGGCGATTTTCTTCTCGGCCAGGCTTTTCGCATGATGGTCGAAGTCGGGTCGCTGGCCTGTCTCGACGTGCTCTCCGTCGCCGCGACGGTGATCGCGGAGGGCGAGGTCATGCAGCTTTCCGCAGCCAAGGACACCCAGACCACGGAAGACGCCTATCTCGCGGTGATTCGCGCCAAGACGGCGGAGCTTTTCGCCGCCGCCGCCGAGGTGGGGCCGATCGTCGCCAATCGCGGAAAAGCGGAAATTGCCGCCTGCCGCGCCTATGGCATGAATCTCGGCGTCGCCTTCCAGTTGATCGACGACGCGCTGGATTACGGCGGGCAGGCCGCAAAACTCGGCAAGAATGTCGGCGACGATTTTCGCGAAGGCAAGATCACCCTGCCGGTTGTGCTGTCGTTCCGGCGCGGCAACGAGACAGAGCGGGCTTTCTGGAAACGCGTGCTGGAAAAGGGCGAGATTGCCGATGGCGATCTCGAAACCGCGCTGGCGATGATGAAAAAGCATCGCGCGCTGGAAGACACGGTCGAGCGGGCGCGCCATTACGGCGCCATGGCGCGCGACGCCCTCGAGCTTTTCCCCGATTCGCCGGCGCGCCGGGCGCTGCTGGAAGCGGTCGATTTCTGCATCAGCCGCGCGCACTAGGGGGCGTTTCCATCGCATGGTGGGGTTTTCACTCGCCGCTCAACTCCCATATGGATAGCTGAACACGCCGCCACATCGGGAGCAGGACCGATGGCCGAGAGCGAAATCGAAGTCGTCCGCGCGCTTCTGGGTTCGAAACCCCGCCCGTTCGGCTGGGAAGAAAGGCGGCGGCGCCTCGACGAAGTTGGCGCGGTGTGGCCCGTCGCGGAAGACGTCAGGCTCGAGAACGTCGCCATCGGCGGGAACCCGGCCGAATTTTCGAGCGTCGCCAAAGCCGATCCTTCCGGCGTGCTGCTTTTCTTCCACGGCGGCGGTTACTGCTCCGGCTCGATCCTCAGCCATCGACGCATGGTCACGGAGGCCGGCCGCGCCTGCGGTCTGCGCACGCTAGCGGTCGGCTATCGGTTGGCGCCGGAAAATCCCTTCCCGGCATCCTTCGAGGACGCCATTGCGGCGTGGTTCTACCTGCGAAAGCAAGGGTTCGCCGCAGGCAAAATCATCGTCGGCGGCGACAGCGCCGGAGGCGGCCTGACGCTGGCGCTGCTCCAGCATCTACGCGATACGCGCGAAGAAGCGCCGGCTTGCGCCTGGCTCGCGTCGCCCTGGACGGACCTCACCATGTCCGGCGACACCATGGGCTCCAAGGACACTGTCGATCCGCTCATTCACAGAGTCTATCTGGAAGAATTGGCGCAAGCCTATGTTCCGACGGGCATAAATAGGAAAGACCCGCGCATTTCCCCGCTTTTCGCCGATCTGCGCGGACTGCCGCCGCTATTGATCCAGGTCGGCTCGGACGAGACCCTGCTGGCGGATTCCACCCGATTCGCCGAGGCGGCGGGCGCGGCGGAAAACGCGGTGACGCTCGAAATCTGGCCGCGGATGATCCACGCCTGGCCAGTGTGGAACGCGCGTCTCGAACCTGGCCGCAGGGCGCTGGCCCATCTCGGGGAATTTGCACGGCGCTGGCTGGCTTGATTGCCTCGTGGCCAACCTTCCTCAAATCTCCGAGGCGCGGAGAATCGCGTCGTCGAGGTCGCGGGAAAAACTTTCCGCCTCGGCGTCGAGCGTAAACTGCTGCTCGGCGGTATCCGGCGAGGCCCTTTCCTCCTCGCCCTGCAATTGCCGGCGCCACAGCGCGGCATAGGCGCCGTCGCGGGCCAGAAGATCCAGGTGGTGGCCGCGCTCGACGACGACGCCCTTGTCGAGCACCAGGATTTCATCGGCGTTGACCACCGTCGACAGGCGATGGGCGATGACGATGGTGGTGCGCCCGCGCGAAGCCGTTTCCAGCGCCGCCTGGATTTCGCGTTCGGTCAGGGTGTCGAGGGCGCTGGTCGCCTCGTCGAGCACCAGAATCGGGGGCGCCTTCAAGAAGGTGCGGGCCATGGCGACGCGCTGCTTCTCGCCGCCGGACAGTTTCAAGCCGCGCTCGCCGACTTGCGCGTCGAAACCGCCGGGGGCGCTTTCGATGAAACGTTCGATCCGCGCCAGCGACGCCGCCGCGCGCATCGCCTCCTCACCCGCGTCGGGGCGGCCGTAGAGGATATTGTAGCGGATGGTGTCGTTGAACAGCACATTGTCCTGCGGCGCCATGCCGAGGCTGGCTCGTAAGGATTCCAGCGAGACCTTGGCGATATCCTGGCCGTCTATGGTGATGCGGCCCTGCTGCGGATCGAAAAAACGGAAGATCAGGCGGGAAATGGTCGATTTGCCGGCGCCGGACGCCCCCACGATGGCCAATGTCTTGCCGGCGGGAACCACAAAATCCACTCCGCGCAGAATTTCGCGGGCCGGATCGTAATGGAAATGCACGTTTTCGAAGCGCAAGCTCCCACCGGCGACGACGAGGGCAGGCGCGTTGGGCGCCTCGGCGATTTCATTGGGCTGGTGCAGCAGTTCGAACATCATCTCGATGTCGATCAGCGCCTGCTTGATCTCGCGATAGAGCATGCCCATGAAATTGAGCGGCTGGTAGAGCTGTATCAGCATGGTGTTGAGCATGACGAAATCGCCAATGCTGTTGTGCCCGGCGCGAATGCCGGAGACGCACAGGACCATGATCGCCGCCATCCCGACGGTGAAAATGAAGGCCTGGCCGAAATTCAGCACGGCGAGCGAGACATAGCTTTTGACGCTGTTGCGCTCATAGCGCGCCATCGAGCGGTCGTAGCGTTCGGTCTCGCGTTTTTCGGCGCCGAAATATTTCACCGTCTCGTAATTGAGCAGCGAATCGATGGCCTTGGCGTTGGCGTCGGAATCGCTTTCGTTCATCGAGCGGCGGATGCCGATGCGCCAGTTGGTGGCGGCTGCCGTATAGGCGAGATAGGCGGCGATGGTCGCGAGCGTGATCGCGGCGTAGCGCCAGTCGAACTGGAACAGCATGACCGCCAGGATCAGGATGAACTCCAGCGCCGTAGGCAGGGCGTTCAGCATCACCATGCGCGAAAAAGTCTCGATGGCGTTGCGGCCGCGCTCCAGCACGCGGGTTAGCGCGCCGGTCTTGCGTTCGAGATGGAAGCGCATCGACAGGGCGTGGACGTGGGCGAAGACGTCTACGGCGAGACGGCGCACAGCGTTCATAGCCACGGCGGCGAACAGGGCGTCGCGCGCCTGGGTCAGGGCGGCCATGACAATGCGCAGCGAGGCGTAAAGCAGGGTGAGCGCCGCGGGGCCGGCGAAAATCGCGGCCGTGGGGATGGCGCCGTCGTGGATCTGCGTCAGCGCGTCGGTCGCCCATTTGAAGGCGTAGGGCACGGCAACCGTAGCAATCTTCGCGAAAACCAGCAGCGTCAGCGAGGCGAAAATGCGCCGGCGCAGGTCGGCGCGCCGGCTTGGCCAGATATAGGGCCATAATTGCGCCAGCGCGCCCCAAAGTCGGGCCTGACGCGGCTTTTTCTGCGAAGGAGCGTCCAAAGGGCTTGTGGCTTTCCGTTTCCTGGCGTGAGCGACTTGCGCTCCATATAGGCCGCACGAGGCTCTGGCGCCATTCGCGGAACCGAAGGTCCGCGTCGGGGACAGGCTCTAGGCGGCGATGCGGCGCCGCAAACCCGTCAGTCCGTCGCGGCACCAGTCGAACAGGCGTTGGGTCGCAGCCGCCGCGACAAATTTTCGGTCGAGCGCCGGCTTCTCAACGAGATGCCAGGAAATAACGGCCAGGGTCAAAGTCACCAGCGACGCGTAAACATTCATCCGGGTCACGGAAATGCCGGGGATCAGCGCGGCCAGGCATTGCTGCACCGGAAAGGCGTAAATGTAGACGCCATAGGAATAGTCGCCCAGGCGATTGAAATTGCGGATCCAGCCCCCGAAGAGATAGGCGAGATTCAGGGTGATCGGCCCCAGGACCAGCAGATAGACGATGAAAAAAGCTTGCCGGTTCAAGGCCGCCAGACAGACCGCGCCGAACATCAGCGCCAATCGTGTGCGGGATAGGCCGAGACGGTCGCGCCAGAGATAGAGGGTCGAGCCGGCAAAAAATTCGGCGACGCCGATCTGGCCGTCGTCTCTCACGTCGTGAAGGTTGAACGTGTTGAAGGCGGCGGCCATCAGCGCGACCGTCACCAGGGGGAAGCCGTAGCGGAACGCCCGAAGGCGCCAGGAGGGCTTGAAGACGAACAGCATCCAGGCCCCCGCCAGATATTCGTACATCCGCCATTCGATCGGCATGGTCCAGAGCGACCCGTTCACCCCGATCGGCCAGGGGTTGGTCTCGAACACGCCGGGCAGCTGATAGCGGATGCCATTGACCAGGGTCGCGCAGCGCACGACGAATTCGTGGGTCATGGGCGAGGAAAAAAACTCGCCGGCCGGCAGGGTCGTGACAAACAGCCCGATGAAGACGACGGTCACGAGCAGCATGAACCAGAGCGCGGGATAGATGCGCATGAAGCGAGCCCAGGCGAAGTCGATGATGTTGTCGCGGGAAATCAGACTGCCGGTGATGAAAAAGCCGCTGGTGAAAAAGAAGATATGCACGGCGACCGCGCCGGTCTTGAAGCCGAGCGGCGTCAGGAAGTCGTAATAGGGCTCGGTCGTCGCCAGCGAATGGCTATGGACGAACAGCACGGTGAACGCCGCAATGATGCGGATCAGGAAGAAGTTATTGTCCCGACCCTGAACCTGCCCCAATAGAATCATCTTTCATCGACCTCGCCCGAATGAAAAATGCCGTCATAGAGGCAAAGTGTCCAAGGGACAAGCAGCGACGCTCAACCCCGCTCCATCATGATTCGAGCAGGCCCGGCGTTTCGCCAAGATTGGGAACCAGCCGGGCGCGGGGCTTGCGCCGTCCGATTTCGTTCTTGAAGGCCGTGCGGAAAATCTCCAGCGCCTCGTCCTCGCCGGCGGCGGTGACGAAGTGCGGCGGCGTGGCGGGCAGGCCTTCGCGGTCGAAACAGGCGACCCAATAGAGCTGCAGATGTTTCGGATTGGTCGCCCGGGCGTCGCGCAACAGGTCGGCGGCGTCGCAGATCGCGTCCTGGAGCTGGATCAGCACGGCGCGCTCAGGCTCTGCTGCGGCTTCGATTGCCGCCGCCCAGATCGAGAGAGCCGCTGATTGATAGAGATCGCCGGACAATTTGCGCGCCTTGGCGAGCGGCGCCGTCAAGGCGATACGGCCGGCGACGCGCTTTTTCTTGGCGCCTGCGATTTTTTTGGCGTTCGCGATTTTCTTGGGCCCCGTATATTTTTTGGCCGCTCGCGCCGCGCCCGTGGTTTTTGACGCGACCATTGCGGTTCTTTTCCGGGCGCTGGCGCCTTCTCGCCCCTTGGCGGCGCCTTCGACGAGCGCCCCTCGGGCGGGTCGCGAGCGGCGAGTCTTTTCTTTTTTGGCCATGAAACGACGAAATCCCAAAGCGGCGCCGGGGCCGAAGCGGTCATTTTTGCATGTTCGGCGGACATTGTGGACCGGAAAGTTCAAGCTGCGGAAATATCCCGCCGCGAAAAATTTGCGACCGAAATTTCGGCCCGCCGCCGGACGGCCGCTTGCGCCAAAACCTCGTTGAGGGCGGCGCCGACGCGTGACCATTCGCGGCGCAATTCGGCGAGAAAAACGTCGCCTTCAACCACGATGCGCTCGCCCCCGGCGCTCCGCCAGCGGCGGCAAAGGCGAGCGAGATTGGTGGCGCCGATGTTGCCGGCGCTGGAGTCGAGGGCGTGGGCTTCATGCTGGAAAGCCTGGATATCGCCTGAAACGACGGCATTCGCCATCCTTTCGACAGTCCGCGTCCCCTCGCCGGTGAATTGCAGGATCAAATCGCGCAGAAAGGCCGCGCCGCCGAGGGCGGCCAGAACTTTGAGCGCGGCCGGGTCGAGCGCCATGCCTTCCGTTTCCGGCTCCGGCGCCTTGCATTTGGGCAATCCGCCGCGCCCCTTGGCCGCTGCGGCGGCGACGGCGTCGAGCAGGGTTTCCGGCGTCAGCGGCTTCGTCAGGACGGCGACCATCCCGGCTTGCCGGCATTGCTCGCGACGCTTGCCGTCGGCGTCGGCGGTGAGAGCGAGAATTGGCGCCCGCGCTTCGGTCGGCAGCGCGAACTGGTATAATTGCGCGGCCTCGAGACCGCTTATCCCCGGCATGTTCAGGTCGAGCACAATCACGTCGAAATCCCCTTCCAGCATGGCCGAGAGCGCGGATTCGCCGTCGGCGGCGAGTGTTGTCGCATGGCCGGCGCAGGTGAGGATCTTGTCGAGCACCATCCGGTTGACCCCATTGTCTTCCGCAAGCAGGATTCGCATGGGCCGTTGATTTTTCGCAGCCATCGACGGCAAGCATTTCTCCGGTGAAGCGTCGGCCTCTCCGGCCGCCAGTTCTTTCAGCAGAGCCGCCAGATCGCGGGCGCGCGCCCAGCTGTCGGGGTCGTCGTCGCTGGCGAGCGCGGCGTAAGCGAAACGGCGCGCCAGCGCCAAAGCGTCGAAGGACGGGGCCGCACTCAGGCAAACCGGCTCGCGGTCTTGCGGGCCGTCAAACGGACCCGCCCATTCGGCGCGGCGCGGCGCGGCGCTCAAGCTGTTTGCGCTCCGGCTGGAGAGCGCCGTTTCGCCTTCGATCCTGGCGCTCAACTCGAACCAGAAACACGAGCCTTCGCCGAGCTCGCTTTCGACACCCATATGGCCGCCCTGCGTTTCCAGACGCCGCCGCGCCAAGGCCAGCCCCAGGCCGCTGCCGCCGAAACGCCTGCTTATGCTGGGGTCGGCCTGAACGAAACTGTCGAAAATGCGCTCCTGCGCCGTTTTTTCAATGCCGATGCCGCTATCGCTGATTTTTACGCGCAGATCGAGGCTTTTGAGATCGCGCCGGGCGACGCCGACATGAATGGCCACCGCCCCGGCTTGCGTGAATTTGATGGCGTTGCCAACGAGATTTTGCAGAACGTCGAGGAGCAGGGCGGGTTCTGCGACGATGTGGCGCGGCGTGCCGGCCTCGATGCAAAGGCCGAGGCGTAAGCCTTTCCTGTCCGCCTCCACCGCCAGCAGGGCGCGCAGGCCGATCAGCAGCGCGAACAGATCGACGCGTTCCAGCGCATCCGGCCGCCGTTCGATTTCGTCCCGCGATACGGTCAAAAGCTCCTCGATATGGCGCAGCAATATGGCGCCCGCGTCGCTTACGGTACGGACCATTCCCAGTTGCTCGACGTCGAGCTTCGTGGCTTGCAGGAGGGCGGAGAGTCCGACGATGGCGGTCAACGGCGTGCGCAATTCGTGGCTGACGCAGGCCAGCAGCAGTGTCTTGGCGTGATTGGCGCGCTCCGCTTCGGCGCGAGCCTCGGCCAGTCGGCTTAACAGCAGGACCCCGTAAATAGGAATGATGAACAGCGCGAGAAAAAGGCCCGCGGAAAAGCCGACGTTGGCGCGCCAGAACGGCGTGAACCAGACCGTGGCGGCGAAGCCCGCCGCGGCGCCTATGAGGGCGGCAACCATGAATCCCCGGCCGAAACGGAGTCCATTGCCGAGGATCATCCAGAAATAGAGCGGGAAAAGATACCCCGAAGCCGTGCCGCCGTAACGCATGCCGAAGGAAATCGCCGCCGAATCGACCAAGATCCCCAGAAAACGGCGGGCGCCATCGGGAGCCGGCCGCAGCACGATATGCGCCTGAATCGCGGTCGTCATGATCAGGAATGCTTGCAGCCAGGGCATGCCGTAGCGGATGAACTCCTGCGCCCCCTTGCTTCCCGAAACCGCTTGGAGCCGGGCGCCGGCGAGAACCAGCATCGCCAGCAGCAAACGGTTTATCGTCACGCCCTGTTCGCCGCTGTCTCGCCAATGGTCGAAAAATCGCCAAGCCGCCGAGTTCAGGATCTCAAGGCGCGACCGGAGCCTGGGAAATCGGGCTAAAGGGTGCGGTCGTGTTTTCACGTTTTCACGCGCGACGGGCGGCCAGTTTGGGACCGCCTTCGAACAGTTTGGGAGGGCCTTTGGCGTCTGGGCCAACGGCGAATAGCGATTGGAAATCGCGGGCGTTGAAAGGCGCGCCAAAACAGCTCCCCAGCGCCTCTCCGACGCCGGCGCGCAGCAAGGGTTTCAGCAGCGCCGCCGAGACGACGCCGCCGGCGATGAGGAGCGGCGCGCTTCCCTCGCGGGCGGCCGTCGGTCTCAGCAGAAGGGCGAGAGCCGCGGCGTTTCCGTCACCGCAGGGGAACATGATCGCCGGTCGCCACATTTCCGCGAAGGAGCGCAGGGGCTCGACCCAATCTTCGCCGCCGTGAAGCTTGCCCGGCGCGAGGGCGCCGAGATCAAGCGTCAGGCTGGCGCCGAGCGCTTTCAAGGCGCGGGCCTGCTCGTCGGCGCACCGCGGTTCGGACAAGGCCTCTTGCGCGCAGATCCTCAAATCGAGCCATTCAGGCGGAACGCGCATCTCGGCCATCAAAGGCGCGATCTGCAGCGCCAAAGGCGCCGCGACCTGCGCCCTCAGCCGCAGCTTCAGGCTGATGCGAAGCGGAGGCCGCCGTAAATTCCGCAAAGCCGAGGCGCAGGCAAGAGCGGCGCGCAGGGCCTCCGGATCGGCGGCGTCCGCCGGGTCGAGGCCATGAAACACCTGGGCCCCGACGACTTCGCCCGAGCGCAGGTTTATACGAGGCCGGAAACGCCACAGGTCGCCCACGCAACCTCGCTCTCCGCGCTTGCGCGCAAGGGCTGCGGCTTCGCGCAGGCAGGCCGCCGCGCTGTTCCCGGGGTCCCCAGTGTTCGGTCGGGGCAGCGCCGTGCCTACCTGCAGGACAACGCAGGCGGCTCCGCCACGCGAATCGCGAAGGCGGCGGGCGCAAGCATCGGCGTCGGCGCGATCGACGACATTTTTTTGCAATATGGCGAAGCGCCGCTCGTCGATGCGGGCGAGCAGGTCGCCGCCGCGCAAAAGCCGCTGCAAGGCGTCGACGACGGAAGGATCGAAATTGCTGCGACCCGCTCCGTCGATCTCGACCACGTGCAGGGCATAGCCGCCGCTAGCGCATTGCGCCAGAAGCCGCCCGACCTCGGAAGATGTTTCGACTTTCGCCTCCTCCAGAACGGGGGCTGGCGCCGTCGGCTTGGCTTGCGTTTTCGTTTCGTTTTCTTTTTCCGCGCTTTTGCTCAGCTTGAGCAGATTGCGCGCCCGCGACAGGAATTCGTAATGGTCGATCGGCGTAGTGAGGAAATCGGTGGCGCCGCTTTCCAGGGCGCGCAGCCGCAAAATGCGCTGATCGTTGACCGTGATCATCATGATAGGCACGGCGTCGGAATGCGGCATGGCGCGAAAACGCGCGATGAATTCTCCGCCGTCGAGGTTGGGCATGTCGTGATCGGTGACGATCAGGTCCGGGCGATTGCTCTCCAGCCACTCCAGCGCCTCGCAGGGATCGCCGAAAGCGCGGACCGTGACACCCTCGCCGATCGACAAAGCGAGCCTCGAATAAATCGTCCGGTTGGTGACTCGGTCATCGACAATTGCAATCAGCGTCATACCCGAACCCAATCGTACATTTCCCGCTTTGCCTGAAACCTTGGCGATGTGAATCGTCGCCGCCATCGCCAGACTTTTCGATTGCGGTGGAACTGGCTTCGGGCCGGGTATTCTGTTTCCAGAAAGCTGAAGCTTCGGCGTGCTATTATCGCTGCAGTTGATTAAGTAATTGTTCCAGTGTTTGTTTAGGTTACGTTCCGGCGACTGCGCAACGTCGGGACGCCGGCATCTCATGGGAACGCCATGAAATCAGGCGGTCCAGGTTCAAAAGGCGCCGAGCCGGACCACCCCCGTCGAATCGGTTTTTGCAGCCGCGTCCGCAAGCCGGACGCCGCCGACGACGCAATCGGGCGCGATTTCCGCCAAAGGCAGCAGCACGAAAGCGCGCTCCATCAGGCCCGGATGCGGCAGGATCAAACGCTCGTCACGCCATTGCGCGTCGTCGCCGTAGAACAACAGGTCGATATCGATCGCGCGCGGCCCCCAGCGGCGCGTCCGGCGCCGGCCCAGGGCCTTTTCCGTCGCCTGGACGAGATCGAGCAGCGCCAGCGGCGCCAGCGAGGTGCGCGCCAGGGCGCAGGCGTTGACGAAATCCGGCTGGTCGGTGACGCCCCAGGGCCTGGTGCGGTAGAGCGAGGACAAAGCCACGAAGCGCAGCCCGGACTGAGCCAGCAGGTCGACGGCTCGGCGCAGATTGGCGGCGGGATCGCCGAGATTGGCGCCCAGCCCCAGCGCGACCTGAGTTTCGCCCTTGTTGTCGTCAGGCGCGGTCAATTTCGCTCCAGACTTTCAGGGCGGCGACATGTTCGGCCACGTCGTGCACCCGAAAAACATCGGCGCCGCGCGAAAAAGCCGCGAGATTGGCGCTGAGCGTGGCGGCAAGCCGACCTTCCGCCGGAGCGCCGGTCAGGGCGCCGAGAAAGCTTTTGCGCGAAACCCCGATCAGGACGGGAAGCGCGAATTTTTCCCGCAACAAACCCGTCGCCGCCAGGGCGCCGAGATTTTGCGCCAGAGTCTTTCCGAAGCCGACGCCCGGATCGAGCAGGATTTTTCTGCGCTCAACGCCTGCTTTTTGCGCCAGAGCCAGGGAGTTCTCGAAAAACGCGATCATGTCGGCGACGATGTCGATGGTGGAATCGATTTTTTCGCGATGATGCATCACCACCACGGCCGCGCCGCTTTCGGCGACGAGCTCCGCCATCGCTGGGTCGCCACGCAGACCGGATACGTCATTGACCACAGCCGCGCCCAGAACCGCGGCGCGGCGGGCGACCGCGGCCTTGGTGGTGTCGATCGACAGGGGAAGGGCGGTTTCCTCCAGCAAGGGGGCGAGCACGGGTTCGAGCCGCGCCCATTCCTCCTCCTCGCTGATGGGCGTGAAGCCCGGCCGCGTCGATTCCGCGCCAAGGTCGATGACATCGGCGCCGGCTTGCGCCATGGCGCGGGCCTGGGCGAGGGCGCTTTCGGGCAAGACGAATTTGCCGCCGTCGGAAAAGGAATCCGGGGTGACGTTCAAAATGCCCATGACCAGCGGTTTTGTGCCGATTTTCGCCAGAAAAGCGTCGGCGGCCGCTCTTGCCCGGCCAAATCGATCCATGCGCGCGCACTCTCCTGAAGAGGCGCCGGTTTACGCGGGGAGGGAGAGCAAGTAAAGCGCCTCGCTTGCGCGGCTCAGAAGGCGCGTCTTTGCGCCGCGACCGGGATGGCGGCGCGCACTTTGGCGACCCGATCGGCATCGATCCGCGCGCAGACAAAACCCTTGCCGTCGGAAGCCATGGCGACCTTGTGGCCCCAGGGGTCGCAGACCAGCGAATGGCCGAAAGTCAGGCGGGTCTCACCGCGCACGACATGCGGCCCGACCTGCGCCGGGGCGAGAAACCAGCATTGCGTCTCGATGGCGCGGGCGCGGCAGAGCACTTCCCAATGATCCTTGCCGGTCTGCAAGGTGAAGGCGGAAGGCAGCGCCAGAACCTGCGCGCCCTTTGCCGCCAGCGCTTGGAAAAGCGCGGGAAAGCGCAGGTCGTAGCAGATGGCGCAGCCAAAGGTCAGGCCCTCGCATTGGTAGGTCGCGAGTTCTTTGCCGGGAGAAAAAGTGGCGCTTTCGCAATAGGCGGCGCCGTCGGGCGTCGTAACGTCGAACATGTGGATCTTGCGGTAGAGCGCGATTTCCCGGCCGGAACGGTCGAAAACCACCGTGGTGTTGGAAAGGCTGTCGCCGTCGGGATTCTTTTCCAGAAACGAGCCGGCGTGGATGAACACGCCATGTCTGATCGCCAGTTCCCGGCACAGCCGATAGGCGGAACCTTCGCGCAACAATTCGGCGGCGGCGAATTTTTCCGCGCGCGATCCGCCGATGAAGTCGAACACTTCCGGCAGGCCGATCCAGTCGGGCTTTTCCAGCGCCGCGGCTTCGTCGATCAGGGCGCGGGCCTGAGCCAGATTGGCCGGCTTGTCGTCGGTCGAATTCATCTGGATCAGGCAGACTTTCATGCTTTTCTCCGCCAAGGCGCGAACAGGAGAGCAATTTTGACGCGGGAAGGCAAGCA
>NZ_JBKQOU010000063.1:0-44626 GCF_052145335.1 Rhodoblastus sp.
ATAATAAAGATGATTCTGGATGCAGTCATCACAATAACACATCGCACAGGGTCAAGTCCTATTTCCATGAGCCGGACGGCTCCGAAAGAAACGTTATTTGCGGACAACCGGAATGCGGATCGGGTAGTGTCACTTCCCTTAACGCATGCTTGGATCCAAATTGTTACTAGAGCCTTTTCCGATCCGATTGAATCAGATCGGGGCTCTAGTTTTTTGTTTTTACGCGTTTTCTTCATGCGAACCGGTATCCACTTCGCTTGAAAACGCTCTAATCACAGCGGCTGGCGCGCCTGTGCGGGCATGGGCGTTGCGCTGTCAGGAGCGCGGCGGCGCCAGAACGATTTGCGGACTTTCGTCTTTCAACTCCACCCCGGTCAGCCCTCGGCTCATCGCCTCGCGAAGAATCCACACCAGCTTGTCGGCCGCCTGAGGAATGGTCAGGCCGCCCTGGTCGTGAATATTGGAGATACAATTTCGCTCGCTGTCGCGCCGTCCCATGCGCGGATCGAAGGTCATGTAGACGCCGAGACTATCGGCGACGCTGAGCCCCGGCCGCTCGCCGACCAGCACCACGCAAAGTTTTCCGCCGAGACAGGCGCCGATCTCGTCGCCAAGCGCCACGCGCGCGTAAGTCGCGATGGCCACCGGCCCGATCTTCAAATCCCGCAACCCCGGCAGGCAGGCGGCGATCAGCGTCGCGGCCTGCGCCTGCGCCGCGCCAGCGGAAAGGCCGTCGGCGACGACGAAGACCACGTCGGGCTCGCCTGCCAAAGCCGCCAGCGCCCGCCGCGATTCCGCGTTCAGCTTCCGCCCGAGATCGGGCCGGCGCAAATAGGTCGAGTGGTCGGCGACCTGCGATTGCACGAGGACCGTCGGCAAGGGCGCCAGCGCCTCCGCCAGAGCCCGCGCATCCAGCACGCCGTGCACGGCGTCGCGGGCGCGAGCGTGGGCGAGTTGAAAATCGAGCAGCGCCTGCGTCGGAAGAGAATCGCCGCTGCGTCCCAGCCCGATCCGCGCCGGCGTGGCGGCGCGCAGGGCCGCATAGGGGTCGGCGGGGGCAATCCTGCCGTCGCCGCTCACGCTGAAATCCCCAGAATTCCCAAGCCGCCGAAGCCGGAGCGATGCACATCGGCGATACGGCCTTGCGGCGTCAGGAGACCCATTCGCGCCAGCCAGTCGCAAAATTCCGGCGCCGGCTTCAGCCCGAAAGTCGAGCGCAGGAACAACGCGTCATGGAAGGACAGGCTCTGGTAATTGAGCATGATGTCGTCCGCCCCCGGCACGGTGATGAGAAAGGCGCAGTTGGCCGCCGCCAAGAGCACCATGAGCGTGTCCATGTCGTCGGAATCGGCCTCGGCGTGGTTGGTGTAGCAGGCGTCGCAGCCCATCGGCAGGCCAAGCAGTTTTCCGCAAAACAGGTCCTCAAGCGCCGCGCGGAGAATCTGCTTGCCGTCATAGAGATATTCCGGGCCGATGAAGCCGACCACCGTATTGACCAGCAGCGGCTGGTAGCGCCGCGCCACGGCATAGGCGCGCGCCTCCATGGTCTGCTGGTCGACGCCATGATGGGCTTCGGCCGACAGGGCCGAGCCCTGCCCCGTCTCGAAATACATGACGTTTTGCCCGACCGTCCCGCGCCCCAGCGACAGCGCGGCGGCGTGAGCCTCGTCGAGCAAGGCGAGATCGACGCCGAAATTCCTGTTCGCCGCCTCGCTGCCCGCCACCGACTGGAACACCAGGTCGACCGGCGCGCCCAGTGAAAAAATCTCCAAGGCGTTGGTGATGTGCGTAAGGACGCAGGTCTGGGTCGGAATAGCGTAACGCTGGCGGATTTCGTCCAGCATCTCGATCAGGCTAATGGCGTTCCGCACATTGTCGGAGGCGGGATTGACGCCGATCACCGCATCGCCGGCGCCGTGGGCGAGACCGTCGAGCGTCGCCGCGGCAATGCCTTTCAAATCGTCGGCGGGATGATTGGGCTGCAACCGCGTGGACAGGCGCCCTTCAAGGCCGATGGTGCTGCGGAAGGCGGTGACGATGCGGCACTTGCGCGACACGGCGATCAGGTCCTGGTTGCGCATCAATTTGCTCACCGCCGCGGCCATTTCCGGCGTCAGCCCCGGCGCCAGCGCTTTCAATGCGGCGGAATCGACCTCGTAGGACAGCAGATGGTCGCGCAATTCGCCGACTGTCATTGCGGCGACGGGCGCGAAGGCCTGTGGGTCGTGGCTGTCGAGGATCAGTCGCGTCACTTCGTCGTCCTCATAGGGAACGAGCGCCTCCTGCAGGAAGGTTTTGAGCGGCACATCGGCGAGGATTCTCCGGGCGCCAATGCGGGCTGCGGCGCTCGGCGCGGCGATTGCGGCGAGTTCGTCGCCGGAGCGCAGCGGCGAGGCCGCCGCCAGCAGCTTTTTCAGATCGTCGAAGACGAAATTCTCGCCGCCGCACAGGCCGGAATAAGACATGGGTTCTCCGACTGGACCATTCGCCGCCAGGGCGCTGGCTATTGCAGGCTAGGCCCTTCTTTATGCTCGAACAAGCCGCCCTCCCCGGCTGACCGGCGCGGAAAACTATGACATTCTCCGCCGCCCTCGACAGGCGGCAAAATGGAATTGGGCATGACCGATGAAAACCTGCGGCAATTGGCGCAAAAGGCTGGCGTTTCTCCCTTGTGGAGGGACCAGGCGGGAAGCGAGCGCGCCGTCTCCGTGGAATCCCTGCGTGAAATCCTCGCCGCGCTCGGCCTGCCCGCCGCAACTGGCGGCGAAATCCGCGATTCCTTCGCTTTGCTGGAAAAGGGCGGTCGGAACGGCGCGCCCTTGATCACCGCGGGCATCGGCGAGCCTTTCCGTCTGCCCGGCGCATGCGACGCGGGTAAAATCGCAGTCACGCTGGAAGGCGGCGAAGAAATACTCGTCGCGCCGCTCCAAAGCTTGCCCGACGCGCTGCTGCTGCCCGCTTTCGACCAGCCGGGCTATCACGTTGCGCATCTTCCCTCCGGCGACTTCACCATCGCCACGGCTCCGCAACGCTGCACGACGTTCGCCGACCTGAAGGGCGGATCGGGCTTTGGCTTGGCGGCGCAGATCTATTCGCTGCGCAGTCGCGGCGATGGCGGCATCGGCAATTTCGGCGGTATCGCCGCCCTGGGTCGCGCCGCGGCCGGTCTTGGCGCGGATGTGCTGGCGATCAGCCCCGTGCATGCGCTGTTCGGAGCCGATCCCTCGCGCTTCAGCCCCTATTCCCCCTCGACGCGGCTGTTTTATAATCCGCTGCACGCCGATCCGGCTTGCGTCCTGCCGGCGACGACCATCGCGCAGGCGATCGAAAATGCGGCGCTCGCGCCCGAAATGGCGCGGCTTTCCGCTCTGCCGCAGGTTGACTGGCTGGCGGCGACGCCTGCGCGGCTGCATTTTTTGCAGTGCTTGTTCGAAATATTCCGAGATTCGGCGGAAAACGGCGAATTCGTCGAATTCCGGCGTAACGCCCCCCTTTTTCTGCGCGACCACGCCCTCTTCGAAATCCTGCACCAGAAATTCTGGCGAGAGCAAAAAATCTGGCGCTGGCGTGACTGGCCGGCGGAGTTGCGCGACCCCGCCAGCGCCGAAGTCGCGGCCTTCGCTCAAAAACATGCGGAAAAAGTCGATTTCCAGATTTTCTTGCAATGGCTGACCGGCAAGAGCTTCGGCGCCGCGCAAAAAATCTGCCGCGAGGCCGGAATGAAGGTCGGGCTCATCGCCGATCTCGCCATCGGCACGGATCCTGACGGCAGCCATTCCTGGTCGCGCCCAGCTGACATATTGTCCGGGCTCACCATCGGCGCCCCACCGGATTATTACGCCGCCGAGGGCCAGAACTGGGGGCTGGCGGCGCTGTCGCCACGCGGCCTGCAAACCGGCGGCTTCGCGCCCTTCATCGAGACTTTGCGTGCGAGCCTCCGCCATTCCGGCGGCTTGCGCATCGATCATGTCATGGGCATGAGCCGGTTGTGGCTGATCCCCGAGGGACGCAGCGCCTTGGAGGGCGCCTATGTCGCCCTCCCGCAGGAGGATCTGTTCCGCCTGATCGCGCTCGAATCCTGGCGCCACAAGGCGATCGTCATCGGCGAGGATCTCGGCACCACGCCTTGGGGCTATCGCGATTTTCTGGGGCGCGAGGGCGTCTACGGCATGCGGGTGCTGCGCTTCGAACGCCATGACAACGGCTACACGCCGCCGCGGGAATGGTCGCGCGACGCCGTCGCCTTGACCACCACCCACGACATGATCGCCACGTCGGGCTGGTGGAAAGGCGCCGATCTCGACGACCCGGCGGCGCGCGACGGGGAGCGCGGCATTCTTTGGGACGCCTTCCGCGCCAGCGGCCTGGTCCACGGCGACCGCCCGGCGCGATGGGATTCCTGGCCCGCGGTCGACGCGGCGATCGGCTATATCGCGCAAACGCCCTGCGCGCTGAAAATCGTCGCCATCGAGGACGTCCTCGCCAGCGACGTCCAGCCCAACGTTCCCGGCACGACGGAGGGAAAGCCCAATTGGCGGCACAGGCTCGATGGCGAAGCCGGGCGCCTGCTCGACGATGAGCGCGCCCGGCAGAGGCTGCGCCCCTTCACAAGTTCGACATAAAAGCGGCTTCCTTGACGCGGATCATGGCGCTTACGTGACATGCGCCCTATTTTTTAAGCTCAGGGAGGGAACGGAAGCGCTAGGGCGCATCGACGCCGGCCCAAGGCGCGTGGGAGACATTGCGCGCGAAACAATTGACGGCGCCGCGAAAAAACGGCGAGCCGCCCGAACATCGGGAGTTTTATCGTGAATAAACTTGCAGTTCCGCACGACGGTTTCGTCTTTGTTGGCGACGGCCGCAAAGCCCTTTTTCTTCGCAACGAGGGAGACGAGAAATTCGCCAATTTCATCACCGTGAACGTCATGGCCGAAGAGAATCCGCTCACCCACGAACAGGGGTCGGACCGGCCGGGACGCGCCTTCCAGGGCGCCCATTCCAACGGACGCAGCGCGGTCGAGTCGACGGATTGGCATGAACTCGAAGAAACCCGTTTCGCGCAACGCGCCGCCGTGGCGCTGGAGGCCGTGGTCCGAGAGCGCGCTGCCCCCGCGCTGGTGATCGCCGCCCCGGCGAGGACGCTGGCGGAATTGCGGCGGGTGCTGCACCCCGATGTGAAAGCCAAGATCATCGGCGAAATCGACAAGGATTTCACCAAAATGCCGGTGTGGGAAATCGAAAAGCACGTTCTCGCGGGCTAAGCGGGTTTTTCGGGCGGCGCAGAGGAGCGCCGCCTTTTTTGCGCGCTTTCGAACGTCGCGTGACGCCGTGCCGCGGCAGGCTTAGAGCAGACCCGCCGCCGTCAGCCGCGCCGTTTCGATTTTCGGGCAGCGATCCATGATCACGATCAGGCCGGCCGCCTGCGCTTTGGCCGCAGCGGCATCGTCGCGTACGCCCAGTTGCATCCACACTACCTTGGCCTTGATCGCGATGGCCTGATCGACTATCGGCGCGACAGCCTCCGGCCGGCGAAAAATATCGACCATGTCGACAGGCTCGCCGATGGCCAAAAGGGATTCGCGCGCCATCTCGCCGAGCACGACCTGACCGGCGAGACCCGGGTTGACTGGAATGACACGATAATTCAGCGCCTGAAGGAATTTCATCACTTCATGGCTGGGACGGTCCGGCTTGGGGCTGGCGCCGACCAGCGCGATGGTTTTCACCGAACGCAGCACATCAGCGATCAGCGCGTCGGGATAGCGGAGATCTTTCGTCAACTTTAACCGTCCAACCGCAATTTCGATTTCTAGGCGGCGGAAAGCCGCTCAAGCTCGGCCAGTTCGGCGCTGCGCATAAGTGGCGCCAAAGCATCGATCAATTTCAGGAAGTTAGATGGTCGGAGTGGCGGGATTCGAACCCACGACCCCTAGTCCCCCAGACTAGTGCGCTAACCGGGCTGCGCTACACTCCGACTGTCCGCCTTATAGACAAGGCTTTGCAGGCTGGCAACGGCGAGCGAGAAAAATCGACAGGACTAAATTCCTTAAGCTTTCATTTGCGCCGCGCCTCGTCGAGCAGCCGCACGCATTCTCCCAATTCGGCGAGAATACCCTCCATGCGATGACGGTCCTGCGAGGAGAGAAAAGTGCCGCCAATCGAATCGCTCCGCTCCATTCTCATCGCCTCGGCAGCCACGGACGCGTCGTCGTCAGTCGCCTCAAGCGGCGTGAAAAGATCCGCAGGATTTTCGCGTAGTGGAGCGAGCGCCGCCATCCCTGAGCCGAGGGGCGCCCCCTGCGTACTGCGCCCGTCGCCGCGTGACGCCGCCACCACGGCGCGAGCGCCCTGCTCGCGAAGAATGCGCTGCACGCCCTTGATCGTATAGCCTTCGTTATGCAGCAGGATGCGAATCGCCGCGACGAGATGCACATCGTCCGGCCGGTAATAGCGCCGGCCGCCGACTCGTTTCACCGGCTTGATTTGTGTGAATTTGGTTTCCCAGAAACGCAGGACATGCTGTGGAAGATCGAGTTCTTCCGCGACTTCCCCGATGGTGCGAAAAGCGTCCTGCGTTTTTTCCATCGCGCGATTAGCTCGCTCCCGCCGTCGTCCTGCGCCATTCTAAGCCGTAACGGTGATTTTCGGCCAAAAAAAAGGGTCTTGTCCAGACCCTTTTACGACTTCCAATCGGAAAAAGCGCCACGCCGCGTCCCTTTGGCGCGCGAAAAGCGGGACGCGTCGCCCAAAGTTCAGCCGTCGTTCCGACCGTTGTTAATCCGATCGCGCATGATGTGCGAGGCCTTGAAAATCAGCACCTTGCGGGGCGAGATGGTCGCCTCGACGCCGGTTTTCGGATTGCGGCCGACCCGTTCGCGTTTCGAACGCTGCATGAAAGTGCCGAAGCTCGACAATTTCACATTCTCGCCACGCAAAATGGCGCCGCTGACTTCTTCTATCACCGCTTCGACCAGATGAGCCGATTCGAGGCGAGAGAGGCCAACCCGACGGAAAATCGCCTCGGCGAGATCAGATCTGGTCACCGTGCTGCGGAGGCCGTGGGTGTCGTCGAGAGCGCCTTGAGCGGCTTTATCGCCCTTGCGCGCCGATGCGCTATTGCCTTTACGTGAAAAAACAGACTTCTCAAAATTCGAAGTAATAGCCTCAGTTGTCATGTCGTCGCCCCCCGGAGACAATTTGCCACAAACTTCTTCACAGCGAAGACTCAGCTCCCCCGTCTCAAGCCTGACCGCAGTATTTATAATACTGAAATCACGGAAATCGAACGGAAATCCGCCGATTGCGGAAAGTACGGAGGCGCCTCGCCTGCTTGCCATTCCAGAGGCAGGCGAGCGAGCAATATACGATGACTACAGCACGCCCTCGCGCGTTGATTCAAAATGATAATTTACCATCTGATAATTGCTGCTCCCCAAGTAAACCCACCGCCTATAGCTTCGATCATCACTAGATCGCCGCGTTTGATTCGCCCGTCTTCGCAGGCGACGGCCAAAGCGAGAGGTATCGAGGCCGCGGATGTATTGCCGTGATATTGCACGGTGGTGACGACTTTTTCAGGCGCAATGCCCAGCTTTTGCGCCGAGGCGTCGATGATTCGCCGATTGGCCTGATGCGGCACGAACCAGTCGAGATCATCGGCCGTAACGCCCGTCGCGGCGAAGGCGTCCCGCATCACATCGGTCACATGGCCGACGGCGAAGCGAAAAACTTCCTTGCCCTCCATCCGCAAATGGCCGGCGGTTTGCGTCGTCGAGGGGCCCCCGTCGACATAAAGCTTGGCGCGATGACGACCGTCCGAGCGCAAATGACTGGTAAGGACGCCCCGGTCGGATTCGGAGCCTTCGGGCGCTTCGGACTCTTGCGCTTCCAGCACAATGGCCCCGGCGCCGTCGCCGAACAGCACACAGGTGGTGCGATCCTGCCAGTCCAGAATGCGCGAAAAAGTCTCGGAGCCGATCACCAGCGCCCTTTTATGCGAACCGGAGATCAGGAACTTGTCGGCTGTGGCGACGGCGAAGACAAAACCGGCGCAGACCGCCTGGAGGTCGAAGGCGACGCCCTTGGTGATGCCAAGTTCAGCCTGGATCATCGTCGCTGAGGACGGAAAAGTGTAATCCGGCGTCGAAGTGGCGCAGATGATGAGGTCGATGTCCTCCGCCGCGCATTCGGCCTTGGCCAGGGCGGCTCGCGCCGCCGCCGCGCCAAGGGTCGAAGTGGTTTCGCCCTCGCCGGCGATATAGCGCTGCTTGATGCCGGTGCGCTGCACGATCCATTCGTCGGAAGTGTCGACGGTTTGCTCCAGTTCGCGGTTGCTGACGCAGCGTTGCGGCAAAGCCGAACCGACGCCTTTCACCACTGAGCGCAGGCGCTTGTTCTGTTGCGTCACTTAAGGCGTTCCTTGGCGTTTCTAATTCTTGGGCGTTTTCTTGAGGGTTTTCTTCCAGCGTTTTTCGATGTTCGTTTCATGCCGGATCGGCTTTCCGCTCGATGGCCTCCTCAGCGTCGAATCCGACGCCGAGCACGGCGGCGACCGGTTCGTTGGCGATGCTCATCATGTCGCGGATTTTTTCGAGCAGGCCGTGGCTGACCATGCCATAGGCTATTTCAATGGCGCCTGAGAAGCCGTCGGCGTCGATGCCGCCATGGCCCTTGATGACGACGCCGTCGAGGCCCAGCAGCACCGCGCCCGAGATTTCGCGCGGCGACAATTTGGCCTTGAGATCCGCGAAGGCCGAGCGGGCGATCAGGGCGCCGAGCTTGGTCATCAAATTCTTGGAAAGCGCCTGGCGTAGGTAGGCGCCAATCTGCTTGGCGGTGCCTTCGGCGGTCTTCAGCGCGATATTGCCGGTGAACCCCTCGGTCACCACCACGTCGACCGAGCCGCGCCCGATATCGTCCCCCTCGACAAAGCCGCGATAGTCGAGCAGCGGGGAATCGATCTCCTGAAGCAGCCGCGAGGCGGCCTTGACCTCCTCGATGCCCTTGACCTCCTCGACGCCGATATTGAGCAGGCCGACGGTCGGTCGCTCCAGTTCGAACAGGCTGCGGGCCATGGCCGCGCCCATGATGGCGAGGTCCACATAATGCTGGGCGTCCGCCCCGATGGTGGCGCCCACGTCGAGCACGATCGAACGCCCGCGCATGGTCGGCCAGATCGCCGCCAGAGCCGGGCGGTCGATCTGCGCCATGGTGCGCAGGCAGATTTTCGACATGGCCATCAGCGCGCCGGTATTGCCGGCTGAAACCGCGCAATCGGCCTGGCCCGAGCGCACCGCCTCGAGCGACAGCCACATCGACGAATTGCGCCGCCCGGAGCGCAAAGCCTGGCTTGGCTTGTCGGCCATGCCGACCGAGACATCGGTGTGGCGCAGCAGCGTCTTCTCGGCGAGCAACGGATATTGGGCGAGAAAGGGCGAGACTTTTTCGCGGTCGCCGAACATCAGGAATTCGACGTTGGAATGTCGCTCCAGGAACAGGTTCGCGCCGGGGATCACCACCGACGGGCCGAAATCGCCCCCCATGGCGTCCAGCGCAATCCGCACAGGTTTTTCCATCCCCGCTTTCACTCCGATTCCGGACGCCGCGCCCACCCCCCCGGCAGGCGCGCGACAATAGCTTCTGCTCGCGCGTTGGCAAGCCCCTATAAGAGAAGGTGGCGCTCAGTCCTTCTTGATTTTAGCCAGCGCGGCGAACGGCGAGGGCTTTTCCTCGGCCGTTGGATCGACAATTTCCTGGAAACTCGCGCCTGGCTTGCGGGGATGCGGATCGATGCCGAGCGCCAGGAATTCGGCGCCCAGCGCGCCGAAATCGACCTTGCCGTCAATGATCGGATCGGGGGGATCCTTTTGTTCGGCCAAAGCCGCCGCCTTGTCCCGAGCCGCCTCGATTTCCGCCATCGCCTTGGCATAAGCCGCCTCGGCCTCGGCTTGCGGCGCGAATTCGATCTCGAACGGCTCTTCGATCGAGGCCTCGAAAGGCTCAAGGGTCACCACGCAGTTCTGGGTGACGAAGGCGGTGACCCGTCCCCTTGCGTAAAGCCCTTCGCGGCCACGACGGGAAACTTCGGCCTCGACGACGAGATCGCGCAGCGCGACCAGCCCGTCCTGCTCCGCCAGCGCGGCGCATTCGGCTTCGCTGGCCTGAAACTTCAGCCGCTGGCCCTTTTCGCCGATGGAATCGACGGCCACGGGGCGGGAAAAAGGCGCCGCAGCGCCGTCAAAATTCGATTCGGTCATGGCTTTCCCCATTTCTCCCAAAAGTTGGAACCCGGTTGGAGCCCCGGTCAGGGTTGCGGAAAAGGAACGTCGCCGTGCAAGAACACCTCCAGCGGCGTATCGGCGAGCTGTTTTTGCGCTGCGACCGCGTAGCGGGCCAGGGCGGCGCCGTCGCCGGCCCCGGCGAGAACATTGCGCGCCAGTACGGCGGCCAGCGCCGCCTCGCCCTGCCCCATCGCCTGGGCGTAAGCGGCGCCGCGTCCCATGAAGGCGCCCGCGAGTTTTTTCATCTTTTTCGGCACGCCGACATCGGAAACGCCGATTTCGCGCAAGGCGTCGTCGAAATGCGAAAAAATCGCATTGGACAAGCCTTGAGCGATCTTCGGGCCCGGTTCAGGGGGAAGATTCAGGCGTCGCAAAGCCAGGCCAGCATTGAGCGTCAGAAGTTCGAAACGGCCTACCAATGTGTCGGGAACGCCATAGGGCGGCAGGAAGAAAGCCGGCAGGCGCGATTGCGCCACGATTTTTTCGTGCAGGCGCCCGACGAGTTCTTCATGCGGTTTCTTGCGGAACAGGCCAAAAATCATCTCATCCGATCCCGACCGTTTGATGAGGCCGCCGTCACTCGCTGGCGTCGAGGAAACTGCAGGATGGCCCGAAAACGAGGCCATTTAACGAAAAAACAGGCGTTCCACTTTTTCCGGCGCCGCATTTCCCACGGCCTTGCTTTTGCTCCAACTGGGGGTTAGGCATCTCGGCGGCGGGATGCAAGGACAATCTTGCCGGGAAAGCGGAGAATTACAAATGCTGGCGAATGCGAAATCGCGTCTTCGACGGAAAGCCTCACGCCCCATGGGCGGCGGAAGCATTCTCGTCCTGGCGGCGGCATTGGCCCTTGCGCCGCTCTCCGCCTGCAGCATGATGGACGACAATGTCGTGCATCGTGGATATATTTTCGACGAGCAGAACGTGTCGCAAGTGCGTGTCGGCGCCGCCGCCGAACAGGTGCTGATCGTACTCGGATCCCCTTCCACTACGTCGACGGTCGGCGGCGACGCCTGGTATTACATCAGCCAGAGGGTTGAACGCCCCGCGCCCTTCCTGCCGTCGCACATCGCCGACCAGCATGTCTATGCGGTCTATTTCGACAAGCAGAAGAAAGTCACGCGAATCGCCAATTACGGCCTGGAAGATGGCAAGGTTGTCGACTTCTCGTCGCGGACCACGGTCACCGGCGGCGGCGAAAACCGCTTGCTGCAACAGTTGATGAAACAGGTCGGCAATTTCCAGATGAAGTTCTGAGGCTTAGAGCGTTTTCACGCGAAGTGGATACCGGTTCGCATGAAGAAAACGCGTAAAAACAAAAAACTAGAGCCCCGATCCGATTCAATCGGATCGGAAAAGGCTCTAGCTGCCGAATCGGCTGATTGGTTGCCCCCTACCCTTCTCGCGTCCGCGTTATCGGATATCGGAAGTGAAGCCCCGCAGGCGAAATGGTGGACCTGATCCTCCGATTAAATCGTGGCGATCGCAAAGATAGGAAATTGCAGCGCGCATTTGAGCCTCAGGTCGTCATTTAAGGGCGGCATGACTGTCCGCGCAATTTGTCCGGCGACTTTTCGGCTTGGAAACTCGGCGCAAAGGCCGAGCGAAGACGATGGTCTGCAACTTGCCGCCGAATCGCAGCGATGATTGCTGAATTGCATTTTGACCGCTGCGCCTTCGTAGATCGGGAAAGAAAGCCGCTGTTGTTGGAATGATTCCTGCGCCAGATGAGAGCGGCGCAGACGGCAAACACATCCCAAATAGCCGCCGCATTCTTATCGCACGGCGACGCCCCGTTCAATTTTCCCCCGGCTTGAACCCCGGCGGCGCGTGCATCCAGGGATAGCCATGGGCGGCCTTTTCATAGGCGTAATGATAAAGCGCGCGCATGTAGGGCTGGTCGAAATCCGACGGGTGCGGGGCCTTAAAATCCGGCTCTATATAGGCGAGATTGAAGCCGGCCTTGGCGCGCAAGGTTTCCAGATACATCCGGTAAAAATCGCTGATGCCGCTGTAATTGATCATGGTCGTCACGCCCTTGCCGGCCACCGACAGCGTTCTCCGTTCGGTATCGGTCCACTCAGTGGTGAGGCGCGAATTTCGGATGATGAAGGCGTCCGTGTTTCTCCGATGCCCCGCTTCGGCCCGCGCGATGCGCGGGTCGACCGAAGTCGGGATGAGAAACGCCTGGCTCGAGGCGCCGCCGTCGACATGCATCTCCTGATAGGCGCCGCCGCCGGCGTCGACATCGAACATCACCGGCGGAAAGGCGGCGGGGATGGAGGCCGAAGCCAGCATGATATGGCGAATCAGGTTCAATGCTTCCGGCGTGCCGACTTCAGCGATGGCGCCGATGTTCCAGATAACGGGATAGCCAGCGTCGAGATCGGTCGTCTGGATCAACAGAACGCGGCCCTTCCCGTATTCCTCGGCGATCCGCGCCATCATATGCCCGTCGACATGTTTGGAAATGGTTCCGTAAAGCGGCGCCGTGTCGGCCATGGCGTCGTCGGTCAAGGCCGCAGTGACGAATCTCTTGGTGAAAATGTCGGACTGGACGATGTTGGTGAATACGTCGGTAAGGGCCGCGTCATATTCGGAGCCGAGGAAAGCGAAGGGCGAGATCAGGCCGCCGGTGCTCACGCCGGTCACGAGCTTGAACTTGGGACGGTCGCCGTGCGCCGTCCATCCGACCAGCAAGCCGGCGCCGAACGCGCCATCGTCGCCGCCGCCGGACAAGGACAAGAGATAGGCGGTCGGCATTTCACCGCCGGGCGGAACGTGGAGATATCTGGCCTCGCGGAGCAACTGCTTTTTCTGCTCCGCCGTCATCTGCTCGGGCTGGTCCCTGAAGAAGCGGGCGTTGGGGATGCCGAGAACGCTGGTGGAGCGCCGCAGCTCCGGCGGCACGGCGCTCTTGCGCTCCAGGGTCGAACAGGCGGCCACCGACAGCGTCGCGAGAGCGAGCAGGCCCAGAAACAGACGCTTGGGCGAAGGCAAAACAACTTTCATACTGAATTACCCTGCAATCCTAACGAAGCACCGTGCGAAAGCGGCGACATAAATACAAAAAGAGAGAGCAAATCCTTAAGTTTCAGCGCAATGGCGGTCAACAGACTGGACCCGCGCAGGGGCGCGGACGCCGAATTTTCCGCGCGATTGCGACAAATTTGCCATAAGCCGCGCGGCCCTTGCGGCAAGCGCGCAAGCAAAGCAAATGCGCCCGAATCGTGAGCGATTCGGGCGCTTTCGTCAGAAGGGGCGCCTCATTACATGGGCATGAGCGTCACGGTGGTGACGCCAGCCGCGACATTGACGCCGACCTGTCCTTCGACCGATACCGGTTGCAGCGAGAAAGCGCGGCCGGTGCCCCCGACCAGCACGTTTGCTCCGCCGCCGACGGCCACAGCCGCTTCAGCGCCGACGCCCGCATAAGTTCCCGCGAGTGCGCCATGGGGCACGCCCGAAGCCGGTGCGAACACCGCCCAGATCAGATGCCCCTGGGCGACTTCGCCCAAAGCGACGCCGAACTCGTCGATGCGGCCGTTATAGAAGTCGGGCGCGCCGCCTTTGGTCGAAGTGAACACACAGTGCAAGGTCTGTTTCTGCACCACGATCAGGCCGACGCCCGCCGAAACGTCGCAAGCCAGAGCGCCGGTCTTGACAAATTCCTGCGCCGAAGCCGGAAGGACGCCGACCGCAGCAGCAAGAACGGCGGATGCGAGAATGAGCGATTTGAACATGGTTTGACTCCTTCAATCCCTTGGCAGTGTTTGCCGATTGCAATCGGCGGTTCCAAGATCGTTAAGCGATGGACGGGCGGCCGGATGGATCGTCCGTCGTAACGAAGGTCAAAGCGGCGGCACCACAACATAATGGACGCCGCCATAGCCGTATTGCGGCTGCAGCCACTGGTCGCCGCATACGTAATAGCCGACGCCGCCGACGACGCGATAGCCGCAGGCGGGCGGAAGCGTGGCGAGGCTCGCGCCGATCGCCAAGGCAGCTACGCCGCCGACGACCGCGGCGCCGCAAGCGTAGCAGCCGCCGCCGTAATAGCTGTTGACCACCGCCGGGCCGTGATAGGCGCCGCCCCAGTAGCCGCCGGCGTGATAGCCGTCGGCGTGCCAGGTGCCGCCGTAGCCGCCGACTCCGCCCGCGTGCCAACCGCCGGCCGGCCCGCGATAGACTCCCGCGGCGCCGCCATCCGGACCGTGAACCACGGCTCCTCCGCCGCCCATCGGTCCGCGGAAGCTATCCGCGTGGAAACCGCCGCCCCCAAATCCGCCGCCGTGGAAACCGCCGAACCCGCCGCCGCGCCAGGCGAAGGCCGGGTTAATGGCCAGAGCCGAAGCCGCGAGAGCGACAGCCAGAAATTGACGTTTGATCATGGTCTTTTTCCTCGATCTCTTGCTGGTCACTGTTTCGCGGGCTCTTCAACGCCTGCCGGCTTGCCGAATTTCATCTTTCCCGCCTTGGCCGCGGCCTCGGAGTGGAAGGATTCGGCGGAGAGCGGCGCTCCCAGTTTCCAGTTGGAAAATTCGATCATGCTGCGCGGCTTTTCCGCGCCCTGGGCCGGATTGAGCCAGACCAGGCGCGGCAATTTATCGGCCGAGCCGATCCAGATCTGCGCCTGGATGTCCTTGGTGGCGATGGCGACGATGTCGGTCTCCACGCCGCCGACGATTTTCGACTTGCCCATCACGAAGGCCGAAGTCAGGCCTTCGGCGATCGCCGCATAGGGATCGGCGACGATGAAATCGACGAAGGGAAAATAAATCCCGGCCTTGGTGAAGGCTGCTTCGAGCATGTCGTCAAGTTTCGGGGGTGCGGCCTCGACGGCGACGAGATTGGCTTCCGGCAGGAACACCGCCATTTCCTTGCCATCGTAGTAGAATTCGGACGCGGGCCCGTCGCCAGGGGTGATGATCTTCAACTTGTCAGGACGCTGCAGCGTCACTTCGGAAGAGACCATGTAAAACAGCGGCTGGCCGTTGGCGGCCGGCTCATCGAAGGCGCGGCGGACATTGAAGGAAACCGTGCCAGCCTTGGCAAGGGTTTCGCTCATGTCCTTCAGCAGGGCCAGAGCTTTTGGGTCGATGGCCACGGTTGCGGTCTTGGCCGGCGCCGCAGCAGCGGGCTCCTCGGCATAAGCAGGCGCGAATGCGCAGACGCCGACAAGCGCCAGCGCCGACAACCATACGGATTTGGATTTCAGCATTAGATTCCCCTGTTTGCCGCGAAGAAGTTGCAAGCGGCGGAGATCGTGAGGGTCGAGGGCGGGACGATGCATCCGCAGCTTGCCCTGTCAACTTTTCGCTGCGGAATAGACCAACGAACAAATCAGGAGGCGGTATCGGTTCTGCGCCCCGTCTCAGGCGGGACGGGCGACGAAATTTGCTTAACATCTACGGAACGTGAAGTCCTTGCTTGATGTCATTGACAAATAGAAGGCTGGACGAACAGAAAGGTCAGACAAGTCGGATGGAGAGGTCGAGGTCGCGCGGCGGTCAAAAAAGGACGCAACAGCTTCGGGTCGCTTGAGCGCATAAAAAAAGGCGCCGCGCTGTTCTTGCGCGGCGCCGTTCAAATCAGTGCGCTTCCTTCATGAAAGAAGCAAGGAACCCTTCCTTCTTGTGCTCGGCGCAATATTTGAAGATGACGTCCGTGTTGCGCTTGGCGTAAATCGACTGGAACATATTGAGGTTCTTGGAGCCGCTGTAATAGCCACCGACCCAGGAGGCGATCAGGATCTGGCGTTCGGGAGGCGCGTTCAGGAAATCCTGGCAGGTGATCTGGTCCATATTTATAAGGACCTGAGCCGAGGCGGGCTGGGCGGCGAAAGCCGCGAGAAGGGCGGCGGCAATGAGAAGTTTGCGGTTCATTCGATCTCTCCGAATCTCTTGATGAATCACTTCGCGCCGCCGGTGGCGGCCTGCAGGGCGCCCATCACCGAAGACTTCTGGTTCGACGCGCACCATTTCTTCACGTTGGCGACGTTGCGGGCATAGGCGTCGAGATCGACGGTGGTATAGCCCTTCTTCTGGTTGAACCAGCCGCTCATCCACGCCGAGAACACCTTTTCCATATCCGGGGACATGGCCAGATAATCGCCGCAGGTGAGGGTGCCCATGTCGATTTCGACCTGCGCCTGGCTCAGGGAAGGCGCGAACATCGTCGCCAGAGCCAGCATGATTACAGTTTTCTTCATCGATATACCCCTTGGTTGAAAAAGGTTCTTCGCTTGGACAAAGCAGGAAGGCTGGGATTCATAACTTACCTTTTCTCGAAAGGGAAGATGACTTCCAGTCGTCCTTCACGTCTGCGACCGCCCATTTATCGATGGTTGCGGGGACGAGCGCCCGGCCGAAACTTGCTTTGCGAGCATAGGCGTATTCACGCTCGGCGTCGGTTCGATGAATGAGCGCTCCGAGGCGCAGCCCAAGGTTCAAGCGATAGGCAAAAAGCCGGATTCGATGAATACGTCTGCGGGTTCGTCGATGAGAATCATCACGCCGATTCCGATCAGCAGGAAAGGCAGCGCCCATTTGGCTATTTTCTGGACGTGATTCCTGGTCGCCGGATGATGGGCGAGCAATTTGGCGAACCAGGTCATGACGATGGCCACCAGCATGGCGGCGGCGAAGCTCGCCAGAACCAGCGACGGCTTAAGATCGGCGAGCAGCGGCGTCATGACGCCGACGGAGTCGCCACTATTGGCCATAAGCACCAAGGCGAAGCTGAAATAGATGGCGGGCCCGGTCCGGGACGGCGTTTTTCCCTCGGCTGGTTCTCCGTCCCCGGCGCGGCCCAGAGCCAGTTGCAACAACTGCCACGCGCCGAGCGACACTGGGATTACGCCGAGGTAATGCACCTGTCTGGCGAGAAAACTATTGTCCGCCGCCCTGGCCAGCATCAAGCTGACGAACAGCACTATCATGCAGACGAAGATGAAGGTCAGCCTGACCAGCGGCGTCCGATAGCCGGGCTTGACCGAATAGGCCGACAGGATGAGAAGGTTGTCGCAATTGGTCGAGACATAGGAAAGCGCCGCCAGACCGCCGACGCTCAAAGCCTCGATCAGAAAGGGATAGGAATTCGCATCGATCAAGTCGCGATCCTCTGGGGCCGAAGAGCCTATGCACGATTCTCTTTGGATTGTCATTGGCGCCGTCGCAGCGTTTGAACAGCGCCGAGGCTCACTCGCACCGCGGAGATATCGCCGCCGTGGCCACCAGTTCGTCGAGCAGCGCCAGGGTCGCACGGCCGGAAGATTCGAATGGATCAAGTACAGGCCGCCGGAAATATTTCAACAGCAGCGAGGGATTGAGCCGGTCGATATTGATCTGGCCCATCGTCCAGTTGCCGAACCGCCGCTCGCTGATTTCTTCGAAGATCAGCAACCGCACCTGCTCGTGGCGGTCGTCGCGAACGATGGCGTTGTAGATCTCGCAGACTTCGTCGCGCCCGCCTTCCAGCACCTGCACGAACAGATTATGGGAAACGCAAAGCAGGCCGGTCAGGCCCAGTGCGGGATTGTTCTTCCGCGCCTGCTGAAGGATGCGATCCAGCGCCCGGACATCGCAAGAAGCGGAAGGGCGGCTGGCGTAGAGACAACGGACGAGCATCGGACCCTCACGGCTTCAGGTTCAGCAAAGACAGGAATTCGGCGCGCAGGGTATGGTCCTTGAGGAAGGATCCGCGCATGACGCTGTTAAGCATTTTGCTTCGATCGTCCTTCACCCCCCGCCATTGCATGCAGAAATGGTCGGCTTCCATCACCACGGCCAGGCCGTCGGGCTGCACCTTGTCCATCAGCACATTGGCCATCTGGGCGATGGCCTCCTCCTGGATCTGCGGGCGCGACATCACCCATTCGGCGAGGCGGGTATATTTCGACAGGCCGATAAGGTTGGAGTGCTCGTTGGGCATCAGCCCGATCCACAGCCTGCCGATGATCGGGCAGAAATGATGGCTGCAGGCGCTGCGCACCGTGATCGGACCGACGATCATCAGTTCGTTGAGCAATTCGGCGTTGGGGAATTCGGTGACCTCGGGCGCCGCGACATAGCGCCCGCGAAAAACTTCCGTCAGGTACATACGGGCCACCCGGCGCGCCGTCTCCTGAGTGTTGTGATCGCTTTCGGTGTCGATCACCAGGCTCTCCAGAACCCCCTTGAATTTGCCTTCCACCTCGTCGAGCAGCGCCTCCAGTTCGCCCGGCTGGATGAAGGCCGAAATATTGTCGTTGGCGTTGAATCTTTTCCGGGCTGCGATAATCCGCCGCCGCACACGGGCGGAAACAGGCTCGTCGGACGCCGGGGGATCGTCAGGTTTCAATTGCGCATTCCTGTGAGTTCGCGGCAGGACGCCCTCTTTATCACGAATCCGTTGCTTTCAGGTTCCCGGCGCTTTCAGAATTTCGCAGGCCGCTTTTCGAGAAAGGCGGCTATGCCTTCGCGGTAATCCGGCCCGAAATAAACATTGCGCCGCAGGCCCTGGAGATATTCATATTTCTCCGGGTCGATCGGAACGGCCCCGGCCAGGGCGCGCATGGCTTCCTTGAAGGCGGCGATCGCCGCCGGCGAGCGCGAGGCGATGGTTCTGGCCATCTCCCACACCTCGGTTTCGAGCGCGGCGGTCGATGTCAGCCTGTTGACGATGCCAACCCTTTCCGCGCGATCCGCCCCGATCGGCTGGGCGGTAAAAAACATCTCCTTGACGACAGCAAGCGGAAGCCGGCTCATGAAATTCAGAATACCCACCGAATTGTAAGGCAGGCCTATTTTCGCCGGCGTGATGGCGAACGAACTGGTTTCGTCGGCGATGACCAGATCGCAGGCCATGATGAGGTCGCAGGCGCCGCCCCAGACCGAGCCGTGAACCATGGCGATGACGGGGGCGGGAAAGCGTTTTACCGCGCGCAACAATTGTTCCAGGGGATCGTCGTAGGGAAGCGGATCGATATCGGCCTTGGGCAACTCATCGACCGAATGGCCGGACGACCAGACATTGGAGCCCTTGATCGCGCGCAGGATCACGACGCGCGCGCGCTCAGCCTTGAAACGATCAAGGGTCTCGAGCGTCTCCGCGATCAGCTCGGCGCTGAGCGCATTGCGCTTGTCGTCGTGATCGAAGGCGATGACCCCGATATGCTCGTTCAAACTGACTTGAATCAAGGACATTTTTTTCACCTTGGAATGCTATTGGAGTCGCCTCGAATCTGCGCTTCCGCTCCGCTCCGGCGGACACAGATAGGGGCGAAGGATGAAAGTCCGATAACGGGCGGGAGCCGGGAATAAATGCTCGAAAAGAAAGGCGAAAAAACTTCCGTCGCCGCCGTTTGACGAAAAATAACGTTCACCAATCTGTCAAAAAGGGCGCATAAAGTTTACAAGCTTGCGGTTGATGCCGGGCTCCAGAGGGGCTCGGCCGATCGAACTCCAGCCGATCCGGTCGATCAAGACAAGGCGATTTCACAATGAAAAAGGGTATTACCCCAGAAGAAGCCGCGGCGATGATATCCGACGGCGCCGTTTTGATGATTGGCGGCTTCATGGGCGTGGGCAGTCCCCACCGCACCATCGACGCCATCGTCGCACGCGGCGTTCGCAACCTCACCATCATCGCCAACGATACCGCAAGACCGAATTACGCGATCGGCAAACTGATCCGCGCCGGCGCGGTCTCGCGCGCCATCGTTTCGCATATCGGTCTGAATCCCGAAACCCAGAAGGGGATGATCGACGGCGCGATCCAGGTGGAGTTGACGCCCCAGGGCACGCTCGCCGAGCAAATTCGCGCGGGCGGCTACGGTCTGGGCGGCGTCCTCACCAAGACCGCTCTCGGCACCATCGCCGCGAAGGGCAAGAAGGTCATCGACATCGACGGCGAGGAATGGCTTTTCGCGCCGCCGCTGAGAGCCGATTTCGCGTTGATCGCCTCCGATCGCTGCGACCACAACGGCAATGTCTCCTACCAGCTGACGGCGATGAATTTCAATCCCGTCATGGCCATGGCGGGGGAAACGGTGATCTGCGAGCCGCGCGAAATTCTCCCCGTGGGCACGATCCCACCGGATAGCGTCAACACCCCGGGCGTTTTGGTCAACTACATCATTCGCAGAGGCAACCACCAATGACCATGACCCCCGAAGAAATCATCCAGCGCCGCGTCGCGCGCGAATTGCACGCCAGCACCCTGGTCAATCTCGGCATCGGCCTGCCGACCGGCGTGTCCAAATATATCGACCCCGCGCTGTGCATATTGTTCCAGTCGGAAAACGGCATCGTCGGGATGGATTCGCGTCCGCCTGAAGGCATGGAAGACGAGGAACTGACCGACGCGGGCGGCGGCTTCATCTCGGCCGTTCCGGGGGCCGCGACGGTCGATAGCACCATGTCCTTCGGCCTGATCCGCGGCGGTCATCTCGACGCCACGGTGCTTGGCGGACTGCAAGTCGACGAAAATGGCCATCTCGCCAATTGGGTTGTTCCGGGCAAGATGGTGCCGGGCATGGGCGGAGCGATGGATCTGGTCAGCGGCGCTCGCCGCGTGATCGTCGCCATGCAGCACACCGCCAAGGGCAAGCCGAAGATCGTCCCAGAATGCACCCTGCCCCTGACCGCCACGCGCCGCGTCACCCTGATCATCACCGACATGGCGGTGATCGAGCCGACCGAAGCCGGCCTGGTCCTGATCGAGCGCGCTCCCGGAATTGAAGTCTCCGAGATCGTCGAAGCCACGACCGCCCATCTCATCATCCCGGACGTGGTGCCGGAAATGGCGATCGGGGCCTGACGCCCGGCAGCGCCGCCGCCAGACGGAAAAGACACGTATTTCGGTTACCTTGCTCACGCCGGCTGGACCCTTCCAGCCGGCCGTTGAGCTCCCGGAGTCAACGACGAATCAACGACCCCACCAGCATCAGCAGGACCAGCGCGGCCATAACCGTGATCACCCATTCGGTCAGGCTGGCGCCGCCGGGATGATCGACGACCGCAACGGCGGCGCTTTTGAAGATCTGCCAGCTGCAACTGGCTATATCGCCGACCGTTTGCTCCGAGACCGGTTTATCGCACGGAATCATCAGCCCCTCCCGTCACTCCGACGAAAACGCGCGCGGACCGGGATCGTTGCAGCCGGGAGCCTGTTTTCCGCTCCGATATAGTCAGCGCGGGTTCTGATTTGTGTTAACGCGTGTTCGGTAATTGAAAACTTGCTATCCGTTCCCTCAGGGTTTTTCGGATTTCAGTTTTATGGTCTCGCCATCGACTGCGAAACGACCAAAGCCGCAGTGATGCAGGGTTTTCGCCTTCGATAGCTTCGGCTCGATCCAGGCCTGCGTCGCTTCAAGAATATAGAGATTGTAACGCGCGCCGAGGGTGGTATCGACCAGCCGGCACTCGATATTGACCCCGCACTCGACGATCAAGGGCGCCATAACCTGGGCCGCCTTCTTTTGCGTCAGCCCGAACTTCTCGAACTTGTCGGTGTCGCGCCCCGAGCAATTGCCGATGGCGACAATGTTTTTCGCCAGTTCGGCTGGAGGAATGGCGATGACGCATTCCCTTGTTTTCAGCAAGGCGGCGTGGCTGTAGTTGGCGGCGCTGACCACGCAGGCGATGAGCGGCGGTTCGAATTCCACCATCATGTGCCAGGACATGACCATGACATTGGGCCTCCCGCCGATGGCAGTGGTCAAGAGAACGACCGGCCCGGGTTCGAGCTTCTGATAGACTTTGGCGAGAGACAGGTTCCGCATCGTTGCGTCCCTTTGCCGCCTAACCGGGCGCGGACCCCACAAGGCTAGCGGATCAGCCCTGTCAAGGCGACTCCCGTCCCGCACGTCCGCCGTCGCCCCTTGGCCTTCGCCGTTTGGCGATTTAAGACTGCAGCTTCTTCCTCGCGCCACCGGATAAGCCATGAACCTGCTGCACGGATTTTTCGGCATGGCCTGCCTGCTGGCTTTGGCCTATTGGGTCAGCGAGGACCGGCGCGCCATTCCGTTCCGCGTGGTCGCCGCCGGCGTGGCGTTGCAGATCGCTCTGGCGGTCCTGTTGCTGAAATTTCCGCCCGCCCGCGCCATCATGACGACGCTCGCCGGCGCGGTAGGGGCGCTCGATCATGCGACCGAGGCCGGAACCTCCTTCGTCTTCGGCTACCTGGGAGGCGCCGCCCTGCCCTTCGAGCCCAACGGCAAGGGCTCGACGCTGGTTCTCGCCTTTCATGTCTTTCCGCTAATTCTCGTCATCTGCGCCCTGGCCTCGCTGCTGTTTCACTGGGGCGTGATGCAGAAAGTCGTCGGCGCAATGGCCTTCGCGCTGCGGCGCACGGTCGGCGTCGGCGGCGCGCTGGGCACAGGCGCGGCGGTGAACTTCTTCGTCGGCATGGTGGAAGCGCCGATCCTCATTCGCCCCTATCTCGCAACCATGCCGCGTGGCGAACTTTTCGCCCTGATGAGCGCAGGCATGGCCGGGATTTCCGGCACGGTGATGGTGATTTATGGCCGCATTCTCTTGCCCGTCATGCCCGACGCCTTCGGCCATATTCTGACCGCCGCGCTGATTTCCGCGCCAGCCGCCATAGCCGTGGCGGCAATCTTGACGCCTTTCGCTCCGAACCCCGACGCCGAAGGCGCCACCGTCATCCATGACCCCCCGCTCAATTCGCTGGAAGCCATCTCTCGCGGCACGACCGACGGCATCGTCATTCTCGCCAATATTGTCGCCCACCTGATCGTGCTGCTGGCTCTGGTGGCGCTGTTCAACAGCGTCCTGTCCGCCCTGCCCGATGTTTTCGGCGCGCCGTTGACGCTGCAGCGCCTCTTGTCCTGGATTTTCCGCCCGGTAGCCTTTTTGATCGGCGTCGATGGCGCCGATCTCGATATCGCGGCGCGGTTGCTTGGCACGAAAACCGCGCTCAACGAGTTCATTGCCTATCTCGATCTCGCCAACCTGCCGGAAGGCGCGATCAGCGCGCGCTCCAAACTGATCCTGCTTTACGCTTTGTGCGGCTTCGCCAATTTCGGCTCGGTGGGCATATTGGTCGGCGGCGTCAGCGCCATGGCGCCGGAACGCAAGCACGATATTGTTGCACTTGGTCTCAAGGCGCTGGTCTCCGGCACGCTCGCTTCGCTGATGGGCGGCGCGCTGATCGGGGCGTTAAATTGATCGAGGCGCCCTCGCACGAAGCTTATTGTGCAGTGCAGCATTTTTATTGACAGGGCCGAGGCGTTACGGCATACGTGGTGGGCACGGGGGCGGCTTTGAGGTCGGTTCCAGCAACAGCCGCCGCCAGCAGGCGCACGGCGATCCCAAAGGAAACGACGATGTCCGCCAATTTTGAACAGATCCAGAAGTTCGGCAAAGAGCAGATCGAAGCGGTTCAGGCTGCCACCAGCGAATTCGCCAAGGGCCTTCAGGCCATCGCCACCGAGGCGAGCGAATATTCCAAGAAGTCCATTGAGAACGGCCAGGCTTTCGTCGCAAAGCTCAGCGCCACGAAGCAAATCGACGAGGCGCTCAAGCTCCAGTCCGAATTCACCAAGACGAGCTACGAAGATTTCATCGCGCAGTCGACCAAGCTCGGCGAGCTCTACACGAACTTCGCCAAACAGGCTTTCAAGCCGGTCGAATCCGCGATCGCCAAGGTTCAGGGCAAGTAATTTCTGCTTGTTACTGTCACGCCATATCAGGGTCCAGCCATTGGCTGGGCCCTTCGCATTTTACCGTTGGTCAGTTCGCCTGTTTATGCGGCAGCCTTCAAGGCCTGACCGAGATCGGCGAGAATATCGTCGATATGCTCCAGCCCGATCGACAGGCGCACATAGCCGGGCGAGACGCCGGTGGCCATCTGCGCCTCCTCCGCAAGCTGCGAATGGGTGGTCGAGGCGGGATGAATGGCGAGGCTGCGCGCGTCGCCGATATTGGCGACGTGATAGAAGAGTTGCAGCGTGTCGATGAATTTCCGCCCGGCCTGCGAGCCGCCGGCCAGTTCGAATCCGACCAGCCCGCCATAGCCCCCCTTGAGATATTTATCGGCTCGCGCGCGCGTTTCGCCGCTCTGCAGCGACGGATGGATGACAGTCACCACCTCCGGCCGATTCGCCAGCCAGGCGGCGACGGCGCTCGCATTCTGGCAATGGCGCTCGATGCGCAAAGGCAGGGTTTCCAACCCCTGCAAGGTGATGAATGCGTTGAACGGCGACAGCGCCGCGCCGAGATCGCGCAGCAAAGTTGTGCGGGCCTTGATGATATAGGCGACCGGGCCGATCGGCTTGACGGCCTCCGTCCACACCGCGCCATGATAGCTGGGATCGGGCGTGTTCAGCGCCGGCTGGCGATCGGGGAATTTTTCCCAGTCGAAATGGCCGCCGTCGACAATGGCGCCGCCAATGGCCGCGCCATGGCCGCCGATGAATTTGGTGGTTGAATAGACGACGATGGCGGCGCCATGCTCCAGCGGCCGGGTCAGTATCGGCGCGGCGGTATTGTCGACGATCAGCGGAATGCCGAACTCCTGGCCTATCGCGGCGACTTCCGCGATCGGGAAAACGGCGAGTTTCGGATTGGGCAGCGTTTCGGCGTAATAGGCGCGTGTCCGCCCATCCGTGGCGCGGCGAAAATTTTCGGGATCGGTCGGATCGACGAACCGAACCTCGATCCCCTGGTCTTTCAGCGTATTGGCGAAGAGATTCCAGGTTCCCCCGTAAAGGTCGGTCGAGGAGACGATATTGTCGCCAACGCGAGCGAGATTCTGCACCGCATAGGCGGAAGCCGCCTGCCCCGAAGCCACGCAGAGCGCGGCGGCGCCCCCTTCGAGCGCGGCGAGGCGCTGCTCCAATATGTCCGTCGTGGGATTGCCGAGGCGTGTGTAAATATTGCCGAGTTCCTTCAGCGCGAAAAGATTGGCGGCGTGTTCGGTGTCGCGGAACTGGTAGCTGGTGGTCTGGTAGATCGGCGGTGCGACCGAGCCAGTCGCGGGATCGGCGCGCCAGCCGGCGTGAAGGACGATGGTTTCGGGCTTTTTCGACTGAATGGACATTTTGTTTCCCCGGCGACGTTTTCGACATTGTTTCGCGGAATTTCCGTTTCCGAGCGGCGCGACCACAGACTGGCCGCAAAAGACACGCCCGACAAGCCGCGTCAATCAAACAATTTTGGGGGACGATAATTAGTTTAGTTTTTTAGTCAACTACTCATGACTGCGCCCCCGCGCCTTGCCCCTGAAACACCGTGAACTGAAAAATCTTCGGACTTTTGCCTTTCGCCAAATCGCAAAAGACTGCGATGATGACGCCGCGCTCCGCGCCCGGAGCTTGAGTTGGAAAACACAGTGACCGAGCGACACGACGCCATGACAAGGCTCGAACCATGGCTTCTTGCCAACCACAAGTGGGGTTTGAAATTCGCCGCCTTGATGCTTGCCTTTTTCCCTGCTTTTCCCGTTTGGGCCGGCGACTCTATCAGGTCGCAGGGGCGAGACGCTCCCGCCCGGAGCGACGGCAGCGACAGCGACCCCCATGCTTTCGCGGTCAATATTTTCCGGAATCCTCGGCAAAGCTGGCCCGGCTATGGCATTTATCTCGGCGACGGGCTGGTCCTTTCGGCCGCGCATGTAGTCGGGCGCTCCACGCTTGGGAACCCGAGCGTGGCCATTGCCGGCCGGACTGTTGAAGCCAAGGTCGTCAAGGAAGGAGAATTCGAGACGGTGGATTTGACTTTGCTGCGCATCGACGTGCGGCAACTGCCGCCGAGTCTCGGCTTGCGGCTGATGCCGATATGCAGGACGCCGCCACGCGCCGGGCAGGCCGTAATCGTCGTGACGCCCCAAGCCGTCTCGACTTCACACGTCCTTTCGCCTAAAGCGCTACCTGCGGATCTGCAGGGGGGACGATTCGACACCCTGATCGCCGATGTGGCAACGACCGGAAACTCTGGATCGGGCGTTTTTGACCCAACGAGCCCCTGCTTGATGGGCATCGTCAGCCGAAAGATTCAGGTAGCCGCCACGCCACGGCGAGACCCGGGCGCGAAGCCCAAAATGATCGACATCGCCAAATATTTCGTGCCAGCGCAGCAGATCCTGCAATTCATCAAGCCCGATTGAACGGTTTGCTATCGACCAGGCCTTTGAACGGCTCGACGGCGCGGAAATCGTGATCCACGCGGAGGGCATGGCGCCGGAGCAGGCCGCCGACCGAATTTTGGCCGATCTCGATGCCCGACAGCACTTTTGCGCAGGCGGCCCTGAATCGTTCAAAAAATCCTATATTCCCGTTGGCAGCCTAGCCGAGGGCTGCATTAACCATCACAATGCGACAGCCGTTCCGACGTCGTCCTGGGCAAGTTCCGGCGCCCCGCCGAGGCCCATGTTTTCTTCAAAGGCCACGTCACGCGCATCGCCGATCGCTTTTGTCGCCAAAGCCACAACGGCGATAGCGGCCAGCGCAAGAATACCGATGTCGAGCCCTGACAGTCCATTCACCAGCGGCTGGCGAACCTCGAGAAAAGCAGCGAGATAAGACCAGCCGATCATCAGAATGCGAAACTCCGTCCCGCCGAGGCCAAGATAAGACATCTGATGAACGTGATGGGCGGCGGCGCGGATATAGGTATAGGAGGAAAAGAGCAGGTAGCAGAGCAGGACCGATAAAGCGGCGACAAGCGACAGAAAAGGCGAAAAGCCGAAGGCGACAATCAGCATGATCGTGGAAAACAGGTCGCAGGTGTGATCGACCAGAAAACCAAAGCGCGGGCGCTCCTCGTTGCGAAAACGGGCAAGGGCGCCATCGAGCGAGTCGCCGAACCAGTTGATCGAAATCCCCAGCGCCACGATCGGCAACCACAAATGGCTCCAGTTGCACCCGATCAGGGCCACCGCCGCAGCAAAAGAGCCGACCATCCCAAACCCAGTCAGATGCAGCGACGTCGTTCGCGCCGGAATCCGCGGCAGAATCCATTGGATCAGTTTTTGCTCGGAGTGAGCCAGAAAACTGCTATTTTTTCGATTCAAATTTCTCTGCGGAGCCATAATCGCGCCTTACATTACCTAACGTATTTTGTTCGAAATACGTTAAGCATTACCTTTGGTCAATTTAGCGAAAGCGCCGCAAATTCCAAAATATTTACACTGTGTCATTAAGGATACAGCGCCATGTACCCTAGGGAAATGCAAAAAAATTACCTTTTTCACTATAGGTCAGGGATGAGGCTGTCCCATATTCTAACAGTTCTTTGATACGAAAGAATACACCCGGTGACTGCCCCGGCAAATACGAGATGCTCTTACGTCATATCGGCCGACCCGATATTTCTTCGGGCCTATTGATCTGCATTCCGGATAACGCGAATGTGGCGCTGGAAAACCGCAACTGGAGTCGCCATCCCATTCCCCTGGATCCGAAAAAGGCTCCAGCGCAAAACTCGAAGCCGGCCATGGCCCCTGCCCTCGTCTACGATCTATCCCGGCTGGTGACGCGCGTGCTGCATGCCACGCCGAATGGAATCGACCGGGTCGATCTAATGCTGGCGCGACATTTTCTCTTGAACGGCGAGTTCAGAACCCACGCGCTCGGCCTCGGCTTTACCGGGCCGCGCCTGATGTCCGACCCCTTGGCGCGCGCGGCTATCGGGCGGGTCGCCGCCGCATGGCGGGAACATGCGGTGGAATCGCCTGGATCGTGCGCTTACGAAGCGGTGGTGACGCGCCTTTGCGACTCCCGCCCGCCGCGTGGCGACGGCGCCTCGCGGATGGTCGTTCCCCGCCCCAGACGCGCGCTGAATGTCGCTCACGCCCTGTTCCGCCACCTCCCGCCCAGCGGTCGAATTCCAGTTTATTCCACGCCGCGCGGCGCGATCTATTTCAACGCCACCCATTTTCCACTGGAATGGAAGCGCCACATCGCGTGGCTCGACGAGCGTCGCGACGTGCGGCCGGTGTTCTGGATCCACGACGTGCTGGCGATCGACCGACCGGAATGGTTCTGGGGGCGGGAGCCGCAGTTGCATCTTATGCGGATCGAACTGCTGGCGCGGCGCGGCGCGGCGGCCATCGTCGCCGGCGCCAGCGTCGAATCCAGCCTGCGCGATCATCTGGAACGGATGGGCCGGCCCAACCTTCCTGTCTTGCGGATGCCGCCGCCGACCGACAGCATTTTTCGCGAGCCGGCAAGTCTGGATGCGCGACTGGCGGCGCATCCTTTCTTCATCGCCTGCGGCACGATCGAGCCGCGCAAGAACCATCTGCTACTGCTTGAAGTCTGGCGAAATCTCATCGCGAAATATGGCCGCGACGCGCCCAAACTCTTGGTGGTCGGCAAGCGCGGCTGGGGCAGCGACGAAATCGTGGCCAAACTGGAGGATGACGCGCTGCGTGGCCATGTGATCGAGGTCGCCGGCCTGGCGACTCCGGATTACAAAAGGCTACTCGATCATTGCCGGGCGTTGCTGGCGCCCTCTTTCGCCGAAGGCTTTGGACTGCCCGTCGCCGAAGCGCTGGCAGTGGGCGCCCCGGTCGCCGCCTCGGACATTCCGCCCTTTCGCGAACAGCGGGGCGAAAACATCCTTTATCTGGATCCCCGGTCGGAGCCGTCGTGGCGCAAGGCCATCATCGACCTTGCTTTCGCCCCGCCAAAGCCGCCATCCGAGCGCCGCGCAGAAAATGGCGTTGAAACCGCAGGCGAAACGGCGCGCCTGGGTAAACTCGACGAGTTCCTCAGGCAACTGGCGCCCTGACGCCATTTATATCGGAGATTAACAACGCAATGAATGTGGCAACATGCTCTGCTTATTCGCCAATGCAACAAATTTAACCATAACGTTGGTAGGTCCGACAAAATACTGCAGCTTGAGCTATATTAACGGCGCCATGTGCCCCTTGCGCCACGATGGCGCATAAAATGGCTTGTTTGTTCGTTTGACTGCATTTGGCGATTGACCTGCTACCGACGCAGCGTCACCTATGCTGCCCCAAAGCGGAATTAGAGGACTGGATGCGGTTGTTTCCCAAGATAGCTTCGGTCGTCGTGTCCGGCCTCGCGCTGGCCACCGCGGGCTGCTCGACTCTTCCGTCGGCTGGGCCTACGACGAGCCAGGTTCTGGGCGAACGGGTCGCCGATCAGACGGAAATTCCGCGCTATCTGACTGTAGAGCTCAACGAACGCGCCGTCTCGATTCTCGACCACAGCCCCAGGCCATCGCTGTACGGCCGTTTCGGCGAAAGAGGCGCGCCTCCTTCCTCCGTTATCGGCGTGGGCGACACCATTCAGGTCACTGTCTGGGAAGCCGCGTCGGGCGGCTTGTTTTCCTCGGCGGCAGTCGGCGGCGTCACGGCCGGCTCGCATTCCGCGAGCATTCCAGAACAGGTTGTCGGGCGCGACGGCGCGATCACCGTTCCCTACGCCGGACGCATCCATGTCGCAGGGATGAGCCCCGCGGAGGTCGAAAAAACCATTGTCAACCATCTGACCGGCAAGGCCATCGAGCCGCAGGCGCTCGTGACCGTGCCGCGCAATGTCAGCAACACAGTGACAGTCACCGGCGAAGTGACCAATGGCGCACGTGTGCCGCTGACCGGCAGAGGCGACCGCATTCTCGACATCATCGCCACGGCCGGCGGGGTCAAGGCGCCGGTTCACGAGGTCTTCATCGCCCTTTCGCGCGGCGACACGACGGCGCGCGTCCCCATGCAGGCCCTGCTCGCCAATCCACGCGAAAACGTCTACGCCCGCGCCAACGACGTCATCACTGTCGAGCTGCAGCCGCAGACCTTTACGGTATTTGGCGCGACCGGACGCAACGCCATGGTGCCGTTCGACGCCGTCGGCCTCACCGTGGAGGAGGCCGTCGCCAAATCCGGCGGCATTCTCGACAGCCTCGCCGATCCCCAGGGCGTCTTCCTGATGCGCGCCGAGCCCGTCTCTTTGGCGCGGGAACTCGACCCAACCTTCCCGATCGAGCCGGGCGCCCGCACCGTCAACGTGGTCTACCGGATCAATCTGAAGGATACGAACACCTATTTCGTCGCGCGCCATATGCAGGTCCACAACAAGGACATGATCTATGTTGCGTCGTCGCCGTCCAACGAATTCTACAAGGCGATGCAGATGTTCACGACCGCCGCCCAACCGGCCGTCATGGGATTAGCCGTTTCCAGAATTTGACGGTGCGGCCGTTCCGTCGAAGCCGTTGGAGGACCAGTATCCTTGTCGATAGCGGGGGCGACCCAACCAGGAATCTCCGCCGGTCGCGTCCCGCATCGGCGTTGGATTTGGTCGGCGCCGGCCGCAACCTTGCTGCTTATGGTCTTTTGTACTCCCTTGCCGGCAGCGAATCTTTTCTTCGACGCGCAGACACGGGATGATCGCTGGAGCTGGGGCTACTGCGCCCCGCCCTACCCTCCCGCCTGCGTCGATCAGCTCTCCAAGGCCCCCAAGGACCGGACGAGCTGCGAAAAGGAGATCGATTCATATGTCGCCAACGTATTCCGATACAGGGGCTGTCTTTCGGCCGAAACGGAGCGTGCCGTCCGTGAGGCCAACAGCGTCCTTCAGATCATGAAATGTCCGAAGGACGAGCGCTATTGCTATGACCTCCCGCAAGCAGGAACCTCATCCTCCCGCAACAAGAATCGTCAATAAAAATCAGCAAGCGGCCCGTCGCCGAAGAGATCCTGCCCTTTTTCGGCGCCCTGCTAAGGCATCGCTTGGCGCGGCGCCATTCCTCGTCGATATCGACGCTGCGACGTGGAGCGTGTCCCCTTCGCATTCGACAGCCCTATTATGCTGCTTGCCCCACGAAAAAGCGGTTCATATCGATCGCGCAGTTCTCAGGCAATATTGTCTAATGATCGCCTTAACCTTTGGGCAAGCAGTTGCGGATCATAGTCGGGAAAATCGCTATGCAGCGGGCCAATTTCATCGAATTGACGCTCGCTTCCGATAAACTTTTCAGCCGAGTAAACCGCTGCCTCCAGCGCCAAGGCCAAAGCATCCGGCGTCAATTCTCCAATCGTTATGATGTTCTTGCTTCTCTTTGTCATATCCTTGTATTCGTAATTATTGGTGATCGTCAGCAGTCCAGCCTCCGCCATTTCGAGCGGCGGATAGCTCGGGTGCGGGGAAACCATCAAAGAGATGCCGATTGAGGACCTGCTGAGTATGTCACCGTAATCCTCAAGCGTCATCTTGCCCTTGATTTCGAGATTCAGTATTCCACGAACATAAGCCGAATCATATTCTTCTCCAGCGGAAACGATCCGCCATTGCTGCGCAACGACGGGATTTGTGTGCTGCCAGAGAAGCAAGGCCCCGCGAATGGTGTCGAAGCAGTTTCTATCTGTAGTCGGGCGCCCATATAATAGAATAATCCGCTCTCGCGGCAAAGCTTTCCGAGAGCTTATTATCGCTTGATTGGCCTTGTAGCGTACCACATAAGCCTCTGAAAAGAGGAATTTGGATTGTACGAAAGCGGCAAGCTCCTCCGAGTTGACCAACGCAATCGTATCACGTCCTCTTGTATACGTTGCCAATGCATAGCCGTAGTGACTCGACCATTTGTAAAAACCAGGTTCGTAATCCTGAATAAGGTATATAAACGGCGTAGATTTGCCGAAATACCGTACTTGCGCTTGGGCCAATGATTGTCCGACCGCCGCCGTCCACCAAGCCGTGGCCAAGAAGATATCGTTGGATCGGATTGGAACTTCGCCGCCATAGTCAACGTCGCTAGCATCGACGATCGTGTGGCGGAAATTGTCATATGAGGCGCCGAGCCTAACCAGGCAAAAGTCGGGGTGCGCCTGTGTCGAAGGCAGGTCGACGGGATCGGATGTCACGATTATACGCAAATCAAAATCTTCACCTAGAGCGGCGCCCACCTCTTTAAAGGTGCGCATCGCTGTTGATATTCCGCCGAAAACTTTTTCAGGTTTGAGCGTTGGCAACAGCAAATTTAGCCGAGGCCGCGGTCCGGCGTCCTTGCGCGTCGCCTGTTTTTTTACTTCCGGAACGATGTTTTGGTAAACAAAAGGCCGCACCGGATTGCCGATTAAAGGTCGATGCGCCTGCAGCAGAGCAGGCTCCAAATCCTCCGGATAGTGGACCGGCAATAAACGCGCCGAGGGCGTATTGCTACAGTTGGACACCTTGACCCAACGAAACCCGGCTGCCTCGCAGGCAAACAGGACAGAGCGTTCGAGCGCATGCGCCAAAGTACCGTCAACCTGACCCTCTTCGGCCTGGAAATCATCCCAACCTAAGCCAAGCTGAAGCAAGGGCCTAAAAGCTGACGTCTTACCCCAAAAAAATGAACTGGAAGGAAAATCGAGCGGAAGATCGATGTCTAAGCTAACACCAAAACGCCCGAGCACACTTTTGATAGAGTTGAAATTATACCCCCAATTAATTAAATTGCGAACAGCAGGAAAATGGTCTGAAAACACAATCCCTACATCGGTCTGACGAAGCGTGTATAATATACTACTGACAGCCTTTTCATTACCTAAGATATTATCAAGCAAATATGATCGCCATTTCCCAAATATCTCGTCGTGCGGCGATTTCTTAGAATGAATATGAATAAAATATTCATATTCGTCAAAAACATCTCTATACCCGACAATCATGGGGGCGATATCGCGACCGATATTCGGAAATACATTAACCGCGCACTTTCCATTTGCATAGCCAGCAAAGCTCCCCTCGATTTGCTCCTTTTTAGCGATGCTATCGGTCGACACGAAGATATCGGTTTCAATCGGAATGTTTTCGAGTTTGGCCCGCAATTCAATAGCCATATCGGCATAGAAGATATGTACAATCGCCGCGACCTTTTCTGGAAGGTCGATTTTTCGCAGTGAATAACCGAACGGAGTCTCAAGTACGAGATCGGTTTCCTCGGTCAATCGCGTCGCGGTTGTCGCTCCATAAAACGTGGAAAGTTTTCGCGGACGCACAAACCGCCGCTTAGGCGCCGGAAACGGCGCAGGGCGGATCGGGGCGGTGGAACCTCTTATGTCCTGAAGGTGGTCAGAGATATTTTCCACGAGCGTAGGATTGAAGCTCAATACATCTCTCCAATCCGAAACATCGACTCCCTCAAGTGAATCGCGTAGGGCCTGGACTTTAACGAAGGGGAATCCGCGCTCGATCAATTGGCGCCAAAGAGCTAACGTCGGATTCCCTGGCGTCGGATCGTTTTCGTCGGAAGGAAACAAGATGTCGACGGTCAGGCCACCCGCCCGGAATTTTTGCAACATAGACAATTCATATCGCTTTATCAGCTCTTCTTTGTCTCGAATGCTCTTTATGCCTGCCCAGAAGTTTCTGATTACCGGCGAGCTGAGAGCAGATTGTTTCAACACCCAAAAATAGGACATAAAGTGGCGCCAGGCCTGATAGCTGTCGGTAAGAGCGACGACGTCTGAATTCGAGACCTGAATCGCAGCAAGCATTCGGTCGAAGGATTCGAAATTCACGGGGCCATAAACGCTGTCGTTAGTCATCAAAAGCGTGCGCGCCGTCCATAACTGAGGTAGCGCACCAAGCGCCGTCGCCCACGCCGCAAAATCCCAACCGTGGTTTATGCGAACGATTAATCCTTCGGCGCTTGTCAACTCGAACGGCAACGGCTTTGCCAAACCATTCGTCGCGAGAACCACTATTACAACCCATCCTTTCAAGCGCAGCGCCGAAAGATAAGCAGTTACGTGATCGTATACATGACCATCGGCGCTAAATGTAACAAAGATACAAACATCCTTGTCCTTGACACTCTCAGGTATTTTTATCACTTCGTAAGGTATATCAAGCACTTCGCAAGTGGCGCTATGTTTATCCGCGGGGTGCGTCGTGAAACCAAGGCGAGCGCCAACCGTCAAAAAGTGAACGAGAGGATTTCCACCATGTTCTGCGAGCTCAGGATGCTGAGCGCAATACCATTCAGAATCGAATAAGGGGTGTGGGGCACGGCCTTCTTCAGCTCCCAGCGTGACATAGTGAATTAAAGGATTCTCTCCGGTAGAGGAGATCGATTCATGGTTTCTGATATAGAAGGCGCTATCGAAAAGCTCATTCGGGGCGAACCCCTCACGACCGCCCTTACCCAAATAATGTTTGACAGGGTCAAGGCCCGCCGATTCGATTTCAGGATAATGATTCAAGTACCATCGAACATCAAAGAGGGGATGTGGAGAACGACGCTCCCGCCATCCTGAACTGGTAAAATGTACGAGAGGATTTAAGCCAACCGCTCGCACATCTTCATTCTGATCGAGGTACCATTTGGTGTCGAAAAGCGGATGCGGCGAACGATGCTCCCGCCAGCCTGAACTACAATAATGCACCAAAGGGTTTATTCCCGCGCTGTCGACGTCGGGATTTTGCGCCAGGTACCAGCGAGTATCAAACAGAGGATGAGGCGAACGCTTTTCCTTCCATCCTATAGTTGCAAAATGCGCCAAAGGATTTAACCCAGCATGGGCCAGGTCTGGGTTTTGTTCGAGGTACCAATCAATGTCGAAAAGCGGATGCGGCGACCGATGCTCTTTCCAGCCATACTCGACGAAGTGCAAAAGTGGATTTATTTCAGCCGGGTTAACGTCAGGATTGCTCCACGCGTACCAAATAGCATCGAACAGCGGGTGTGGCGACCGCCCTTCGCGATGGCCGGAATTTATATAGTGCAATAACGGATTCAGTTTAGCATGGGCAACATCGGTGTTGTTCTGGAAATACCAGTTCGCGTCGAATAGCGGATGCGGCGATCTGCCTTCGCGCCAGCCATATTCAATAAAATGGACCAAGGGATTATGGCCGCATTCCGTCATAGTTGGATATTGCGATAGATACCATTTACAATCAAACAGGGGATGCGGCGACAGCCCCTCGGCCCCACCGGCTTTCAAAAAATGAATAACGGGGTTTGTACCCGTCGGAACAACTTCAGTATTCTTCGCTCGGTACCACATAGAGTCGAAAAACGGATGAGGAGAGCGCCCCTCCTTCCAACCGAAAGTCATAAAATGCAATAGCGGATTAACGTTTGCTTGGGCGATATCAGGATACTTGGAAAGATACCAAACGCCATCAAACAGAGGGTGAGGCGACCGGCCTTCGCGCCAACCTACCCGGATATAGTGCAACAATGCATCATTGTCCGCTTCAGACGTTTGCGGGATTTGGCTGTTATACCACTTCTCAGAAAATAGCTTGGACACAAGCTTCTTGGCTATACTTTCGTTGGGCCCTGTCAGGAACTGAAACCTTTGCATGAGAACCATATGACGGATCCGAACGTTTCACCTAACAGGCAGCGACCTCGTAGGCGGAAGCGAGGAGAGCGGGGCAAGCCCTTTCGAACAGCTCGCGTCGTCCGTGAACACGGAGCCAGCCCTCCAAAATGGCGACTCAACGATAACGATATGCATTCCTGCTGATACACTATTTATCAGCAAAAGAGTAGGGCTCGCGTAAAACGCGAATTTACCTTGATCAAATTCTGCAAAAAATCAGCGGCCCTAAGCTCCTGCGGACTTGGGATCCCCCCGAGCAATTCGCAATGAATTATTTGCTTTTAGCCACCAATGGATTAGGATAACCGTAAAAGCGATCATCAACCGTCGGCTGCCGATGAGCATCAATGTTTATTCTAGCCGCCGGGTAATAAAGGGCACGATATGAGCCTTCCGTTCGTGGAGTTTTTATCCGATATCGGCATGAATAGGATTGAATTTGTTTTATCACAATTCACAAAAGATCAAAAATTGCTAGAAATTGGCGGCTCATACAATCCTATATTGCATCGCACAGATGGGCTTAACATGTATACCGTCGACCATGACACTCAAGACAACTTAATTGCTCATTATACACGTAATAATTTAAGTCTCGAGACAATAAGTAACATTCAGCGTGTTGATTTTGTTGTACAAGATGGAAATCTTGATGGCGCTATCCCCGATGAGCATTTGGGTACCTTTGATTTCTGTATTTCAAGTCATAATATTGAGCATATCCCCAATCCCGTTGCGCACCTGCGTTCCATACGGCGGCTTTTAAGTGAAAAGGGATCGTTCCTCATGGTCGTGCCAGACAAGCGCGGCTGCTTCGACCTATTGCGTCCACTGACTTCAACTGGGCAGTGGCTGGCAGCTTACATCCAGTCAGCACCGTTTCATTCTTTAAGTGCTATATATGATACCAACTCAATTGTTGTTGCCAATCATCGAGAGGTCACTTGGCGGAATGGCGAGGTTTTTGATCATTTAGAAATGGCAAATGGCAACCCACTTAAAGACATTTATGAACTTATATCAAAGCCGGCCACAGCTTACACGGATGCGCATGCTTGGGTTTTTACGCCACACTCTATGCTTTTGATCCTTTGCGAGCTCAATGCGCTCGGGCTTACAGGACTGTACCCGAACAGAGTGCTTTCCGACGGAGGCGGCGAGTTCATTGTCGAGCTCATTAAAAGCGAGCCTGTGCAGATTTCCCATGCGGCGCGGCTCAGTCTGCTGGCGCGAGCTTGTCGAGAGCAGGCGGAAGCGCACATGCGAATCGTTATCGCGTAGATCAATCATCGACGACCTGTTCACCTGTCGCAATTGGGTTGGTGATGGAACCGAATCTGGCGCAAGATTTGCACCCTCACCAAAATTCCGGACTAGATCAATTGAGGTAGTAATGGCCAAAAATGATATGTGGATAAGGCATGTCATGTAGCCGAGACGGAACCGCTCGACAACGTCTCTACATGTCCCTATCGTGGCCTGGGCGCTTGCAATAAAACATTCAACGTAGTCCATCAAAGCGGGAAACTCAAAAATGGTCACGGCGGAAACCCCGCGCTTTCGCTATTCGTTGGCAGCCTGCGCAAGATGGGAAGACGACGACATTGTCGAATGGATCGAATACCATAAATTAATAGGCATAGACCATATTTATTTGTACTGTAATGACGATACACCCGAAACATTGTTGAAGCGCGTCCTGCCCTATCTTGCACGGCAGGATCCATTTGTGACTTTTGTGCACTGGACAGAGACCGGGGCGCAACTGCCAATGTACAAAGATTATCTTGATAATTACAAAGGTGAAACTGAATGGTGCTGCTTCCTGGATATTGATGAGTTTATCGTCCTTAAGCAATACGACAATATCGCATCGTTCATGACTCGCTTTGATAGAAGCGTGGATTGCGTTTATTTCAATTGGATCTTGTTCGGAAACAACGGGAGAAAGCAGCGCGATGGCTCCTTTACCTTATCGGCTCTGACGCGTCGTTCCAAACGAATTGATATTCACACCAAATCGTTTTTCCGTACAGCGAAGGTCACCGCCGAAAGCGCGATGGAAGGCGCTCGTCGAACCGGATTGGCGTTCACCCATTTCTGGAACAATTACTATGCGGAAGGCGCCTTCAATATATGCAATGTCCTCGGAGAGGATATGCGGGACTATACCGAGCAATTTCCGCAAAATGCACTGAACATCGTCACCGCCGAAGGGTGGCCCGAACGCATTGTTCAAACCGGCTATGTTGCACATTTCCAATTCAAATCCGAGCAGGATTTCATCCGCAGGGTAGAGCGAGGAGGCTTCGCCGCGCAACAATTGTGGAAAGACCTTTATGACCGCGGCGAGGCGCCGGCCTACCTCAATATGATCAATGAGGTCGAGGACACATATCTCGCTGATCTTTGGACCCAGCATCTCGCTAAAAAGCTACGCATTGGGCCGTAACCAATAAGCCGCTCTCAATTGGTCGGGCTATGAAACGTGTTCACACGCTAAATGGCTGCCCGCTTCCTTGGAATATCCGGCCCAATTCTAACAGTTAAAGACCCTAACCCTAGAAAAGGCTTCTATTGGAAAACACTAGACCGGTGTTTTCTAAAAACTCCGCGCCGTCCTCTTTGGCGTAGAGTCGAACTCTTTCAGTGTCTTTTTCCAGCAGAAAGCAATTTGCCGTCGCCATTTTGCTGATCCAATACTCGGCTGGCTGCAAGTTTACATGGTGATGGCCATCATGTCCCGGAGGAGCATGAGTAATCACGATGATCTTTCCACATGCGAGAGAACGAATCACGTTATCCACGTATTCCTCCTCAATGTGCTCCACCACTTCTTGACAGTGCACAAGATCGACCCGGCAGAAAATAGGACCTTGTGTCAAATCTGTGTAAAAAGTCGGGAACAACGCTTGCTCGACATTATTTTTCAAACCATCGGAGGCAATGACGGCCAAGCCTTTACTGTGGAAATAACGGGCCGCGTACCCCATTCCTGATCCGATATCGAGCACAGATCGTGGGGTAAAGCGGTTGATCAAATAATCCCAAACACGAGGAGCAAATGTGAAGGGGTCGCCTTCGACAACGTTCCCTCCAAGATGAGGTTCATCACTGCTGACTTGACCGCGCAAGCCTTCATAGGCAACCATTTCCACCCCTGTGCATATTCGAAGCGATAAAGAGCCTCCCGAGGCTTGTCAACCACGCAAATCTCTAATGGCAGAACGCTTCAGCCAGCTAGAACGTGAAAACCTCCTCTAAATATCCGCGCCTCATCCAATAGGGATGACGTGTGCTTGATCTACAAGATACCTGTTGCATGCCATCCTTGACAATAAACGGCAGCAACTCATGATTGATGGAGAGGAAGCGGGGTGATCGATGGGCAATTTCCTTGATATATCTCATTCCAAACTCTTCCCCGATTTCAGGCAAAGAATCTACATTAACAACCAGGTCATATTTTTCATCTGAATCAAGAAAATACTTAGGTGGCATAAGCTTCACTAATGCGTCGCCTGCTTCGCCGCACAAGGTAATACGATTATCCCCCAATGTTCTTCCTAGAAAATAGGCCTGGGCCGCTAGAGTCATCGGGATATCAATAATGGAATAGTCCTTGATGCCAAACTGGCTCGAATAAAAAGCCGTCCGGCCTAAGCCAGCACCTATTTCCAAAATGCGTGGGTTTGCAATCCCCGTCAAAAAGGTGGTGGACCGCCAAGCGAGATACAAGGAATGAATGGCTCTTTGGCTCGCGACGCCGCGCGTTGTCGCCAAGCCAGACTCGTGCGGGTAAGGATTCGGAAATGTAACCCTGAAGCCGAAGGCGTGGTCAAGCAGCAAAAGAAGACTTTCAATGGGCTTTTTCGGGGGCGGATCCTGATCGAACCGATAAGCCTCCGGATCCTCCATCGCGATAACGCCGACTGCCTCGCATAGCCTCAGCAACCCATCATAATGGGATGACGCCTGAAGACTGAGCCAAGCCGGATTCTCATTGAGACCCTGAAACAGAGCTTCAAACCCATAAAATAGAAAATTACTGCGAGGATCCCGCAACAACCGCGTTGTCTCTTCATGGTTCCTCGAAATGAGAGCATCATGTATCGGCTCCTTGAGAGGGCCATATAAACTTAGCCAAAAATTTTCCGGATCTCCGACGCGCCCAATTACAGCTTGGTGATATGCTGATATAATTCTATCAACCAATTCGCCGTCATTAATATGAGATACATCGCCAGAGGTAGCGCTTTCTTCAATTAAATGCTCTTGCGGCCTGAAAGACATCCAGCCCCTGTTTTGTGAATACATTAACTCTTTCCCCTTCTACGCCTTTAAGAACATGACGCGAACGTCATTTGCCTCTGTCTGACTCGCTTCCAGGCAATACGAACCTTTCGCCCAAGCACGCCAAAGCGCAAAACCTTTCCGCGCTAGCCCAAGCCACACACGAAATTCTGGACTGTTTCTCTCCATGGCCAAATCGTCAAGCAACACCGCCTGATGTTCTGAAAGTCGCCTGAAAATCAGATCACGCTTCCGTTTTCAATACATCGAGTTGTGTTAAGAGGCTCGCAATAGCTTCCCGGTCTCGGAATATTTGTTCCTGCATAAGGGTAAATGCAGGATCAAAGAGAACGCAAGATCGGTCAAACTCGGCGGCGACCAAGTCAAGCTCGCGAATTGCAAGCTTCGAGTTGCGGTCCCGCGTTAAAATTGCAAAGGCTTCTTCGACGCGTAAAATCCACTCAGAATTATGCGTCGGAAAGCGATCGCGAAAATTATAATGCTTGAGGTTCCGATCGATGAATTGATCTATTTGCACGACATCGTCGGCGTCGATGTTTGTCCAGTCAATCTCAAGCTCTTCGCCAGCTTTGATTAACGCGCCACGCCAATCCGCCAAAAAATCATCAATCGCAATAAAAGTTCGCGGCACTGTCCTTGTAACCAAGTCTATGTCGAGCATGTACCGAAGCCAAATCAGCAAGCAGTCGTCAATCGACAAGCCATGCATTTTGCTTAATGAATGAACGACTTCAATTGGGTTGCGGACGGGAATGATAACACGAGTTGAAAAGCCAGCTTCATGCAACACGGACAGCCAAAATTTGCCGAGGCGGCAAATCCGTGGATCCTTTACCACAACCAGCGGTTCATCCCCATATTCGTCAAATAGCAATTTAACAGCTCGTTCGCGGAAAATTGCAGCCGAGGGGGACGAAACCCAATCGGAATCGATACTCCGCCAATCATTCCAATAGCGGCCTAACGAAGCTAATATCTCATCGTTTAAATGCGTGATAGGAGCTGCTTCAAAGTAACCGCGTTCATTAAACGAATTGGCTGGCAAAAGATTTCGCGGGGGCGTAGCTCCAGCACAGGCTAGCGCGCCGGCAACTGCCGACGTGCCACCGCGGTGCATGCCCAGGACGAGAAGCGCAATTTTCATGATGTCCACTCAATTCAAAATTGACTTAAATAACGGTTTATAACCATCTTTAGCAAGTGGCTATATCGCACGGGCTTCGAACTCAATACTATCCTGTAGCGCCAATGATAATTGGGTTCCTCCGGGGCGAAATCCTCCTGCATCGCGGAAAGTGAGCCGCGGGCCATTTTATGCAACTGAAACCGAGAACGCCTCCGTTCGCCTCATGAGGCGAACGGCGTCGAGCCGTTTGTTAGGGTCATGCGGGCTAGCGCAAGCTCGATGAGGCTGATCATGGCGAGTCGCCACGTAAAGAGCGCGCGAGCGAAAACCGTTCCGACCTGCGGCCGCGCGACACGGACGGCAGAGTTTGACGGGAAAGATCGCGCATGCGATCTTGTAAAAGTACTCCACCAAGACTCATCCTAAGTGCAAAACGACCTTTTGACGGGAGTATTGCCGTAGTGTCCAGCCTTCACAGGATAATTGTCGCGTCGATTTTGCGCGATATGCGTACGCGCTACGGGAGGTCCTATTTCGCTTACCTCATCGCCATTGGATGGCCTTTGACACATATGTTGGTGATGTTAGTAGCCTATACACTCTCTAATCGTATCGCACCTATTGGAGACGACCCGAGCATATTTATCGCAACCGGCGTGGCTCCCTATATCTTGTGCCTCTATCCCGCGCGATTCACGGCGATGACAGTCGCGCAAAATCGATCGTTGCTGCAGTTTCCAATCTTCAAGCCGATGCATCTCATAATTTCCCGCGCCATTCTTGAAATTCTATCGTCCTTTTTTGTTTTCGCGGTTTTTGTCGGCATCCTGGCGCTCGCTGGCGTAGCCGTAATGCCAATCGACATTACCCAGGCTTGTGCTACAATTGCTCTAGCGATTTATTTTGGTATCTCAGTTGGAATATTCGGCGTCATAATCGTCTCATTTTCACTTATCGTAGGAATACTGCTCGTTGTATTTTCCTTTATAGCCATGTATCTTACGTCAGGCGTATTTATACCAGCAACCTTCTTTTCGGAAACTACGCGCGACCTTATGTGGTACAATCCGCTGTACCATTTGGTCGGCCTTTTGCGCGGCGCGTTTTTTAACAATTATTTATTTGAGGATTACAGCTTTTTCTATGTTTTTTTTGTTTCAAATTTCCTTTTGTTCCTCGGTTTGCTGGGCGAGCGGATGCTGAGGGGCAAAATCCTGACAGGTTGACGCTCGTCTGTTAAATCCGTCAAAACAACCTTGCCCAAAGGCCAGCCCCGCCAGGCTGGCGGAGAAATTTGAATCCGGAGCCAATCTCATGACCTCTGTCGAGGCAATCGCGCTCGAAGCCTTTTACCCCTATAACTATCAGGGGCGGGAGATGATCGCGGTTCGTTCGCCTTTTGCCATGGCGGCGACAGCGGAAGATATAGTCGGCCGGCTGGTGAGGATAGACGGAAGGCGCTATCGGGTGATCGCCGTCGAAAGACAGATTTCCGGTCCCATTGCCTTCGGCGAGCCCATAGGCATCGAAGTCTCACCTGACCTCCCTTGACCGCGCCAAAATCGCTCTCTTGACAAGGGCCGGCGTTCCCTGAAAATTCTTCGTGGATTGCAAATGGCGTCGTTTGTTGGATTTGGACACAGCCACGTCGTCGCTCTGGCGAAGGGCTGGTACGCATTGCAGGCGAAGGGCCCTTCCTTTCTCGCTCCGTTCGTTGACGGCCGGTTTCACTATCTGCATGACCCCTGTTTTGTTCCGGCTTTGTCGCCTGGGCCGGAAGGCGCGTCGCTCAATGCTGCAATCATCGCGAAACTCGGCGAAAAAGATCCGCAGGGCATCCTGCTGTCGATCGGCGGCAATGAACATAACGTCCTCGGTTTGGCCCGGTTTCAGCAGCGCTACGACTTCATCCTGTCAGAAAATCCGGCGCTTGCTCTGGATCCGGACGCGGAAATTTACCCCGAGGCGACGATCCGCGAAACCTTGTGGGAAGCAATGGCCGACGGCCTGTTCCTTCTGCAGGCTTTTCGCGATGCAACAGACAAGCCTATAGCTCTGATCGAGCCGCCGCCGCCGCTGCCCCTCCGCCAGGTGTTGCTCCATCCGCAGGGTATTTTTGACAAATCGATCGATCCAGGCAATCTCGCCCCCGATTGCCTGCGATACAAGATCTGGCGCGTGCAGGCTGGCCTCTATCGCGAGCTGTGCCATAAAATCGGCTTCATCTATATCGACACACCGCTTGAAATGATGGATTCCAATGGAATGCTGGTCGAGGCAGCCTGTGGACGCGACGCGACCCACGCCAATGAACTGTTCGGCCAGACCATGATCGAGAAAGCGATCGGCCTCGTTTCCGGCGCGATCGCGGCGTAGAGATCAAATCCGATCGAATTGGGATTCGGTGTGCGTTTTCTGGATGCGAACCGGTATACTTCGCTTGAAACTCTGTGGATAGGTTCATGGCTCCGCATCCCTATTCCAATCTCCCCGATCACGCCTATTGGCGTCGCGCAGTGGCGAATGTCGGGGCGGACGGACTCGACCCGGTCGTCGGCGTCCCTTTCCAGTTTGGGCCGAAAGACTCGGTGGCGACCGCCGGAAGCTGTTTCGCGCAACATATCGGGCGATACCTCAAGGCCGGCGGTTACAATTTCTTGCTTACCGAACCCGCTCCCCCGATGATGGGGCCCAGTGCCGCGCAAGCCCTGAATTACGGCGTGTTCACAGCGCGATACGGCAATATTTACACCAGCCGGCAGCTCGTCCAGACGTTCGACCGCGCCTATGGCCGTTTCACGCCCCGCGAAAGCCTGTGGCTCGGCGCCGCCGGCGCGGTGATCGACCCTTTTCGCCCCAATATTCAGCCGCGCGGCTTCGGTTCGGAAAAGGAGCTGGAGATCGACCGCGAAAGGCATTTGCGCGCCGTCCGCCAGGCTTTCGAGACGCTCGACGTGTTCGTCTTCACGCTGGGCCTGACCGAAATGTGGCGCTCCCGCGAGGATGGCGCGGCTTTCCCGGTATGTCCCGGCGTCGTCGGGGGCGAGTTTTCGCGGGAACGCCATGAATTCGTCAATCTGAGCGTCGATGACGTCGTCGGCGACATGAGGGATTTCATCGCTCGCCTGCGCGGCGTCAATCCCGGTTCTCGGGTGATCCTGACCGTCTCCCCGGTGCCATTGGTCGCGACCGCCGAGCCGCGCCATGTATTGTGCTCGACGAGCTATTCCAAGTCGGTCCTGCGCGTGGCTTGCGAGATGTTGACGCGAGGTTTGGACAGGGTCGCCTATTTTCCCTCCTACGAATTCATCGCCGGGGGCTTCACAGAGAAAAACTATTTCGCGGAAGACAAACGCTCGGTCACCGAAGAAGGCGTCGCCGATGTCATGGCGATCTTCAACCGCCATTTCCTGAAAACAGGTTTCAAGGAAGAATTGCGGCGCCCCACGGACGAGACGCTGCGCTCCGGCGAACCGGAGCAGGATCCGGCCATTTCGGCCGCGCGAGAGGCGGTGAAAGTCCTGTGCGACGAGGAAGCCCTTGATTTGCGCCGCGATATGTAGGGCGAAATTCGGCTTAGAGCCTTTTCCGATCCGATTGAATCGGATCGGGG
>NZ_JBKQOU010000064.1:0-36492 GCF_052145335.1 Rhodoblastus sp.
ACAAGACGGGGACGCTGACCGAGGGCAAGCCGCGCCTCTCCGCCATCGATGCGGCCCCTGGGTTCTCGGCCGACGACGCGTTGAGATTGGCCGCAAGCCTCGAGCGGTCGAGCGAGCATCCGATCGCCGCCGCCGTGGTCGCCGCGGCGCGGCGCAAGCGCCTCAAGCTCGCCGAGGCCGTCGATTTCCAGGCCTTGGCGGGTGGAGGCGTGGCAGGCGTCGTCGAGGGACGGGCGGTCGCGGTCGGCTCGGGCGCGTTCGCCGCGGAGCGCGGCGCGGACGCCTTGCCGCTCGCCGCACGGGCCGAGACGCTGCGACGCGAGGGCGCAACCGTCGTGTTCGTCGCCGTCGATGGCGCCGTCGCTGCGCTGATCGCCATGTCCGATCCGGTGAAGGCGGGCGCCGCCGAGGCGCTCGCCGCGCTCAAGGCGCAGGGCCTGAAGGTCGTCATGCTGACAGGCGACAATCGCGCGACCGCTGCGGCGGTCGCGGCCAGGCTCGGACTCGAATCTTATGAGGCGGAGGTCCGTCCCGAGGGCAAGGCGGCGGCAATCGTCCGCCTCAAAGACGAGGGCCGGATCGTGGCCATGGCGGGGGACGGCGTCAACGACGCGCCGGCGCTTGCGGCGGCCGACGTTGGAATCGCGATGGGCACGGGAACGGACGCGGCGATCGAGAGCGCCGGCATGACGCTGCTCAAGGGCGATCTCGCCGGCCTCGTCCGCGCTCGCAGGCTGTCCAAGGCGACGATGCGCAACGTCCGGCAGAACCTTGCTTTCGCCTTCTTCTACAACGCCGCCGGCGTGCCGATCGCGGCCGGCGTGCTCTATCCGGCGTTCGGCATCCTCTTGTCGCCGATCGTTGCGGCCGCGGCGATGTCGCTCTCGTCCGTCAGCGTGATCGCCAACGCGCTGCGGCTGAGACGGGTCGCGTTGTGAGCGGCCGGCGCGCGACGGCGCCGTTCGGGCCAACTTTCACCCCACGCGCCTCGTAGCCTTCGCGAGCGCGGCGGGCGGCCGGCGCTACGAGGAGGTTCGAAAGCATGTCCGAATCCTATGACTTCGAGGTCGTCAAGGACAATCAGATCGTCGCCGCCAAACGTCGCGTTCGGCTGCCGCGCCTGCATGCGGCGTGGCCGATCGTGGCGGAGCTCGCCGCCGTCCACGTGAAGGGGTGCCTGATCCGGGTGCGCAACGCGCGCGGCGAAATCGAGATCCTGATCGGCGTCGTCGCAGCGAGACGCACATTCGCTGCGAAGGCGTTCGCCGTCGTCGCCACCCTCTTCGTCGCCGGCGCTGCGGTCGACGGTCTGCCGGTCTGACGCCTGGGCGCCGGTCCGCCTTGCGGCCCCGACAGGTCTAGGCGCTGCGGCGGGCGAGCTGGTCGCGGATCTCGGTCAGCAGCACGACCTCGGGGCTCGGCGGCGGCGGTTCGGCCGGCTTGTTCTTGTCCGGGCGGGTCAGGACGTTGATGCCCTTGATCAAGATGAACAGCGCGACCGCGACGATGGCGAAATTGATCGCCACGCTGATGAAGTCGCCGTAGGCGAGCACGCCGCCCTGCTTGCGCGCGTCCGCCAGGTTGGTCGCGGTCACGGAGCTCGACAGGGGGATGAAGTAATTGGAGAAGTCGGCCTTACCGGCGATGCCGACGATCGGCATGATGAGGTCGTTGACCAGGGCGTCGACGATCTTGCCGAAGGCCGCGCCGATGATCACGCCGACGGCAAGGGCGAGAGCGTTGCCCTTGAGGGCGAATTCCTTGAACTCCTGCCACATCCCCATGTCCGACCCCTCGTCGACGCGCGCCTGATGACGGCGCTTCTTCCCGCCGGAAGCTAGCCGACGTCGACGGCGAAATAAAGCGGGCTTCCGAAAGTCGGAGTCGCGGTTACTGCGGCTTGTCGGCCTCGGCGCCCTCGGCGGGTTTGGCCTTCTTGTGCTTGGCGGCCTTGTCCGCCTTCGCGCTCTTGTCGGATTTCGCGCCCTTGCGCTCCGGGCCCGAGAAGGCCGCGAGCCGAGCCTCGAGCAGCGCCGCGCGTGCGGCGGTCACGCTGGCTGCGCAGAATCCATGCTCGGCTTCCTGCACATAGTCGCGGCAGATGTCGTCGCGCTCGCCCGTAAAGCCGCTCTGGTCGCGCACGAGAGCCGCCGCATCGGAATTGTCTTTGGCGCGCTCCTCGAGGGCGTGCAGCGCATGAGCCATGGCGTTTTCGGCTTCGGTGCGTCGTTTGCCGATGGCCGCGGCGTCCGCCCCTAGCGTTGTGCCGTCCGGTCCCCACAGGCCGCTCGGGCTCGTCTGGCAGTCGGCGGCCTTGAAGACGCAGGCGGTGATCTGCGCCGGAACGAGCACGGCGCCGTCGACGACGTCGAAGGCGAACGGGCAGGCCGGAACTTCGGCATGGTAGCGTTCGAGGCCGTCCGGACGCCCGTCGCTGATCGCCATGATCGGCTTCTCGCCGACGATGTTGAGGACGCAGCGTTGCGCCGCGTCCGAGACGCCTTCGCCGGCGAGGCTCAACTTGTCGATCTGCAGCGTATCGCCGCGGCCGGAGATCTGCAGGAGCCCCGCCTTGCCGTTCAGCATCAGCGGGCGGCCGTCGATCGATTCGGCGCCGGGCGCGGACTTGAGGGCGGCCTTGGCCGCCTTGCCGCTCTTGTCCGCTTTCGCGGCGCTTCCGGACTTCTTTGGCTTCGGCGCAGTCGTCGCCGCTCCGGCCTCCTGAGAGGGCGCCGCCCCCGGAAGGGCGAGTTGGGCGCGGACCGGCGCCGCAGCCAGCGTCAAGCCGCCGATCACGACGGATAGGCGCCAAATCGTCGAGGAAATCATCGGGGCTATCTAGAAGGCCCGGGGCCAAAGGGAAAGCCGTTTGTTGAGGCGGCTCTCTGGCCAGGGAACCCGAGGAATCCGGCGATTCCGCGCCTTGCGCCTCGAAAAGGCCGAACCTATATACGCCGCGACTGACGGGGTCGGCGTCGCAAGCGCGTTGAGTCCGCCACGAATTTACGTGGAATTTAGGGGATCAGAACAGGCGACGCCGGCCGCTTCGGGCCGAGAGGAGTCCTTCTCATGGTCCGGCCGCTGCGGGGCCGGGCGGTCCCGCGAAAGGAGCAGGGAAGAATATGGCGAAAGTGATCGGCATCGACCTCGGCACGACGAATTCGTGCGTGGCGGTCATGGAGGGAGCGACCCCCAAGGTCATCGAGAATTCCGAGGGCGCCCGGACGACGCCTTCGATTGTGGCGTTCACCGACGACGGCGAGCGTCTGGTGGGTCAGCCGGCCAAGCGTCAGGCGGTCACCAACCCGGAACGGACTTTCTTCGCGATCAAGCGGCTCATCGGCCGGTCGTTCGAAGACCCCATGACCAAGAAGGACATGGGCCTTGTCCCGTACAAGATCGTCCGCGCGCCCAACGGCGACGCCTGGGTTACGGCGGACGGCAAGCAATATTCGCCGTCGCAGATTTCGGCCTTCGTCCTTCAGAAGATGAAGGAGACGGCGGAGGCGCACCTCGGCGGTCCCGTGACGCAGGCGGTCATCACCGTCCCCGCATACTTCAACGACGCCCAGCGTCAGGCGACCAAGGACGCCGGCAAGATCGCCGGCCTCGAAGTGCTGCGCATCATCAACGAGCCGACGGCGGCGGCGCTCGCCTACGGCCTCGACAAAAAGAAGGCCGGCACGATCGCCGTCTATGACCTCGGCGGCGGCACGTTCGACATTTCGATCCTCGAGATCGGCGACGGCGTGTTCGAGGTGAAGTCGACCAACGGCGACACCTTCCTCGGCGGCGAGGACTTCGACATGCGGCTCGTCGAGTATCTGGCCGGCGAGTTCAAGAAGGAGCAGGGCATCGACCTGACCAAGGACAAGCTCGCCCTTCAGCGTCTGAAAGAGGCGGCGGAAAAGGCCAAGATCGAGCTGAGCTCGGCCACCCAGACCGACATCAACCTGCCTTACATCACCGCCGACGCGACCGGCCCCAAGCACCTCGCTCTCAAGCTCACGCGCTCGAAGTTCGAGGCGCTGGTCGACGACCTCATCCAGCGGACGGTCGAGCCGTGCCGCAAGGCGCTCAAGGACGCGGGACTGGTCGCGGCCCAGATCGACGAGGTCGTGCTGGTCGGCGGCATGACCCGCATGCCCAAGGTGCAGGAAGTCGTCAAACAGTTCTTCGGCAAGGAGCCCCATAAGGGCGTCAACCCCGACGAAGTGGTGGCGATCGGCGCGGCGATCCAGGCGGGAGTCTTGCAGGGCGACGTCAAGGACGTGCTGCTGCTCGACGTGACGCCGCTCTCGCTCGGCATCGAGACGCTGGGCGGCGTGTTCACTCGCCTGATCGAGCGCAACACCACGATCCCGACCAAGAAGAGCCAGGTCTTCTCGACCGCCGAGGACAACCAGACGGCGGTCACGATCCGGGTCTTCCAGGGCGAGCGCGAGATGGCGGCGGACAACAAGCTGCTCGGCCAGTTCGATCTCGTCGGCATCCCGCCGGCCCCGCGCGGCATGCCGCAGGTCGAGGTGACCTTCGACATCGACGCCAACGGCATCGTTTCGGTGACCGCCAAGGACAAGGCTACGAGCAAGGAGCAGCAGATCCGCATCCAGGCTTCGGGCGGCCTGTCGGAAGCCGACATCGACAAGATGGTCAAGGACGCCGAGGCTCACGCCGCCGAAGACAAGCAGCGCCGCGCCTTGGTCGACGCCCGCAACCAGGGCGAGGCCATGGTCCACTCGGCGGAAAAATCGCTGAAGGAGTTCGGCGACAAGGTCGCGCAGTCCGACAAGAGCGCCATCGAGGCGGCCATCGCCGGCCTCAAGACCGCTCTCGAAGGCGAGGATATCGAAGCCATCAACGCCCGTTCGAACGAACTGGCGCAGGCTTCGATGAAGCTTGGCGAAGCCATGTACAAGGCCGAACAGGCCGGCGCCGGCGCCGAAGCCGGTCACGAGGCCAAGGCCGAGGAAGACGTGATCGACGCCGACTTCAAGGAAGTCAAGGACGACAAGAAAGGCGCCTGAGCGCCATGAAAGCCGGCGCGGTTTTTCCGCGCCGGCCCTTTTCCCGGGGGCACAAGAGAAATTGGTTGCGTCGATAAGCCGCAGCGTCTAGCTCGTCGGGGCGAACCGCGGCTTTTTCAAGCCGCCTTGCCAAAGGTCGTCTTAAGCATCCGCACCGGACCTTCGCAAAATCTGGAAAACAGTGTCGATGGCCAAACGCTGCTATTATGAAATTCTCGGCGTTACCCGCGCCTGTTCCGAAGTCGAGCTGAAAACCGCCTTCCGCAAACAGGCGGTGCAACTCCATCCCGACAAGAATCCGGGCGACAAGGCAGCCGAGGCCAAATTCAAGGAAGTCAACGAAGCCTATCAGATTCTTTCCGACGCCCAGAAACGCGCCGCCTACGACCGGCATGGCCATGCTGCCTTCGAACATGGCAGTGGCGCCAGCGCGGGCGGTTTCGGCATGGGCGAAGGTTTCGCCGCCTCGATGGCCGATATTTTCGACGATCTGTTCGGCGACGTCATGGGCGGCGGGCGGCGCGGCCGTTCGACCGGCCGCGAGCGCGGGTCGGACCTTCGCTATAATATGGAAGTCACGTTGGAGGAGGCCTATCGCGGCAAATCGGCGTCGCTGAAAATTCCCACTTCCGTCTCCTGCGAGGTCTGTTCCGGGACCGGCGCCAAGGCCGGCTCCAAGCCCAAAACCTGTTCAACCTGCGGCGGCGCCGGCCGCGTTCGTGCGCAACAGGGATTCTTTTCCATCGAACGCGCCTGTCCTTCCTGCCACGGACGCGGCGAGGTGATCGACAACCCCTGCCCCAATTGCGCCGGCGCCGGAAGGGTGACGCGCGATCGCTCGCTGTCGGTGAATATTCCCGCCGGCATCGAAGACGGGACGCGGATTCGCCTCACCGGCGAAGGCGAAGCGGGCCTTCGCGGCGGCCCCGCCGGCGACCTTTACATTTTCCTGGCGATCAAGCCACATCCCTTCTTCCAGCGCGAAGGCGCCGATCTTTATTGCCGTGTGCCGATCTCGATGGTGCAGGCGGCGATTGGCGGCGAAATCAAGGTCCGCGCCGTCGATGGTTCGGAAGTCAAGGTCAAGGTCGACGAAGGCACACAGTCGGGCCGCCAGTTCAAGATCAAGGGGCGTGGCATGCCGGTCCTGCGCTCGCGTGAATTCGGCGACCTCTATATCCAGGCCAATGTCGAGACGCCGCAGAACCTGACCAAGAAGCAGAGAGAGCTCCTGGCGGAGTTCGAGAACGAATCGACCCACAAGACCCACCCCGAATCGGCGGGCTTTTTCGCCAAGATGAAAGAATTCTTCGATCTGGCCTGACCCCGGGTCACTACCTTTTCTTGACGACGATTCGAATGTGAGCGATTTATGAATGCTCGAACCGCTCGGGGGCCAGGGCATCAATTGAGCGCGCAAAAAAAGCAGGCGGCAAAAATTCATTCCAGCCCGAAACACTCAATCGACGATCGGCTGGGCGATGAAGCGCGCTTCATTCGCCGCTGGCTGGAAAACCCGCGCCTTGCCGGCGCCATCACCCCCTCCGGCCGTTTTCTCGCCCGCGCGATGGCGGATTGCGTCGATCCCGACGGCGACGGACCGATCATCGAATTAGGCCCCGGCACCGGTCCAGTAACGCAGGCCCTTCTTGCGCGCGGCGTCGCGCCGGAAAGGCTGGTGCTGGTCGAATACGAGCCGAGCTTCTGCCATTTGCTGGCCAAAAAATTTCCTCGGGCGAAAATCTTGCGCGGCGACGCCTATCGGCTGCGCGAAACCCTGGCTGACCATATCGAAGGCCGGCCCGCGGCCATTGTCTCCAGCCTGCCCTTGCTTACCACGCCAGAAGTGACGCGGCTTTCCCTGCTGCGCCAGGCTTTCGACCTGATGGGGCCGGAGGGGCGCTTCATACAATTCACTTACGGAGTGAAATCGCCGGTTCCAACGCACGTCGGCGGCGGCCTGCATTTCAAGACCCAGAGCCTGGCGCCAATCTGGCTCAACCTGCCTCCCGCGCGTATTTTCGTCTATCGCCATGTCGATTGCCCTCATTCCGTCGAGCCTCCGCTGGACGTGATCGACAAGCTCCTACGCCAGTCACGCCGCATTGGCCTCGAAATCCGCGGCGAATTCGAAGAAGCCCGCGTCCGCCTGGCCGCGAACGGCGCCAAGGCGAATGTTTCCAAATCGCGCCGCTCGTGATTTAACACCGCCGGCTTCATCTATTTGCAGGCGGTCATGACAGCGTCCTCCCTCGCCCAATCTTCCATCGCCTCAAGCGAAAAACTCATCGTCGCCTTGGACGTGCCCGACGTCGCGCAAGCTCGAAAAATGGTCGAGCTTCTGGGCGACAGCGTCGGCTTCTACAAGATCGGCATGGAGCTGGCCTATGGCGGCGGGCTCTCGCTGGTCGAGGAGTTTTCGCGGGCCGGCAAGCAGGTCTTTGTCGACCTGAAACTCCATGATATTGGCGCCACCGTCGAAAAGGCCGCCGCGCAGATCGCCAGGCTCGGCGCGCGTTTCCTGACTGTCCATGCCTTTCCGCAAACTCTCGCCGCCGCGCGGCGCGGCGCGGAAGGCTCGGGCCTGCAGGTGCTCGGCGTCACGGTGATGACTTCCTACGACGACGCCGATCTCGCCGCCGCCGGCTATCGCCTGCACTTGAGCGAACTCGTGGCCTTGCGGGCGATGCAGGCGAGGGAGGCGGGAATAGCCGGCCTCATTCTCTCGCCGGAGGAGCTGAGCGCGACCCGCGCGCTGGTCGGCGCGGACATGCTGCTGGTCACGCCGGGGATCCGACCGGCTGGCGCGGCGCTCGACGACCAGAAAAGAGTGGCGACGCCATACGACGCTTTATCGCGCGGCGCCGATTTCATTGTCGTCGGCCGGCCGATACTCTCTGCGGCAGAGCCGCGCCAGGCGGCTCTGGCCATTCAGCGCGAAATCGCGGCGGCCTTGGCAGGACCGAACACGCGTCCGACAAAATAAAAAACGCCGGGCGTACCTCCGGCCCGGCGTATCGTCCTGAGCACTGGGGGACAGCGCCTCGGACAAGCGAACCTAGCCCGCCCCCGTGACTGTGCGGTGACAATTCTTCGAAAGGTTTGAGACAATGGCGAGGCGTCACGCGTCACTGTGCACGACGCCGAAGAGAAGCCCGCGAATGCAGCGTCATTCTCGAATTCGACGATTACGAAACCGCCGAGGCCTATTTCAATTCGGCGGATGGTTCCTACCGTCCCGGCGCCGCCGATTTCGATCTGCCTCTGGTTGAAGGCGTCTAAAACGCTCCGGGCTTTTGCCTTCAGGCGAAAAAGCCTATAGAGCGGCCCTAAACATAAAAATCGGAGTTTCTCAGATGGATGATATGCGCCTGGTCGTAGTCGGCGCCGCCGGGCGCATGGGCCAGATGCTGGTCAAGGCGATTTCGGCGACCGAAGGCGTCGTCCTCGCCGCAGCGCTGGAGCGGCCCGGCTCGCCCGCCATCGGGCAGGACGCCGGCGTGATCGCCGGGCTGGGGCCGATCGATGTGGCGATCAGCGACGATCCCCTCGCCGCTCTGCTCAAGGCCGATGGCGTCATCGACTTCACCGCTCCGGCGGCGACGGTGGAAATGGCCGCTTTGGCGGCGCAGGCGCGCATCGTCCATGTCGTCGGCACCACCGGCATGCTTGACGTCGATCTCGCCAAGCTGGAGGCCGCCGCCCGCCATGCCGTCATCGTGCGCTCCGGCAATATGAGCCTCGGGGTCAACCTGCTCGCCGCCATGGTGGAAAAGGTCGCCCGGACGCTCGGCGCCGACTGGGACATCGAAATTCTGGAAATGCACCACCGCATGAAGGTGGACGCACCCTCTGGCACCGCCCTTCTACTTGGCGAGGCCGCGGCAAAAGGTCGCGAGGTCGCTTTGGCCGAACGCAGCGTGCGCGCGCGCTTCGGCCACACCGGCGCGCGCCAGCCGGGCGACATCGGTTTCGCCACTCTGCGCGGCGGCACCGTGGTCGGCGATCACAGCGTGATTTTTGCCGGCCCTGGCGAACGCATCGAATTGAAACATGTAGCTGAGGATCGCGGAATTTTCGCACGCGGCGCCGTTCAGGCGGCCTTGTGGGCTCGCGAACGCAAGCCGGGCCTGTATTCCATGGCCGACGTGCTCGGCTTTTGATCCTTAATAAATCAAAGCTCTAACAGGAGAGATAAAGTGTCGGAACGTCTTCTCGTGCTCGTGCGCCACGGCCAGAGCGACTGGAACCTGAAAAACCTGTTCACCGGCTGGAAAGACCCCGATCTGACCGAGCAGGGAATCGGCGAAGCCAAGGCCGCCGGCCAGCGCCTGAAGGGTCTTGGCCTCATTTTCGACACCGGCTTCACTTCCGACCTCACCCGCGCGCAGAACACGATGAAGCTGATGCTGGCGGAACTCGGCCAGGACGCGCTGCCCGTCTCCAGGAGCGAGGCGCTGAACGAGCGCGATTATGGCGACCTGTCCGGCCTGAACAAGGATGAGGCGCGGAAAAAGTGGGGCGAGGAGCAGGTCCATGTCTGGAGGCGCTCCTACGATGTTTCGCCGCCCGGCGGCGAAAGCCTGAAGGATACAGTGGCGCGCGTGCTGCCCTATTACAATCAGGAAATCCTGCCCGCCGTGCTGCGCGGCGAACGCACTCTGGTCGCGGCGCATGGCAATTCGCTGCGCGCTCTGGTCATGGTGCTCGACCGCCTGACGCCAAAAACCATTCCGAGCATGGAATTGGCGACCGGCGTGCCGCTGGTCTATCGCCTCAAGGCGGATTCGACGGTGGAATCGAAACAGGTGCTGGAAGCCTGAATTTTTCCTACCGCGCCCGGCGCAGAGTCAGGTTGATTCGGGCCGGCGGCGACAACAGCGTCGACGTTCCCGGCAAAATCTTGTCGACGCCATGAAACATTTTTCGCGCCGGGCCGCCGAAGACGAGAATGTCTCCTGAATCGAGTCGGATGGTCTCGCTCGGTCCGCTTCTCGTCTCGCCGCCATAGCGGAAACGGCAGGAATCGCCGAGCGACACCGAGAGTATCGGCGCGTCAAAAGAGATTTCGTCGCGGTCCTGGTGTGGCCCCATCCGCGCCAGCGCATCGTAGAAATTGATCAGGCAGGCGTCGGGCGCGCCGTCGTAATCCGCATGGTCGCGCCACAAACGCAAAATGCTTTCCGGCATCGGCGGCCACGCGCGGCCGGTTTCGGGATGGGTTTCCTGATAGCGGTAACCGGAAATGTCCGACACCCAGCCTAGCGGCCCGCAATTGCTCATGCGGACGGAAAACGCCTTGCCGCTGTGCGGCATGACGGGCTGGAACAAAGGCGCCTGACGCAAAATCTCGCGCAAATCCGCCAGCAACGCCACTTGAGCGGCCCGGTCGAGCGCCGTCTTGTAAAGGCGAAGGCCGGGCTTGAGCGTCAGCATCGAAAATCAATTAGGCTTTACGCCGCCCTTTGCGACGCCCACCTTGGCCGGGCGCAAAACCCGTTCGCCGATGGCAAAACCGTCTTCGATCACTTGCGCGACCGTGCCGGGGGCCAGGCTTTCGTCCAGCGCCTCGAACAGGGCCTCGTGGAAATTCGGATCGAACTTCTGGCCCTGGGGCTCCAGCTTGCGCACGCCGTGGCGGGAGAGGCGGGAGAGGAAATCGCGTTCGGTCAGCTCGATGCCCTCGACGAAGCTTTTGAGCGCAGGATCCGCGCCCTCAAGCGCCCCTGCAGGCACGTTGTGGAGCGCCCGCGCAAGATTATCGGCGAAAGTCAACATGTCCCTCGCGAAGGAAGTCACGCCATAGGTCTTGGCGTCGGCGACTTCCTTCTCGGTGCGGCGACGCAGATTTTCCATTTCCGCCAAGGTGCGCAGCACCTTGTCCTTGAGGCTGGCGTTCTCGGTTATCAGCGCCTGCACCGCCGCCGCATCGCGCTCGGCGTCGCTGCGTGCGGGCGCCGAATCCGCGACAGGCTCGGCGGCAGGCGTTTCAACCGTTTGCGAAAGCGTCTCGTTCTGCAGGTCTTTACCGTCGTTCATTGGTCAACCATTTTTGTGTTGCGTCGGCCAGCATATCGGCCCGTGTGCGGCAAAAATCAAGCTTTCCGCTTGATGTTGAACACGTCGAGCAGATTCCTTCGCACCGCGGCCTGGCGCGCCGGACTGATCACTTTCGCGCCGGTCAGGTCGGTGACGTAAAACACGTCCACCGCCTTTTCGCCGAAAGTGACGATATGGGCCGAGGCGATATTCAGGTTCAGCTTCGACAGGGCGAAGGTCAGGTCGAAAAGCAGTCCGGGCCGGTCGAGGCCTGAAACCTCGATGACGCTGTACATATGAGACAGGCTGTTGTCGATCACCACATCCGGGGGCACCGAAAAAGTCTCGGCGCGGGAACTGGCGGAATTGGCTTTCACTGCCACCAGTTCGCCAAGCCGGATTTCACCGCGCAGAGCCTGCTCGGTCGAGCGGGCGATGCGCTGGCCGCGCCGCTGTTCATCCTCGTCGCGCTCGAAAGCGCGGGAAATGCAGATCGTGTCCACCGCCAGGCCATCGGCGGTAGTGAAAATCTGGGCGTCGACAATATTGGCGCCCGAGGCGGCGCAGGCGCCGGCGATAATCGTCAGCAGTCGCGGATGGTCAGGCGCGACGACCGTGAGTTCGGTGACGCCCCGGAAGGCGTCTGTAACCACTTCCGTGGCGAGGGAATGCATTTCCACCGCGCTGGCGTGCAGCAGCAGTGCATGCTGGATCTTGTGCGGCAGATCGACCTTGAGCCAATAGGCCGGATAATGCCGTGCGGCGTATTCGGCGAATTCGTGATCGGACCAGGCCGGCAGCTTGTCCCGCAATTCCCGCTGCGTCTGTTCGACGCGGCGCTTGCGGTCGACCGAAGAATGGCCGCCAGCCAGCACCACCTCGGTCTCCCAATAGAGCGTGCGCAGCAGTTCGCCCTTCCAGCCGTTCCACACGCCGGGACCGACTGCGCGAATGTCGCAGACGGTCAGGACGGTGAGCATTTTCAAGCGCTCGATGGTCTGCACGGTCTTGGCGAAGCCTTCTATGGTGCGCGGGTCGGCTAGGTCGCGGCTCTGGGCGATGTTGGACATGATCAGGTGATGCTCGACCAGCCAGGCCGTCGTTTCCGTCTCGGCCTCGTCCAGGCCGAGACGCGGGCAAAGTTTTCGCGCCACCTGCGCGCCGGCGAGGGAATGATCCTCCTTGCGGCCTTTTGCGATGTCGTGCAGCAGCAAAGCCACGTAAAGCGCGCGGCGATGCGAAATGCTCGGCATGATTTCGGTGGTCAGCGGCAGGTCGGAATCGCTGAGGCGCAATTCGACCCCCGCCAACTCGCCCATGGCGCGCAGCAAATGCTCGTCCACCGTATAATGGTGGTACATGTTGAACTGCATCATCGCGACGATGCGGCCGAATTCGGGAATGAAGCGGCCGAGCACTCCGGCCTCGTTCATCAGCCGCAGCGCCCTTTCGCTCGATTTCGGCGTGGTGAGAATTTCGAGAAACAGCCTGTTGGCTTCGGGGTCGGCGCGCAACTTGGCGTCGATGCGCTTCAGCGATTGGGTGACCAGACGCAAGGCGTCCGGATGGATCGGCAATTCATTGCGCGCCGCAACCGAAAACAGCCGGATCAGATTGATCGGCTCCTTTTCGAAAACATCGGTCGAGGCGACGGTGACGCGGTCGGTCTCCAGCGCGAAGGGTTCCAGATCCTTGGGCTTGCCGCGCCGCCGGAACCGGCCGACGAAACGGTCGAAAACGGCGCGCGGCTTGGCCTGGCGCTCTTCCAGCGCCGCGCAGACGATATTGGTGAGATCGCCGACATTTTTGGCCATCACGAAATAATGCCTCATGAACCTTTCAACGGGGGACAGGCCGTCGCGCTCGGCATAGCCGAGTCTCTGGGCGACCTGGCGCTGAAGGTCGAAACTCAGCCGCTCCTCGGGGCGGCCGGTGATGAAATGCATGGTGCAGCGGACCTTCCAGAGGAAGGCCTCGCAACGGCGAAACAGTCGCAATTCGTGCTCGCTGAACAGACCGACGCCGACGAGCGCCTCGGCGTCCTGTACGCGATAGGCGTATTTTGCAATCCAGAACAAGGTGTTGAGGTCGCGCAGCCCACCCTTGCCCTCCTTGACGTTGGGCTCGACGAGATAGCGTGAAGCGCCGGCCCGCTGGATGCGCGTGTCGCGTTCGGCCAGTTTGGCGGCGACGAATTCGGGCGCAGAATGGCGCACGATATCATGGTCGAAGCGCGTCAGCATGGTATCGAGCAGGGAGCGGTCGCCAAGAATCAGCCGGCATTCGAGCAAAGTGGTTCGAATGGTCATGTCGGCCTTGGCCTGTTTCAGGCATTCGTCGACCGTGCGCGTTGCGTGTCCAACCTTCTGCTTCAAATCCCACAGCAGATAAAGCATGGCCTCGACCACCGCTTCGTCGCCGGCGCGATCCTGGCTGCGCAGCAGGAACAAGAGGTCGATATCGGAGCCCGGCGCAAGGGCGCCTCGGCCATAGCCGCCCACCGCGACGACGCAGAGATGTCCCGAAGCCAACTTCGGATGGATATATCTGACGACGCAGGAATGGATGGAGCGCAAAAGCTCGTCCTCGACATAAGCGATATGGGCCCCGCAGGCGAGGCCCGAGCCCTTTTCCTCCAAAGCGCGCCGCGCCTTCGCCACGCCACGCGCCAGAGCCTTGGCGAAAACCTCCACCGCCGCCTTGCGGAATTCCGGCGTCCCGGCGCCATGCTGCTCGGCGAGGCCAGCGATTTCCGCGTCGACGGCGGCGTGGTCGATCAGCGCCTTCATCGGCAATTCGAGGCGCGGCCCGGTCCATTTAGGCGCCGGCGGCGGAACATGATCGCGAAGCGCGAGATTGGCTTGCAGCGTCATCCCGTCGTCTCCAGCGCTTTCTGCTTCTGCTCGATCGCGTTCCATATGGCGGCGGCGACATCGGGGCCTCCGGTGCGCTGGATGGCGCGGATGCCTGTCGGCGAGGTGACGTTGATTTCGGTCAGATAACCGTCGATCACGTCGATTCCGACGAAGATCAGGCCGCGTTTTTTCAGTTCCGGCCCGATGGTGGCGCAAATTTCCTGCTCGCGGGCGGAAAGCGCAGTCGCCTCGGCGGCGCCGCCGCGCACCATGTTGGAGCGTATGTCGTTGAGCGCCGGCACGCGATTGACCGCGCCGCACGGTTCGCCATTGACGAGGATGATCCTTTTGTCGCCCCGGCTCACGGCAGGCAGGAATTTCTGCACTACCCATTGCTCGCGGAAAGAAGTGGCGAAAAGATCATAGAGCGAGCCGTAATTGGCGTCCTGGGTCAAAAGGCGGAACACAGCGGCGCCGCCATGGCCGTGCAGCGGCTTCATCACCACTTCGCCATGTTCAGTTCGAAAGGCGTCGATCGCCGCCTTGTCGCGGGTGATGAGGGTGGGCGGCATCAGCTGCGGAAAATCCATGACAAACAGTTTTTCCGGCGCATTGCGCACGCTGGCCGGATCGTTGACCACCAGGGTTTCGCCGCCGATCTTTTCGAGCAGATGGGTCGAGGTGATATAGGCGAGATCGAAGGGCGGGTCCTGGCGCAGCAGCACCACATCCATGTCGCGCAACGCGATTTCGCTGGGATCGCCGAGTTCGTAATAATCGCCCCTGACGTCGCGAACCTTGAGCGGCTGCACCACGGCGACCACGTCCACGCCGCGCAGAGACAGCCGGTCGGGCGTGTAATAGCAAAGCTCAAATCCGCGCGTCTGGGCTTCCAGCAGCAAGGCGAAGGTCGAATCGCCGACAATATTGATGCGTTCGATGGGGTCCATCTGAACGGCGATTCTCTTGTGATGGTTCATTCCCGACGATTCTCCGGCCCCTGTTCACGGCTCACTCGATGCGATTTCCGCGAATTTCCATTTAGTTGTATAGATTTTTCGCTCCCGGCAAAGCGAGATCGCCGCTGACCGCATCGGTCTGGAACATGGCGACGATATTGGCCTTTTTCGAGCCGCGCATTTTATTTTCGAAAATGGCGCAGGGACCCAGACGGTACTCCATCGTCCATGGGCGGCGTCGGTGAAGGCCGGCGGCCTTACGAAACATGCAGCGGGATCAATAAAGTCCTTGGTCCGGCGGCGCGATTTGCCATGATGGGCTTCCATTAAAGCCAAATTTCATCAAAGAGTCACAGGCCAGCGTCAAATCGACCATCTGATTCCACCGCACGCCACTTCGGGTACCGCCATGGATTATTTTCGCCGCTTCACCTTCCTGCTCTACGCGCCGGCCTTCGACGCCGATGAACTGGAGGGCACTCGCCTGGACCAGATCGTCGCAGCGGTGGGAAAATCCGGCTTCGAGGTGGTCAAGGCGCGCCGGGTCGAAGACGCCGAACTGGCGATCAAGACCGACGCCGCCATCGGCTGCATGGTGTTCGACTGGGGCAAGAAGGGCATGGACGGCAAGACCGCCAGCCTGATCTCCTATGTCCGCAAGCGCGGCCTGGAAATGCCGATCGTCCTGCTGGTGCGGCGCAAGCGTTTCGAGGACCTGCCGATCGACGTGCTGGACAATGTCGACGGCTACGTCTTCCTGTCCGAGGAAACCCCTGAATTCATCGCCAAGAATCTCGTCAGCCGATTAAAACAATATGCCGAGACGCTGAAGACGCCGTTCTTTGGCGAACTGGTCGACTACGCCGAGGAAGGCAACCAGCTCTGGACCTGCCCCGGCCATAACGGCGGCGTGTTTTACAGCCGCAGCCCGATCGGCCGGATTTTCGTCGAACATCTCGGCGAGGCGATTTTCCGCGACGATCTCGACAATTCAGTGCTGGAGCTTGGCGACCTGCTGGTTCACGAAGGCCCGGCCCTGCGCGCCCAGAAGGAAGCCGCGAAAATCTTCGGCGCCGAGCGCACCTATTTCGTCCTCAACGGCACCTCCGCCTCCAACAAGATCGTGCTGTCGGCCATAGCCGCGCCCGGCGACCTGGTGCTGTTCGACCGCAACAACCACAAGGCCGCCCATCATGGTGCGCTGATGCTCGGCGGCGGCATTCCGATTTATCTCGAAACCGACCGCAACGCCCAGGGCATGATCGGGCCGATCGATTACGAGGCGCTGGACGAGGAGCGGATTCGCGAAAAAATCCGCAATTCCCCTCTGGTCACGGACCCGAACGCCTGGAAACGCGAGCGGCCCTTTCGCATCGGGGTGATCGAGCAATGTTCTTATGACGGTACGATCTATAATGCCGAAACCATTCTCGCCAAGATCGGCCACCTTTGCGATTATATTCTGTTCGACGAAGCCTGGGCCGGCTTCATGAAATTCCACCCGCTGTTCGCTGGCCATTTCGCCATGGGCCTGGCCAACCTCGGACCCGACTCGCCGGGCATCATGGCCACGCAGTCGACCCACAAGCAACTGGCGAGCTTTTCCCAGGCGTCGCAAATCCACGTCAAGGACCGCCATATCAAGGGACAGTCGCGTCGCATCGAACATCGCCGCTTCAACGAGACTTTTCTCATTCACGCCTCGACCTCGCCATTCTATCCGCTGTTCGCGTCGCTGGACGTCGGCGCGCAGATGATGAAGGGCAAGTCCGGCGAGGTCCTGTGGGACGACACGATCCGGCTCGGCATCGAATTGCGGAAAAAAATCCGCGCCCTGACACGCGAGTTCAAGGACAAGGCGCGCGAGCCGGAACAGGCCTGGTTCTTCGATCCCTTCGTCGCCGACATGGTGAACACGCCGAACGGAAAAATACCCTGGGAAAGCGTGCCCACGGACGATCTCGCGGAAAATCCCGCCTATTGGACCTTCGAACCCGGCGCCCCATGGCATGGTTTCCGCCATATCGCGCCCAATTATGCGATGACGGACCCCTGCAAGCTGACCTTGCTGACGCCGGGCTTCGACCGCGCGACGGGCGAATACGCCGAGTTTGGCGTGCCGGCGCCGGTGGTTGCGCAATATTTGCGTGAAAACCGCATCGTGGCGGAGAAAAACGACCTCAATTCGCTGCTGTTCCTGCTCACTCCCGGCGTCGAATCGAGCAAGGCGGGATCGCTGATTTCGGCGCTGGTCGCTTTCAAGACCTATTACGACCGCAACGCGCCGCTCGAAGAGGTGATTCCCGAATTCGTGGCGCGCCGGCCAAAAAATTACGCGGGATTGCGACTGCGCGACCTCTGCGCGCAAATGCACGAATTCTATCGCCAGGCCGGCACCAGCGCGCTGCAGCGCCTGCAGTTCCGGCCGGAACACCTGCCGCGCCAGGCCATGAGGCCGCAGGAGGCGGTTCAGAAACTAACTCGCAACGAGGTGCGCTATCTGCCGCTCGATCAGATGGAAGGCAAGATCGCCACAACGCTGTGGGTCGTCTATCCACCGGGCATCGCGACCATCGCGCCGGGCGAAATTATCGACGAGCGGGCCCGGCCGATGCTCGACTATCTCAAGACATTCGAGCGCGGCGCCAACCTCTTCCCCGGCTTTGAGGCGGAAATCCAGGGCATCTATCGCGAGATCGATGCCGACGGCTCAATCCGATTCCACACTTATGTCGCCGATCCCGAGGGGTGAGGGGACATAGCCGGGCGGCGGCGTGCTGCTGCCCGGGCCCAGGGCGCGCTGCAGCATGACGCTGTCGTACCAGCGGCCGAATTTGAAGCCGATCCCCTCGAGACAGGCGACGCGGCGGAAGCCGCAGGCCTCGTGCAGTTTCAGCGAGGGGCCGTTGGCGGCGTCGACGTAGGCGATCATTTGCCGATAGCCTGCGGCGGCGCAGGCCTCGATCAGCGCCGGCAATAATCTGCGCCCGACGCCGGCGCGCAGATGATCCTGATGCACGTAGATCGAGTGTTTCACGCAATAGCGATAGGCTGGCCTCTTCCGGAAGGGCACGGCATAGGCGTAGCCGATGACAACGCCGTCAAGTTCGGCGACGAGATGCGGCAGCCGGTGCTTCTGCATGTTCTTGCGGCGGCGCTTGATGTCGTCGGCGTGCAGCGGTTCGAATTCGAGGCCGCCCTGACCCTGCTGCACATTGCGTGTATAAATGGCGAGCATGGCCGGCGCGTCGGCGTCGGTGGACGGCCGGACGATGATTTCGCCGGTTTTCCGTGGCCCCGTCGGCTCGCCGCCTTCGTCCGTCGCGATCGTCTGCATGGCTGTTTGCGTCCCGGTTTTTCGCCCGCCACGGGCAGACCTCATCCCATAGCCGATTTTTTTCGCCGCCGGGAGAGCTCATCGCGATCAAGGAATCTCTCGCATAAGCTCGGCGTCGCCTGTCAACTTGGATCAATCAGGCGAGCGACCATCGGCGGCCAGAACCTCCCCGGCCAGATAAAGCGAGCCGGCAATCAAAATGCGAGGAGGCTCGGGCCAGCTCTTTTCCGCCAATTCCGACAAGGCCGCCTCAACGCCAGCGCAGGCCTTCGCGCGGAAACCCAGTGTGCGGGCGAGTTCCGCGACATCCTCCGGCTTGCGCCCAATATGCTCGCCGGCCATAGGCACGGTCATGATCTTGCTCGCCAAGCCGCCGAAATGGCGCAAAAAGGCCTGCGAATCCTTGGCCAGCAAAGAGCCGTAGACCAGAATCAGCGGACGCGGCGCCTTTTCCTCGAAATCGGCCATGGCTTCGGCAAGAACGCGGCCGCCAGCCTCGTTATGACCGCCGTCGAGCCAAAGCTCGGCGCCCGGCGGAGCCAGCTTGGCCAGCCGCCCCCGGCCGAGATTTTGCAGCCGCCCCGGCCAGGACGCGCGGACCACGCCGGTCTCGAAAGCGCCCAAAGGCAGATCGGGAAACACTTTTCGCACCGCCGCCATGGCCACGCCGGCGTTGACCAGTTGATGACGGCCGGGCAGGCGCGGCAAGGGCAGGTCGAGCAGGCCGCTTACGTCCTCGTAAACCATCCGTCCGCGCTCGGCGCGGCAGAGAAAATCCTGGCCCTGCAGCGAGACCGGGGCGCGCAGACGGTCCGCCACGCGCTCCAGCACGCCCAGCGCCGCCTCGCTCTGCGCCGCGAAAATGACGGGAACGCCCGGCTTGATGACGCCGGCCTTTTCAAAAGCGATTTTCTCGATCGTGTCGCCGAGAAATTCGACGTGATCCATCGACACCGGCGTGACGACGGCGCAGGCTGGCTCATCGACGACATTGGTGGCGTCAAATCGTCCGCCCAGTCCGACTTCCAGCAACAGGACGTCGGCGGGAGTGTCGGCAAAAAGCTTGAGCGCCGTCGCCGTGGTCGCCTCGAAAAAGGTGATGGGATAGCCGTTATTGGTCCGCTCTATCTCATCCAGCGCCTTCGACAACACCTCGTCCTCAACCAGACGGCCGCCGCCTGGCGCCGCCAGCCTTATGCGCTCGCGAAAATGCACCAGATGGGGCGACGTATAGACATGAACGCCGAGGCCCGCCGCTTCGAGAATCGCGCGCATGAAAGCGATGGTCGAGCCCTTGCCGTTGGTGCCCGCGACATGGATCACCGGAGGCAGGCGCCTCTCAGGTTCGCCCAGGGCGGCTAGCAGCCGCTGGATTCGACCCAGCGACAGATCGATCCTTTTGGGATGCAGATCGAGCAGTCGCGCGAGAATGGCGTCGGGCGCCGTCGTGACCATCAGTGCCCGTCAGGCCGCCGCTTGCGCGGGCGCCTTGGTCAGCAGCCGGCAGATGCGGCCAAGCGTTTCGCGCATTTGCGCGCGGGGGACGACCATGTCGACCATGCCGTGCTGGCGCAGATATTCCGCGCGCTGAAAACCTTCCGGCAGGCGCTCGCGAATGGTCTGTTCGATCACCCGCGCGCCGGCGAAGCCGATCACCGCTCCGGGTTCGGCGATGTGAATATCGCCGAGCATGGCGTAGGAGGCGGTGACGCCGCCGGTGGTCGGATTGGTCAGTACGACGATAAAGGGCAGTTTCGCCGCCTTGAGACGCTGGACCGCCACCGTGGTGCGCGGCATCTGCATCAGCGAGAACATGCCCTCCTGCATGCGCGCGCCTCCGGAGGCGGTGAAAATGATGAAGGGGGTTTTCTGCTCGATAGCACGAAAAATGCCGGCGACAATGGCCTCGCCCGCCGCCATTCCGAGCGAGCCGCCGAGAAAGTCGAAATCCTGCACGGCGACCGTCACCTGCAATCCCTGCAAGGCGCCCGCGGCCAGCCGGATCGCGTCGGCAGCGCCGGTCTTGACGCGGTAGTCTTTCAGACGGTCGGCGTATTTCTTGACGTCGCGAAACTTCAGCGGATCGCTCGGGACTTCCGGCGTCGGCAAGGTTTCATAGGCGCCGTCGTCGAACAGCGAATCCAGCCGCGCCACGGCCGGTATGCGCATGTGATAGCCCGAGCCGGGAACAACGTAGAGATTGGCCTCAAGATCCTTGTGGAACACCAGTTCGCCGCTATCCGGGCATTTGACCCAGAGATTTTCCGGCGTCTCGCGCTTCAGAAAGGAGCGGATTTTCGGCGGAACGACATTGGAGATCCAGTTCATGGGCTCACTCTTTCGTTGGTCGCGCTGGCGGCTTCATTTGTCCCGCTGGCGGCGCCTGCCTTGGCCGCGCTTTCTCGAACGGCGCTGGCGACGCCCGCCGCCAATTCCTCGACCAGCGCCGCAACGGCCTTGACCGCCGCGTCGCCGCCGCGGCCCTGCTCGTCGAGCGTTTTGGCGAGAGCGTCGATCAGCGCCGAACCGACCACCACGCCGTCGGCATGAGCGGCGATGGTCGCCGCGGCGGTTGCATCCTTGACGCCGAAGCCGACCGCCACCGGCAGCGGCGTATGCGTCTTGATCCGCATCACGGCGTCGGCGACGCGCGAATAATCGGGACGGCCTGCGCCGGTAATGCCGGTGATCGACACATAATAGACGAAGCCCGACGTGTTGGCGAGGACCGTCGGCAGCCGCGCGTCATCGGTGGTCGGCGTCGCCAGACGGATGAAACTCAATCCCGCCTGCAAGGCCGGCAGGCACAGTTCCGAATCCTCTTCCGGCGGCAGATCGACGACGATCATGCCGTCCGCCCCCGCCGCCTTGGCGTCGACCAGGAATTTATCCACGCCATAGACATAGATCGGATTGTAATAGCCCATCAGGATGACCGGCGTCTCGGCATCGGCCTTGCGGAATTCCGCAACCAGATGCAGCACGCCATGAAGCGTCATGCCGGCATGCAGCGCCCGCAGGCCGGCGGCTTGAATGGCCGGGCCGTCGGCCATCGGATCGCTGAACGGCATGCCCACTTCGATAATATCGGCGCCCGCCTTGGGCAAAGCCTTGAGCAAAGCCAGCGAGGTCGCCGGATCGGGATCGCCCCCCATGACGAAAGTGACGAGCGCCGCCCGCCCCTTCGCGCGCAAAGCGGCGAAGCGTTGATCGATGCGGCTCATATCACATGCCTCCCAGCTGATCGGCGACGGTGGAAAGATCCTTGTCGCCGCGCCCCGACAGGCCGAGCACCATCAGGTGATCCCTCGGCTTTTTCGGCGCGATGTCGATGATTTTCGCCAGGGCGTGAGCCGGCTCCAGCGCCGGGATGATGCCCTCCAGCTGGGCGCAGAGATGGAAGGCGGCGAGCGCCTCCTTGTCGGTCGCGGACAGATAAGTCACCCGGCCGTTTTCCTTCAGCCAAGCGTGTTCCGGGCCGATGCCGGGATAATCAAGACCCGCAGAAATGGAATGTCCTTCGAGGATCTGGCCGTCGGGATCCATCAGCAAGTAGGTTCGGTTTCCGTGTAAAACGCCGGGACGGCCGCCGGCCAGCGAGGCGGCGTGGCCGTTGGGCACATCGAGGCCGTGGCCCGCGGCTTCGACGCCGTAAAGCTCGACCTCGCGCTCGTCGAGGAAGGGATGGAACAGGCCGATGGCGTTGGAGCCGCCGCCGATACAGGCGAAAGCTGAATCCGGCAGGCGCCCTTCGGCGGCAAGCATTTGTTCGCGGGTTTCCTCGCCGATGACGCATTGGAAATCGCGCACCATGGCCGGGTAAGGATGAGGCCCCGCCGCCGTGCCGATACAGTAAAAAGTGTCTTCGACATTGGTGACCCAGTCGCGGAGGGCCTCGTTCATCGCATCCTTGAGGGTGCGCGCGCCCGATTGCACCGGAATGACCTTGGCGCCAAGCATGTTCATGCGGAACACATTGGGCTTTTGCCGCTCGACGTCGACCGCGCCCATATAGACCACGCATTCGAGACCGAACCGCGCACAGGCGGTAGCGGTGGCGACGCCATGCTGTCCGGCGCCCGTCTCGGCGATGATGCGCTTCTTGCCCATCCGCCGCGCCAGCAGAATCTGGCCGAGCACATTGTTGATCTTGTGCGCGCCGGTGTGATTGAGCTCTTCGCGCTTGAAATAGATTTTCGCGCCGCCGAGATGTTGCGTCATCCGCTCGGCAAAATAGAGCGGGCTGGGACGCCCGACATAATGGGTCAGGAGGTTCTGTAATTCGGCGTGATAGGCCGGATCGCGCCGCGCCTCGTCATAGGCTTTTTCCAGCGACAGGATCAGCGGCATCAGCGTTTCGGCGACGAAACGTCCCCCGAATATGCCGAAATGCCCCTGCGCGTCAGGGCCGTGGCGCAGGGAATTTGGCTCTAGTTTTGGCGTCCGAAGGGTCATGTGCTCGCCTTTAGATCGTCCGGTCGTTTCCCGTGGAAACAATCGGACGATCTAATTATCTGTTTTAACGCATATTCTGATCCAAAAAGTCTTCAACTTTTTGGGAATATGCTGTCGAGCCTGCTCTCTTAAACGCTTCCGCCCGCAAGGCCAAGTGATGTTGGTTGGCGGGCGGCAGCGATGAAGGCGAGGATTTTTTCGACACTTTTTTCGCCCGGCGCAGTTTCCACGCCCGACGAGACATCGACGCCCGGCGCGCCGGTCAGGAGGATCGCCTCGCCGATATTCTCGGTGGACAGGCCGCCCGACAGCATCCATTCTTTTTTCGCGCCGCCGGCGGCATAGTCGTGGATCAGCGTCCAGTCGAAGGTCAAACCATTGCCGCCTGGCAAAACGGCGCCCTTCGGGGGCTTGGCGTCGAACAACAGCCGGTCCACGACGCCCTCATAAGCTACGGCCCTGGAAAGATCGGCCTTTTCCGAGACGCCGATCGCCTTGAGGATCGGCCGGCCGAAGGCTCGAAGCGACGCGACGCGTTCTGGCGGCTCATTGCCGTGCAATTGCAGCCAGTCCGGCGCCAGAGCATCGATGATGGCGGCAATTCTCGCATCGTCCGCATCGACGACCAGTGCGACTTTTTCCGCCTGACCGCCGACCTGCGCGGATAATTTTCGCGCGACGGCCAGATCGATATAGCGGGGGCTTTTGTCGAAAAAGACAAATCCGACCATGTCGGCGCCGCCGGCCAAGGCCGCCTCCACCGACTCCGGCGTTTTCAGCCCGCAGATTTTGACCAGAACAGACATGGATTTCAGCGGTCGGATTTCAGGCGGCGCTCCGTACGGGCGCCACGGCGTTGGACGAAGCCGAACCAGCGAATTTTCCCGCCGCAAGCTGGCTGCGCAAAAACTCGTTTTCGCCGCGCAACTTCTCAGCCTTGGCGTTCGCATCGCGCGCCGCTTTGCGGAAACGGCTTTGGCCCAGCCAGGTGGCGACGCCGCCGAGCAGAACGCCCAGCATGGTCGCGGCTATCAGGACGAGGAACAAAGGCAAGACGATCTGCGGCGAGGCGGCGTCGCCGCTGTTGAACGGATCGAAGGAGACGACGACGTTCTGCCGGTTGGCCATGTCGAAGGACAGAAAAATCACGGCAATGGGCGCAAGAACCAGGAGTTTCAGAAAATTACGCATGGATGACTCCCTGAGTCGGCTGAACGCCCCTGCCCCTTGCCAGCGATTCGCCGCCGCCAAGGCTTTCCCCACGTTTTAAACGCCTATTGTTGTTCCGAAAAGGCACAATCGTTTGCGAACAGGCGGCGCCCGACGCCGTCACATCCTCTGGACTTTCCTGACCGCCAATATCGAGCGTAAAAATTACTCTTTATTCTGCTCGTTCAGGCGTTCGCGCAATTCCTTGCCAGTCTTGAAAAAAGGCACGAACTTCTCGCCGACCTCGACATGATCGCCGGTGCGCGGATTGCGGCCCAGCCGCGCATCGCGCTTCTTGACGGAAAAAGCGCCGAATCCGCGCAATTCCACCCGGTCGCCGCGCGAGAGGGCCTCGGTCATCTCATCGAGAATGGCGTTGACGATATTCTCTACGTCGCGAAGATAGAGATGGGGATTGCGATCGGCAATACGTTGAACGAGTTCTGATTTAATCACGGTCGTTGTCCTGATAACGTTTGTTTAGTCCACGGACGCCATGCTTACCCTGCTAATGCTGCGCTTCAACGTGCCAAATCGCCAAAAGCCCGTCAAGTGCCGCGCCTGCCTTGGCGTTTTCCACGCGCGAAGCCAGGTCGACGGCCTGGGGAAAGCCCAAGACCGCGGCAGCCTGGCCGGCGAGGCTGAAAATGCCGAAGTTGCTGACCGCGCTCGGTTTCTTCCATTCCCTGACCGGCAGCCCCTTGGCGATCCCGCGCTCGCTCTCCAGCCAGGCGACCGCCTCTTGCTCGCCGCCATAGGCGTCGACCAGTTTCAGCGGCAGGCCTTGGCGCGCCGTGAAAACGCGGCCGTCGGAGACCGCCGCCAATTCCGAATCGCTCAAATGGCGGCGATCCTTCACCACGCCCTTGAACCAGCCGTAGGAATCGAGGACGAGGGAATCGATGGCGGCGCGCGCCGCTTCGCTGGTTGGCTCGAACCCGTTGGGCGCGGCCTTCAGGGGCGAGGATTTGATCGTCTCGACCTTGATCCCGATGGTGTCGAGCAGTTTCGAGACATTGGGGAATTCGAACAACACGCCGATCGACCCGACCAGCGAATTGCTGTCAGCGAAAATGCGGTCCGTCCCCAAGGCGACGATATAGCCGCCCGAGGCCGCCATCGAGTCGACCACGGCGACGACCGGCTTCTTCTCGGCGGCGCGGCGCAATTCGTCGTAGATATGTTCGGAGCCGGTGACGGTGCCGCCGGGGCTGGAAATCTCGACGATCAGCGCGCTAGCCTTCGACTTGGCGACATCCTTGATCAGCTTCAGGGTTTCGCGGTCGCCGGTGATGACGCCGGAAATTTCGATGCGGGCGATATGCGGCGTCAGATGCGCCGTCTCGCCGCTAAATCGTCCGGCCAGGGCGACGAGCGCCACGACGCCGACCAAAAGCGCCGCCACGCGCCAAAAAGTCAGTTTGCGGCGCAATTGCCGCCGGTCGAGAATGGTTTCAACATTCGTGGTTTGCGTCATGCCCTATTCTCCAAGTCGGCCCCGGAATCTAGGCGCTGCCGGGGCAAAGCTCAATGAGGCTGCGCAATTCTTTTCTTGACCGGCGGCTTTTCCGCTCGGCGGCGCCGGTCGGCCGCCAAAAGAGCGAGCCCGGCGGCGACCGACTGGAACGGATTGTCGAAATGCAATTTTTCCGCGCCGAATCTTTGCTCGAAAATTCGCCGCAGGGCCGGAATATGCGACGTTCCGCCGGTCATGAACACGGCGTCGATCTTTTCCACGCCGCGTTTGGCCAGCGCCAGCGTTTCATCCAACGCCGCTTCGATTCTGGCGAGATCGGGCGCGATCCAGTTCTCGAAATCGTCTCGCTTCACCTGCGCGTCAATGGCGACGCCGCCGCGACAAAAACGCAAAGGCGCCTCAGTCGCGCTAGACAGGGAAGCCTTGACCGCGCCGACGGTTTGGTAAAGCTCGAATCCTAGATCCATTTCGATCAGTTCGGCCAGCGCCTCCAGTTCGCCGCCGCGATCGCTGAATTCGGCAAAACGGCGCAATTCGCCTAGCGTCTTTGACGATTTCAGCCAGGAAATCTGATGCCATTGTGCGAAGGCGGCATGGAAATAGGCGGGCAGCGGCAAGAGTTTTTCGAGCGAGCGATAGCTGGCCCCCTTGCCGAGACGCGGCGAGATCACGTGGTCAATCAGCCGATAATCGAAGGAATCGCCGGCGACGCCGCAGCCGCCATGCGCCAGGGCTTCGGCCTCCAGCCCATGCGACGAGGGCGAAAAGTGCAGCAGGGCGAAATCGCTGGTGCCGCCGCCGAAATCGGCGACGAGAACGGTCTCGTCGCGCTTGAGATGGCGCGCGTGCCAATAGGCGGCGCCAAGCGGCTCGAAGGCGAAATCGGCCTGCGCCAAGCCCGCGGCGGCATAGGCGTCGGAGAGGCGGCGAACGGCCAGGTCCTCGTCGGGTCTTTCGCCGGCGAAGACCACCGGCCGGCCGGCGCAAAGCCAGGCTTTTGCCGCGATCTGCGTCCCGCCCTGCGCCTCGAAAAGATGGCGCAAGAAAATGGCGACCATCTCCTCGATGGTGACCTTGTTTCCAAACAGCCGCGCTTCCGAAAAAACCGCGCTGGCGAGATGGGTCTTGAACGATTGAATGAAACGCTCGCCCTCTTCCGCCGCGACGGCGCGCTCCATCGCCTGCGGCCCGGCGACATGGCCAAGGCCGCGCCCCTGTTTCCAGAACATCAGCGCCGTACGAAAGGTCTGGGTCGGTCCCTTGGGCGTCGGCCAGGAGAAGCTGCGCACTTCGCCTTGCTCATTGGCGAAGGCGATGACGCTGTTGGTGGTGCCGAAATCGACGCCGACGGCGTAAGTCATGGGTCACCCAGAGATAAGAAAACCCCGTGCGAAATTTTCGCACGGGGTCGAGTTTTCGGAGAAAGCGACGAAAATTACTTCGTTTCGCGAGCTTTCAGCGCGGCGCCGAGAATGTCGCCGAGCGAAGCGCCCGAATCGGCGGAGCCATATTGAGCGATGGCTTCCTTCTCTTCGGCCACTTCCAGCGCCTTGATCGACACAGCCACCTTGCGCGCCTTGCGGTCGAACAGGGTGACGCGGGCGTCGACCTTTTCGCCGACGGCGAAGCGGTCGGGACGCTGGTCGTTGCGGTCGCGCGCCAGTTCATTGCGCTTGATGAAGGCCTGAAGGTCTGAGCCGATGATCTTGACCTCGAGACCGCCGTCCTTCACTTCGAGGATTTCGCAAGTGACGATGGCGCCCTTCTTGATTTCGCCTTCCTCGCCGGCAGGAGCCCCTGCCGTGACGAAGGGATCGCCGCCAAGCTGCTTGACGCCAAGCGAAATGCGCTCCTTCTCGACATCGACGTCGAGAACGCGGGCGCGCACAACGTCGCCCTTCTTGTAATCCTCGATCGCCTGTTCGCCGGGACGGTTCCAGTCGAGGTCCGACAGATGGACCATACCGTCCACGTCGCCGTCAAGACCGATGAACAGACCGAATTCGGTCTTGTTCTTGACCTCGCCCTCGACATCGGAGCCGACCGGATGCTTCTCGGCGAAAGCTTCCCACGGATTCTGCAGGGTCTGCTTGAGACCGAGCGAAATGCGGCGCTTGACCGAATCGACTTCCAGCACCTGCACGTCGACTTCCTGGCTCGTCGCGACGATCTTGCCGGGATGGACGTTTTTCTTGGTCCAGGACATTTCCGAAACGTGGATCAGGCCTTCGATGCCCGGCTCCAGTTCGACGAACGCGCCGTAGTCGGTGATGTTGGTCACGCGGCCATGGAAACGCGCTTCGATCGGATACTTGGCCTCGATGCCCTGCCACGGGTCTTCGAGCAATTGCTTCATGCCGAGCGAAATGCGGTGGGTCTCGTGTTTGATCTTGATGATCTTCACCTTGACCGTCTGGCCGATGTTCAGCACTTCGCTGGGGTGGTTGACGCGGCGCCAGGCGATATCGGTGACATGCAGCAGGCCGTCGATGCCGCCGAGGTCGACGAACGCGCCGTAATCGGTGATGTTCTTGACGACGCCGTCGATGGTCACGCCTTCTTCGAGGTTGGCGACGATTTCATGGCGCTGTTCGGCTCGGCTCTCTTCGAGCACGGTGCGGCGCGACACGACGATATTGCCGCGGCGGCGATCCATTTTCAGGATCTGGAAGGGCTGCGGCACGCCGAGCAGCGGGGTGACGTCGCGGATCGGACGGATATCGACCTGGGAGCGCGGCAGGAAGGCCACGGCGCCGTCGAGATCGACGGTGAAGCCGCCCTTGACCTGGTTGAAGATGACGCCATCGACTTTTTCATTGGCCTCGAAGGCCTTTTCGAGCTTGACCCAGCTCTCCTCGCGGCGCGCCTTGTCGCGCGAGATGACGGCTTCGCCGAGCGCGTTTTCGACGCGTTCGAGATAAACCTCGACTTCATCGCCGACGCCGGGGGCCGGATCGCGGCCGTGGCCGGTGAATTCCTTGAGCGGGACCCGGCCTTCGGTCTTGAGGCCGATGTCGATGACGGCGACATCCTTTTCGATGGCGACGACGCGGCCCTTGACGACCGAACCCTCGAAAGCTTCGCTCTCGCCGTAGGTTTCGGCGAGCAGGGCGGCAAAATCATCACGCGACGGATTGAAACCCGCGTTGCTGGCAGACGACATAAGTTCTCCTAAAATGCCCTGTTATGGGCGGCGCCGGTCTTGGGTTGGCGTTTATGGGAGGCTCCGTTCCGCTGGCGCGCATCGTTTTTCTCGATGCGCCTCCGTCTTTTCAGGCGGGCCGGCGCGGGCCGGCGGGCGGGAGCAGGTTTTTCACGCGGGAACGTAAAGCGCACCTGCGTGAACTCGGGCTAATATCAATTTCAGCGGGCGATCACAAGGAAAAAGGGCGGAAGGACTCACGCGCGCGCCGATTGGACCAGCTTGAACGCGGCGGCGAACGCAGCTTCGACATTCAAATCGGTGGTGTCGAGCACATGGGCGTCGGACGCCGGCTTCAAAGGCGCGTCAGCCCTTGAGCTGTCGCGTTTATCGCGCTTGACGATATCTTCGAGAATGGCGGCGTAATCGACCTTTTCGCCGCGTCCGCGCAGTTCCAGCGCCCGTCGCTGGGCCCGCGCCTCCGGGCTGGCGGTCACGAAGATTTTAACATCGGCGCCCGGCGCGATCACCGTGCCGATGTCGCGACCGTCCAGAACAGCGCCGCTGGGGCGCGCGGAAAAAGCGCGCTGCATATCGATCAGGGCCGCCCGCACCTCAGGCAAGGCGGCGACGACCGAGGCCGCCTCGCCCATTTCGCGCCCGCGCAGGCGCTGCTCGTCGAAGTCCAGCAAGGCGAGACCGCGCGCGGCGCGAACGGCGGCCTCGACGTCGTCGAGCCGCGAGCCGTGATCGAGCAGGGCCCGCGCCGTCGCCCGATAGAGCAGGCCCGTATCGAGATGCGGCAGGTTGAAATGGGCGGCGAGACGGCGGGCGAGCGTGCCCTTGCCCGATGCGGCCGGACCGTCGATGGCGATGATCATCAGGAAAATTCCGCGCCCAGTTGCGCCATCAGCGGCCGGAAGGTCGGGAAGGAGGTGGCGATCATCGTCTCGTCGTCGATGCGCACCGAATTTTGCGAGGCGAGGCCCATGACCAGAAAGCTCATGGCGAGCCGATGATCGAGATGGGTCTCGACGAGGCCGCCACCCGGACAGGCGCCCGCGCCGCCTTCGACGATGAGATCGTCGCCTTCGATCGACGCGCGCACGCTATTGGCGAGGAGTCCTGCGGCGGTGGCCGCGAGACGGTCGGATTCCTTGACCCGCAATTCGTGCAGCCCGTTCATCCGCGTCACGCCGCGCGCGAAGGCGGCGACGACGCCGAGAATGAGATATTCGTCGATCATCGACGGCGCGCGGGCGGCGGGCACATCGACCCCTGTCAGCTCGCTGGCGCGAACGCGCAAATCGGCGACATCCTCGCCGCCTTCCTCGCGCCGCTCCAGAATGTCGATCCGCGCGCCCATTTCCAGCAAGGTGGTGAGGAAACCGGTGCGCAAGGGATTCATCATCACCCCTTCGACGACGATGTCGGAGCCCTTGACCAGCACCGCCGCCGCGATCAGGAAGGCGGCGGAAGAGGGATCGACCGGCACGGCGATGGCGCGCGGTCGCAATTCCGGGCGGCCTTCGAGCGTGATCTTGCGGCCATGTTCGCCAAAGGGCTCGCAGCGCAGATCGGCGCCGAAAAACCTGAGCATTTTTTCGGTGTGGTCGCGGCTGGCCTCGCTTTCGATCACGGTGGTGCGGCCAAGCGCGTTGAGCCCGGCGAACAGCACCGCCGACTTGATCTGGGCCGAGGCGACCGGCGTGCGATATTCGATCGGGGCCGGTTCGGGCGTCCCCTTGAGCAGGATCGGGCAGCGTCCGCCATCGGCCTGTTCCAGCACCTGCGCGCCCATCAGCACCAGCGGATCGAGAATGCGGCGCATCGGCCGCTTGCGCAAGGAGGCGTCGCCGTCGAACCGTGCGGTGATCCCGTGACCGCCGACCACGCCCATCATCAGGCGCGAGCCGGTGCCGGCATTGCCGAAGTCGAGCGTTTCGCTCGGTTCGAGCAAGGAACCGAGGCCCGCGCCAAAAATGCTCCAGCTTCCTTCGCCGAGACGTTCGATCTTCGCGCCGAGCGCGGCGCAGGCGCGGCCGGTGTGAAGAACGTCCTCGCCCTCCAGCAGGCCTTCGACACGCGTCTCGCCGACCGAAAGCAGGCCGAGCAGGAAGGCGCGGTGCGAAATGCTCTTGTCGCCCGGCGGTTTTACCCGCCCGCGCAAAGGACCGCAGGCTCTGGCGGTCAGGGGCTTGGCATGTAAGTCTTGGGACATGGCGATCCAGGAGAAAAGCGGGCGGCGCTGAAAATCTAGCGCAAAGTTTTTTCGATTTCCGGCAGGACGATGTCGTTCAGCGCCCGTTCGGTGATCGGCCCGGTATATTTGAAGGCGACGGTTCCATCGCCGCGAATGATGAAGGTTTCGGGCACGCCGGTCGCGCCCCAGTCGATGCCGACGCGGCCGTTGAGATCGTCGCCGATGGCGGCATAGGGATTGCCGTCGCTGGCGAGATAGGTTCGCGCGTTGGCCGGCTCGTCCTTGTAATTGATCCCGACGATTCTTACACCCATGGCTTTGAGGGCTTCATTGGCCGACAGTTTTTTCAGCACCGGATGTTCGAGCCGGCACGGCCCGCACCAGGAGGCGAAGAAATTCAGCACCGTGGTCTTGCCCTGACGCAGGTCAGCGTCGGACAGTCCGGGCCTGTCGCCTTCCGGGATGCCGGCGAGTTTGAAGGCGGGCGCCTGCTGCCCGATCAGCGGCGAAGGCAGCACCGAAGGATCGCCCGATTGCAGCCGCATGACGAACAGTCCGGCCAGAAAGAGAAAGCCGATCAGGGGCAGGGCGGCCCTCCAGCTCATCGGAGGCCGGGCCGTTTCGTTTTGCTCGCTCATTGGCCCTTCTCCCGTTCGTCGAACCGCGCCAGCTGCTTTTTTAGCTCGCGATAATCGAGAACGATCCTGACGGTCACAAAACCGACCAGCACGGCGGCAAAGCCGTAAGCGGCGAAGATATAGGAGGAATAATCCTTCATCGCGCGGCCTCCGGGGAATATTCCGCGTCTTCGGCGCTGGCCGCGAGAATGCTGAGGCGGCGAAGGCGGCGGCGCAAGATTTCGTTGCGCACTTCCATCAGATGCAGGGTGAAGAACAAAAGCGTGAAGGCCAGGGCCATGACCAGCAGCGGCCACAGCATCGACGGCGAAATCGCCGGACCGCCGAGGCGGAACACCGAAGCCGATTGGTGCAAGGTGTTCCACCAGTCGACCGAGAATTTGATGATCGGGATATTGACCACGCCGACCAGAGTGAGAATGGCGGCGGCGCGCGCCGCCTGCGCCGGCTCCTCTATGGTCTGCCAAAGGCCGATCAGGCCGAGATAGATCAGGAACAGCACCAGTTCGGAAGTAAGGCGCGCGTCCCACACCCACCAGGTTCCCCACATCGGCTTGCCCCACAGCGAGCCGGTGACCAGGCAGAGCAGAGTAAAGGCGGCGCCCAGCGGCGCAGCGGCCTTTTGCGCGGCGTCGGCGAGGGGGTGGCGCCAGACCAGCGTGCCGAGCGCGGCCGAGGTCATGACCATGTAGCACATCATGCCGAGCCAGGCCGAGGGGACATGGATGTACATGATCTTGACCGAGGCGCCCTGCTGGTAATCGTCCGGCGCGACGAAAAAGGTCAGATAGAGGCCGACCGCCAAGGCGAGCGCGGCGCCGCCTGCGAGCCACGGGATCACCCGGCTGGCGAGCGCCAGAAAATAAGTCGGATTGGCGTATTTGAGCATCGACCTGCAGCCTTTCGCCGCCTGATTAGGCGGGCTCGCCGCCAAATGCAATTAATTGCGGGCGAAATGACGGCGACCCGGCGAGATTCGGGCGAGATTTGACGGGGTTTCCGGACGGGGCCCAAGCCTTGCGGCGTCGTCCACGGTCAAGCATCTTAGCAAGAACGATAATTGACGCGAAGGGCTCAGCTGTCGTTTATGCGTTCCGAGTTTCTTTCGGGGCGCGGCCATCGACTCGCCACGCTCTCTCACGTTCAAGGAAAGAGTCAACGAATGTCGATGCTTGAGACCTATCGCGCCCATGTCGCCGAGCGCGCCGCTCTAGGAATTCCGCCGCTGCCGCTCTCCGCCAAGCAGACCCAGGAGCTTATTGCCCTGCTGCGCGATCCGCCAGCCGGCGAAGAGGCTTTTCTCGTCGACTTGCTGACCCATCGCGTGCCGGCGGGCGTCGACGACGCCGCCCGCATCAAGGCCGGCTTCCTCGACGCGGTCGCCCAGGGCAAGGAATCGAGCGCACTCGTCTCCCGCGTAAAAGCGACCGAGCTTCTCGCCACCATGCTCGGCGGCTTCAACATCAAGCCGCTGATCGACCTGCTAGCCGATTCGGAAGTAGGCGCCGTCGCGGCCGAGGGTTTGAAGAAGACCCTGCTGATGTTCGACTATTTCCATGACGTCAAGGAACTGGCCGACAAGGGCAACGCCAACGCCCGGGGCGTCATCCAGTCCTGGGCCGACGCCGAATGGTTCACCTCGCGTCCCGAGGTGCCCTCATCGCTCACCGTCACCGTGTTCAAGGTCAACGGCGAAACCAACACCGACGATCTGTCGCCGGCCCCCGACGCCTCGACCCGTCCCGACATCCCCTTGCACGCCCTCGCCATGCTGAAGAACGCCCGCCCCGGCATCGTCCCAGACGAGCCGGGCGTCCGTGGCCCGCTCAAGCAGCTCGAGGCGCTGGTCGCCAAGGGCCTGCCGGTCGCCTATGTCGGCGACGTCGTCGGCACCGGTTCGTCGCGCAAGTCCGCCACCAATTCCGTGCTGTGGTTCACCGGCCAGGACATCCCCTACGTCCCCAACAAGCGCTTCGGCGGCGTCTGCCTCGGCACGAAGATCGCCCCGATCTTCTACAACACCATGGAAGACGCCGGCGCCCTGCCGATCGAGCTCGACGTCTCGAAGATGGAAACCGGCGATGTCGTCGAGCTGCGCCCCTATGACGGCAAGGCCCTGAAGAACGGCGAAGTCATTTCCGAGTTCACGGTCAAGTCCGATGTGATCTTCGACGAAGTGCGCGCCGGCGGCCGCATTCCGCTGATCATCGGCCGCGGCCTCACCGCCAAGGCCCGCGAGTCGTTGGGCCTGCCGGTATCCACCCTGTTCCGCCTGCCGACCGTTCCGGCCGACACCCACAAGGGCTTCACCCTCGCCCAGAAAATGGTCGGCCGCGCCTGCGGTCTGCCCGAAGGCAAGGGCATGCGCCCCGGCACCTATTGCGAACCGAAGATGACCACTGTCGGCTCGCAGGACACCACGGGGCCGATGACCCGCGACGAGCTGAAGGATCTCGCCTGCCTCGGCTTCTCCGCCGATCTGGTGATGCAGTCGTTCTGCCACACCGCGGCCTATCCGAAGCTGGTCGACGTCCAGACCCACCACGAACTGCCGGGCTTCATCTCCAACCGCGGCGGCGTCGCCTTGCGGCCGGGCGACGGCGTCATCCACTCCTGGCTCAACCGCCTGCTGATGCCCGACACCGTCGGCACCGGCGGCGACAGCCACACCCGCTTCCCGATCGGCATCTCTTTCCCGGCCGGCTCCGGCCTCGTCGCTTTCGCGGCGGCGACCGGCGTCATGCCGCTCGACATGCCGGAATCGGTGCTCGTCCGCTTCAAGGGCGAGATGCAGCCGGGCATCACCCTGCGCGACCTGGTCAACGCCATTCCGCTGGCGGCGATCCAGAACGGTACGCTGACCGTGGAGAAGAAGGGGAAGAAGAACGTCTTCAGCGGTCGCATCCTCGAGATCGAAGGCCTGCCTAACCTCAAAGTGGAACAGGCCTTCGAGCTCTCCGACGCCTCGGCCGAGCGTTCGGCCGCCGCCTGCACGGTGCGGCTGAACAAGGAGCCGATCATCGAGTACATGTCCTCGAACATCGTGCTGATGAAGTGGATGATCGCTCAGGGCTACCAGGATCGACGCTCGCTCGAGCGCCGCATCGCGGCCATGGAGGCCTGGATCGACAACCCGGTCCTGCTCCAGCCCGACGGCGACGCCGAATATGCGGCGGTGTTCGAGATCGACCTGGCCAATGTCAAGGAGCCGATCCTCGCCTGCCCCAACGATCCGGACGACGTCAAGGTCCTGTCCGAGGTCGCCGGCGACAAGATCGACGAGGTCTTCATCGGCTCGTGCATGACCAACATCGGCCACTTCCGCGCCGCCGGCAAAATCCTCGCCGGCAAGACCGACATCCCGACCCGGCTGTGGATCGCGCCGCCGACCAAGATGGACGCCCACATCCTGACCGAGGAAGGCTATTACGCGACGCTGGGCAAGTCCGGCGCCCGCATGGAAATGCCCGGCTGCTCGCTGTGCATGGGCAACCAGGCCCAGGTCCGCAAGGGCTCTACCGCGATCTCGACCTCGACCCGCAACTTCCCCAACCGTCTCGGCATCGACACCCGCGTCTACCTCTCCTCGGCGGAACTGGCCTCGGTGGCGGCGCTGCTGGGCAGGATTCCGACATTCGAGGAATATATGGAGCAATTCGGCGCGCTGAAGGGCAAGACCGAAGAAATCTACCGCTACATGAACTTCGATCAGATTCCGGAGTTTGTCGAAATCGCTGAAAGCGTGGTCGCCTGAACGCAACGACCTGAAGTGATCGCTTGATCAGGACGGCCCGCCGGATACCCGGCGGGCCGTCGCCTTTCGTGAGCCTCGCTCACACGTTTTTTCTGGAGACGGCCATGGTCACGACGCCAAACAGGGAGAAGCCCTCGCTTGACGATAGCATCGAAGAGCAGGAGGTCGACGAGCAGGAGGTCGACGAGCAAAACTTTGAGGAAGAGCAGGACTTCGTTGACGGCGACGACCAGACGGTCGACGTCAAGCAGCGCGTCAAGAAAGCGACCTCGGCGATCAGCGGGCGCATGTACCGCAAGCGCCAGTTGATCCGTATCGACAGCTTGCGGCCTTCCCTCGCCGATCGCATCCGACGCGACTTTCCCGACCTGCCGCCGAACGCGAAGATCAGCTTTGGCGAACTCGCCCGCTATCAGAAGCTTTACGTGGAAGAACTGCTTCAGCAGGAGCATGGCGAATTCTCGGAACTCGACCGGCAGGTCGCCGAAAGCATCGCGAAACAGGAAACAATCGCGGAGAACACCGAGGACGAATACGACGAACAGCGCACATTGGGGGAACGTCTTTCCGACCATTTGGCGAGTTTCGGCGGAAGTTGGGCGTTCCTCATATCGTTCTTCGTCGTTCTGATGATCTGGATGGCTTACAATATCGTCAGAGGCGAAGGGGCGGCGTTCGACCCCTATCCCTTCATATTGCTCAATCTCGTGCTGTCCTGTCTTGCGGCGATCCAGGCGCCCGTCATCATGATGAGCCAGAAGCGGCAGGACGACAAAGACCGTCAGCGCTCCTTCAACGACTATCGCGTGAACCTCAAGGCGGAATTGGAAATCCGCCATCTGCACGAGAAAATCGACTACCTCATCTCCCGGCAATGGCAACGCCTGTCGGAAATCCAGCAGGTGCAGATCGAGATGCTCCACCAAGGCGTGCGGCACAAGAAAGTCAAAACGCCCAAGGCGATCGATGATGGTCAGGCGCAGGAGCCGGAGTCTTCGTCCGATGGTGGGGCTGATCCGGAATGAGCTCCGCGGCGGTGACGGTTCAGGCCTCTCTCGCCCGCAGCGCGGCGGCGGCGGCGAAAGGCGCCCCGGCGATTGTCGCCAGCGACAGGGCGCAGAGAATCAGCAAGGGCGTGTGGAAAGGCACCGTGCCGCCGCTCGCCGCCGCAGCCGTGGAAACGCCGAAAATCAGCACCGGCGTCGTCAGCGGCAGGATCAGCACCGCCATCAAAAGGCCGCCGCGCCGCATGCCCGCGGTCAGCGCCGCGCCAATGGCGCCGAGCAAGGTCAGGGCCGGGGTTCCCGCCAGCAGCGACGCGGCGACGCCGGCCTGCGCCTGCGGCTCCAGGCCGAGCATCAGGCCAAGCAGGGGCGCCGCGGCGACGAGCGGCAGCG